>CAVZEP010000010.1:0-554563 GCA_963774275.1 uncultured Chloroflexia bacterium | reverse complement strand
CATCAGCCGCAGCTTTGCCTACCAATTGCTTCAAACAGGTGCGATCCCAGTCGTACGGCTAGGCAAAGCTTGTCGGGCCAGACCTCAAGACCTGGCTGAGTACATTGAAAAAAATCTTCATCACCAAGCGGATCATGCTTAGGTTTCAACCGAATATGGAATCAGTAATGACAAGTACATTCCCCTTCTGTCCTTGTTATCCATGTGTTCTATTGAGTGATAAAATACTATTGTACCTCCGCACCTTGCTACGAAAATAGATTAAGCTGCCAAAGACACGGCATAACCTAACTGGCTTAATTCATATACCATACGCTTGACACGTTTCTGTTCAGATGCATTCTTGCGCTCCACGAACTTTTGCTCATTATACGGTTGATTAGATTTGAGCATGGTGTAGATGATTACGAGCAGTTTACGAGCCAAGGCGACAATTGCACGCTTCGCATCCGTGTGTTGCTTCAGCCGCCAATACCAACCCGACAAGTACAGTTTTTTGTGAGATGCGATAACCCAGGCAACTTCACACAGAATGGTTTTGAGATAATTGTTGCCCTGTGTGACGCGCTGTCTTTTCTGCTTATTGGCGCTTTTATAATTCCCAGGGGCCAATCCTGCCCAGGAGCAGATGTGCTGGGCGGTCGGAAAGGCTGACATCTCCTTACCAATCTCTGCCAGAATGGCATAAGCAGCTGTTAGATCAATCCCAGGGATTGAATTGAGCAATTCGATCGGGCTTTGAAATTGAGAAAATCCGTCATGAATTTCTTCTTCAACCTCCCGTAAATTGGCTTGTAAGTCTACCAGATGAGCCAGTTGCATTTTGAGCAATTTGCGCTGAGGAACAGACAAGGTTCCATTGAGGCTGGATAAGATTTCGCCCGCCTTCTGGCGTGCTCGTGCCTTTAGACACAGATCTAGACTCTGACTTGAAATGGAACCGACTTGCACTAATTGCTGCATAATCGCCAGGCCAGAACTGCCAAAAATATCTGACAGAAAGGAGGACAAACGAAAGCCATTGGACTGCAACAACTTCTCGATCCTGTTTTTCTGGGAGGTGATATCCCGGATCAATGCTTTGCGATAGCGGGTGAACTGCCGCAAATCTCGTATATCACGCTCAGGCACAAAACTGCCTTTCAAGAGACCAGCCCGCAATAAGGTGGCAATCCATTCGGCGTCGCGCATATCGGTTTTCTTGCCGGGAACGTTCTTCATGTGCCGGGCATTGACCACCAGTAATCGCATTTCGTCTGACAAAGCGGTCTCCAGAACTGCATACACGGGCTGCCAGTAGATTCCGGTGCTTTCCATCGCCACATAGTGGCACTCGTGTTCCTCTAGCCACTTCCGTAAGATAATCAAATCTTTCAACTGGGTTCCGAATTCTCTGATCTCACTCCGAAGTTTTAGTCCTGCTCCTAATGGGCCTTTCAATAGGCAGGCGACGATGCTCTCTTTATGAACGTCCAATCCACAACAACACTCTAAGATGTCTTCCATTTCTTCTCTACTCCTGTTGGGTTTCAGCAGGGATTGCCGAGACAATTCGAACTTTGCTACGCGTGCTGGTTTTTGAAACCGCAACAATTCACTGTGCTCACAGGCAATCGGTTTACGTTAACAAACGGGATGAATATCACCAGTGTGCGACCAAACTCTATCTGCTGTAGCCGGAGCATACCACAATATTTTCATCCTTCACTGTGCAAGGCTCTTACATGGTTCGTTAACAACCGAATGGACAGGGCATGCAGTGTTGCCTTTCCTTTATCTCCTGCAAAGAGAGGAGGGATAGGAAATGGCAAGAAAACGCGCCAATCACGAAGGAACGGTTTATAAGCTACCTAGTGGTCACTGGTGTGCTCAAATCACCCTCACTGGCCAGCGTTTGTCGAAGGTTTTTGGTACACAAAAAGAAGGCTTGGATTGGATCCGTAAGACACGCGGTCAGATTGATGATGGTATGACGTATACCAGCACGAAAGTGACGCTGGGCGAGTATATGGATAGCTGGTTATGCTCTACCAGATCGTCCAGGCGACCGTCTACATCAAAGCAATATGAGCAGCTCACCAGAAGCTATATCCTACCGAATATTGGCCAAATAAAGATAATAGATTTACGACCGGAGCATATTCAGCGGTTCTATAACCAGCTTGAAGCACAAGAGGTCGGGATTTACACAATCCTGAAGACCCATACCCTGCTACATACCGCCCTGCAACACGCGGTCAAGTTAGGCATGATCAACCGTAACTCAGCTAGCTTTACCCACCCCCCCAAAGAGCCATTCACCGAGATGAAAATACTCAATGAAAGCCAGGTAAGCCAGCTGCTTATTACAGTGATGGGACATCGCTGGGAAGCGCTTTTCTACCTGGCAGTTGTCACGGGCATGCGGCAGATGGAACTCCTGGGACTAAAGTGGACTGATCTGGATTGGATCCGGCAAACCATAAAGGTCGAACGGCAACTGGTTCGACCTGACGGGAATGGTGTTCAGTTTTCAGCTCCAAAAACCAGGTACGGAAAGCGTTCTCTCGCCCTGGGAGATAGGACCATTGAAGTATTGCGGGCGCACTTTGAACGCCAACAAGATGAACATTTGGTAGCTGGTGAGAAATGGCAAGAGCATGGTCTGATCTTTACCAAACTCGCTAGGTGGACCCATCGATCCCCGTAACCTGCTGCAGGGATTTCAAGAAGCTGCTTCGAGATGCAGGTCTACCCGCCATCCGCTTCCACGATTTGAGGCATACCGCAGCATCCCTGATGTTGAACAGCAACATCGCACCCATTGTGGTATCCAGGCGTTTGGGCCATGCCAGAGCCTCGATCACCCTAGATATCTACGGCCATCTGATCCCGAGCATGCAAGTCGAAGCAGCAGAAAGAATTGATGAACTCATCATGCCTGTCGCGGTGCAACTGAACAAGACCCATGTCAACTGAAGTTCGCGGTTGCAAATGGTTGCAAACGGTTGCAAATGAAACCAGCCCTGAAAGCAACCATTTAACCAGCACACCCCCATATGTAGGCGTTATTTAAACACAATAACCCCCACCTGTGGGGGTAATCAGTGTGGGCGGAATAGGACTCGAACCTACGACCTCCTCTGTGTAAGAGAGGCGTTCTAACCAACTGAACTACCCGCCCATCGGGCTGATTATACCCCAGTTTTCGTGCACCAATTATTCACATTAATAATAATTTTCCGCAAATTCGTTTGCATTTTTTCTATTCTTTGTGATACACTTTGTATTATTTTTAGATTATTTTGGAGGAGATTATGACCTACGAAGAATCCATTCGTCGTGATCGACCTGCCATGTCGAAGAGTTTTGCCAAACTTGCCGACTTCCTGTTAGATTCTTACATCGAAGCTTCGTTCATGACTGCTAGCGAGCTTGCACATGCCTTGAACCTTGATGCTGCCACGGTTGTGCGATTTTCCCAACATTTAGGCTATAAAGGCTATCCTGAGCTCTTGCGGGAGATCCGCGATAAAGTCCGTCGAAACCTGCTTTACCACCCCCATGATGCCAAAGAACCTGATTCCTTGCCAGGTGTGGTGAGTACAGCCATGGCCAGTCTGGGAAGCGAGCTTGACCAAATGCGCCTGATGCTGGATATCGATTCGATTGAAAAATTAGTCAATCTCATTGGTAAAGCCCGTCGGATTATTTTGCTGGTAGAGTCACCGGCTCAACCTGCTGCATACAATCTGGTTTACTTCCTGGAGCAGGGTGGTTTCCCAATTTATATTGCCCGACCAGGTGTTATCGATTTCGCCCGGGTCGTTCACACTGCCAGCCAGCAGGATCTCCTTCTAGCGATCGATGTCACCGGACAATCCCCATTTATCGCTCGTTCTCTTGCCGAAGCAAAAGTTCGCAACATCCCTACAGCAGCCATTGTGGGCGCTGCCTCTTTGCCGACTGCTCGTTCAGCTACCGTGGTGCTAGCTGCCTCGGAACACCCTTCACCAACTAGTGGAATGATTGTAATCAGCGCTATCATATATATCCTGGTTGAAGCCCTCCATTGGTCATTTTCTCAGCGTTTCTCCGGTGCAGAACAAGCTATAGCCGACCTGGCTGAACGTATCCAGATATCTGAAGACTGAAGGCTGTAGCAATGCGCCTGATTCGTTATCAAACAAAAAACGAACCTATCCAATTCGGTTGGGTAAATAATGACCGTCTAGGCAAAATCGAGGGCTCTCCATTTGGAGAATACAAACGATTGGAAGCAATCCTGCCAATGGATTCTGTTCATCTTTATTCACCCATTATGCCTGGCAAGATTATTTGTGTAGGTCGAAACTATGCTGAACATATCAAAGAACAAGACGCCGAAACACCTACCACACCACTTCTATTTCTTAAACCGCCCTCCTCGGTTATTGGACCAATGCAAACCATACTCCTACCTCCACAATCCCAACAGGTCGATCATGAGGCAGAATTAGTGGTGGTGATCGGTGAACGAGGTAGATGGATCCAACCATCCGACGCACAAAGCCATATCTATGGATATACTATTGGAAATGATGTCACAGCCCGCGATTTACAACGCCTGGATGGTCAATGGACACGCAGCAAAGGTTTTGATACCTTCTGCTCACTCGGTCCTTGGATCGATACGGAATTTGATCCTACCGATGCCATGATCACCTGCCATGTTAATAGCGAGCTTCGCCAGATGGCTTCAACTCGCGACATGATTTTTCATGTTGAACAGATTATTACATTTGCTTCTTCGATTATGACCTTAGAGCCAGGTGATGTGATCATGACTGGTACTCCAGCCGGTATAAGCCCTCTGCAACCAGGGGATTTTGTTGAAGTCGCTATCGATGGGTTAGGGAAATTACGCAATCCCGTGGCGATTGATAAACATTCGTAATTTTCATTCTCTATGAAGCTTGACATTCATACCGCGGTAATCACGATTGTCGCCCTTTTATCCTTGCTAGCTGCATATGGAATTTGGGTCGGCATTCGCTCTATCCGCAAAGGACGCACACTTAAATTCTTTAGAATGCGTCGTGATCGAATGGTAAAAGGATGGAGGATGTTATTCTTATCGTTCATCTTCATCCTCGTTGCCATACTCACCAGGCGTTTTGCAGAACCTATCGCCTATCATTATTTTCCACCCACCATTACGCCCACGCTCACATCCACCATCACTCTGACGCCAACCATTAGTCTCACCCCGACAATAACCCTCACTCCCACAATCACACCCACACCCTCAGTATCCGACACACCCACAATCACCCCCACCCCTCATATCCCATTGGTGATTGAGGACCTTTTCTCCAGCACAACCACACCGAATCCGGATGCAGTTTTTAGTCCATTGCAATTTGCCAACGCACTGGATGAGAATTTTGTCCCCATCGACCCAGTCACTGCCTTCCAGAATCCAGTCGGTCACGTATATGCTCAATTTACATACGATAAGATGACACCCGATGCACAATGGTCAGCCCTTTGGTTTTATGGAAACGAGCTGGTTTACTATGAGACCAATCCATGGGATGGCGGAACTGGTGGCGTCGGCTATTCTGACTGGAATCCAGAAGCATACCTGTGGCTGCCAGGCGAGTATGAGGTACAGATATTCGTTGGATTAGCCTGGAAAACTTCGGGGCGGTTCACAGTCGAGGGACAGCCACCGACCGGAGTTCCAAGCCTGACACCTTCACCTACTCAGACGACCACCAGCACACATGCACCTACTTTAACCCTTCGCCCGTCAGACACGCGCATGCCTTCTGAAACCCCGACCCCCCGACCGACCCTTATATCTCCTACATATATAGAGAATACACACGCGCCGACATTCACAGTCACGCCTACTAGACCTACGGCTACTAACGCGCCAACTTTCACCCCCGAACCCACTCGCTAGATTTTTATACACACTTGCTACAACGCCTGCATCCCCCTTGCGATGCTCACTCAAGGCATTCCAAGGACTCTGTCAAGTTTAGATACTCCTAGATACGTCTGCCTGTCTGGCCTTGATAAACCTCGCAATTCTCGCTGCCACGCGGGCATTGTTGCGTAATAAACCAAGATTCGCTCGTAAACTCATTCCACCCGTCAGCTCACTTACCCGGCGTAACAAGAAAGGCGTGACGGATTGTCCGTGGATATGCTGTTCTTGCGCTTCCCCTAATGCGATTTGGATAGCCGATTCAACAACCTCCGGCTTGAGTGCCACTTCTTCAGGTGGAGGTACAGTTACAAGGATCGCACTCGATAGCCCCAAGTCCCAATGTGTTTTAGCCAGGATTGCAGCTTCCTCAGGTGAGTCTACTCGTGCGCTCACCGTATACCCACTGCTGATTGAGTAGAAAGCAGGGAACACATCCGTCTGGTAACCAATAACTGGAATTGCATTGGTTTCCAACACTTCCAGAGTGGCAGGGATATCCAGGATGGCTTTTGCCCCTGCGCATACCACAACAAGCTGGGATCGGCTCAGTTGACCCAGGTCAGCAGAAACATCAAACGGTGTCTGCCGATGCACCCCCCCAATTCCACCGGTTGCAAAGACAAGGATCCCTGCCGCCTGCGCAATCGCCAGGGTACCTGCTACAGTCGTACCACCACTTTTGCCTGCAGCTACAGCGGGTGCAATATCTCGTACGCTGATTTTCAGCACATCTTCTGATTGCAAGAGCTGCTCCAATTGAGTTGTGTCGAGGCCGATGCATATTTTCCCATCGACGATCGCAATCGTGGCTGGGACACATCCTTGCTCTCGTATTTCCGTTTCCAGGTCGCTGGCAAGATTTATGTTTTGTGGGAAGGGTAATCCATGTGTAATTACGGTTGATTCAAGCGCAACAACAGGCTTTAAGTCCTTAATTGCTTGCTCAACCTCAGGGTGTAAAGAAAAATATGCTTTATCCAAGCTGGTCATACAATTTCTCCAATGACAGGTCCGGCACAACCGCCCCACGGTAGGCTAGGGTCAAGGATGCTGCTGCTACTCCTAATCGGACAGCGTCATCAATTGGCATCTGGTTCAACAATCCAAATAAAACTGCTGCTGTCAACGCATCACCTGCACCGGTAGGATCAATAATGTTTGTCCGTAAAGATGGGACATATCCGCTGGTTTCTGATGTGGCATAACAAACGCCTGTTTCTGCCATGGTGACAATCGCAATTTCGACCCCCTGGCTTACCAAACATTTGGCAGCTGCAATCGCTTCCCGCCGCGAGCTGATGCCAGAATTCCGATCACACAGGACGGCCGCTTCACCTCTATTTGGGACAACTAATCGTAAATGTGACAGATGAGGGCATAATTTTGGAGCTAATGCTTCAGAAATCGGATCCGCACAGATTGGCAATCTTTGCTTGCGAGCAATGGAAACGATTGTTCGTAATGTTTCCTTGGATAAATTCGCATCGAAGAACAGCATGGAAGACTGGGCAAACAGGTTTTCATGGGCATGCATATATTGGGGGGATAGCTCTGACAATACCCGCATATCGTCCAGACCAAACTCTAGTTTGCCGTCCGTATTGACAATTGCCAGGTAAGTCCCGGTTGGATAGTGTGAAGAACGTTGGATTGCTTCTACATTTGCTCCCGCATCACCGATCGATCGGATCAGGTTGCCACCCGCTTCATCTTTACCTACCACAGTTACTAATGTGACCGGCGTCCCGAGGTGCAGCAAGTTTTCTGCTACATTGCGTGCAGCTCCACCAAATGCATAGCGGATTTGCGCCGGGTTTGAGGTCTGTGGGCGCAATGTAGAATTGAGCCTGCCCACCATATCCATTCCCGCCGCACCGATCACGAGTACAGGTAAATCAAAGAGAGCTTTAATGTCGTTTATCATTCACTTGTCCATAATTTGAAAGGCATAGATATTTTACCGTGAAAAACCTACCTACGGGAAAGCTGCCTCGCTATTTTTTACTGAAAAGTTCCTGACTGAAATGTCGAATTATACAGATCAATAGATTGCAAGAGGTTTAGCCAAATCAAACTGCTAAGATTCTTTCGCCCTTGACCAATTTCATTGATAAAATAGAACATGCAAAACATCGGAGATAGTCATGACTGACTTTCATGGAAAAGGAAAAGTTGCCCTGATCAAAACGACGCCCGTCACGGTCTTGGATGATATCCAAAGACTGATGAAATTGGCAGGTTTCGAGCAGGCTCTCCCAAAGCATATCCGTACCGGCATAAAAATAAATATCTCCTGGCAGACCTGGTATCCTGCCTGCTCCTCCACCCCCTGGCAAATCGAGGGCGTCATTCGCACCTTGATGGATGCTGGGTATGATGATTTGGTTGGGGTTCACAACGATACAGTCGTAGTAAACACCTCAGATGCTGAACAGAATAATAAGCATAAATTCGTCACGGATAAATACCACCTTCCCTGCATTTATACCTACGACCCCGAAGTCAAGTGGGTAGAATATCGACCCAAAACCCCATTCCTGGTATTGGATAAGATCTTCCCTGAAGGATTGTTTATCCCTGAACCAATGATCGGAATGAACATCCTCCACCTTCCGACAGTCAAGACGCATGTTTTCACTACCATCACCGGGGCTATGAAGAATGCCTTTGGGGGGCTGTTGGGTCGCAACCGCCATTGGACCCATGGCTTGATCCACCAAACTCTGGTGGACTTGTTGCAAATCCAACAGGATATTCATCCAGGTTTATTCGCCGTAATGGACGGGACGTTCTCTGGCGATGGTCCTGGTCCGCGTGCCATGCGCTGGCACGAAACTGACGTCTTGCTCGCCTCGGCCGATCAGGTTGCCATCGATGCCATGAGTGCTAAATTACAGGGATTTGACCCAATGAGCTTGCCTTTTATTCGCCTTGCCCATGAAAAAGAGATGGGTATCGGTGACCCCAGGCAAATTGAAATCCTGGGTGACACAGACCTCGCCTCATCTGATTGGGGTTATATCCAGGAAGATACGTTCGCCAGTCGAGGTCAGAAAATGATCTATCACGGCTGGTTGCACAGTTTTGAAAAGCCATTATTGCGCAGCCCCCTGGTGCCATGGGCGTATTTCGCCAGTAACTTCTACCATAATGTGTATTGGTATCCTTTCATCGGTAGAAAACGTGTGAAAGCTGCACTGCAAACCAAGTGGGGAAAATTGTTCCAATCTTATGGAGATGGTCAAGTGGTCATGCCGGGTATGGAGCCCAAAACCGTAATCCAATCCGCGGCATGGATCGCCATCACTCTGTCGCTCCTTGCAGGCCTTCTTTATCGAATAATTCGGCGACAGAAATTACCACGGATTCATTGACCATCTAATCATCAGCCAATCCCCGTAAATGATAAAAGTTGAATTCCACTGCCACACCTGCTATTCAAAAGACTCACTTGTCAGGCTTCAACAATTGGAATCAACCTGTCAGGCAAAAGGCATCCATCGGCTTGTGATTACAGACCACAATACCATCCAGGGTGGATTACGGGCAAAGAAGATCAACCCACAACAATTCATCGTCGGTGAAGAGATCATGACCCAACCAAGGTGAGCTGATTGGTATCTTCGTACGAGAACAGGTACCAGCGGGTCTGCCTGCTTTGAAAACGATAGAAATCCTGCGTGCTCAAGGTGCTTTCATATCGATTGCACATCCTTTCGATATCTATCGTAAAGGACATTGGGAGTTGTCTGATCTCCAGAGTATTGTAGAAATGGTTGATGCGGTTGAGGTATTCAACGCTCGCTGCATCTATCCTCAAGCCAACCACCAGGCAAAAAATTTCGCGGAGAAACATCAGCTGCCCACAACGGTTGGATCTGATGCCCATAGCCTGATCGAGATCGGTGCAGCCACTCTCACCTTACCTGATTTTGCTGATACTGCCAGTTTAAAACAAGCTCTAGAAATAGCACAGGCGCATGTTCACCTCTCTCCTCCCTGGGTACATCTCTACTCACGTTTTGCTGCCTGGCGAAAAAAGGTAAAACCTGGGATTTCTTAACTTATCACTCTTACATCCGCAAGTTCAGATGGAATAACAGACCAACGGACGAGGCAAACTTGAAAAGAATCCGGCAAAGAATGGGATTCGTTTTTCATTTCTCATACGATAGCTATGGTTCCACAAAAATTGTATCGATATTGGATGTTGGAATTCGTAATAAAACCTGGTGTGCGATTTTAAAATGACCGGCAGCATTTGGATGAACCCCATCATAGGTGTCGGCTGCTGTAATCCATGGGGTAGTATAGGTATCCCAGCATGTGATGTTTTGAGCTGCACAAGCGGCTGCAATGGCAGCTCTAACATTGGACATGTCTTTTTCTGTTTCGCCACTACCATCTGTCCATAAAGGGAGAACGTTCATATAATACAACCTGGCGCGTGGATTGCTCAACTTCAGCTCAGCGATATTTTCTTCAACCTCTGCCTGTAGTGCATTCATGTCACCCGCATTATCATCAACTGCCCCGAGGGCAATGATAATGAAATCTGCATCATCTGACGCCGCTGCTATGGTTTGGGTATCCAAAACTGCTTGGGGATCCTCATATGGAAGGATACTATACCCGCTTTTAGCATGGCTTTTCAATGTAATCTTATTACCGCCAACATATTCAAATACTGACTGTAAAGACCAGGGAGAACTCATATACACTCTTGATATGCTATCCCCAAGCACAGACAATACTTTTGTTGCCCCAAAGATAGCCGAATATTCCCTGATTTCTCCAGCAGTCGCCTCCCTATTTAGCAAAACAACTGATGATATGGAACTCTTTGCGAAATTATCAGCATAGTTTAAATATCCTGCGATTTCCGCAGAGGTTAATTCACCCACCCAATCTCCAAGACCTGTCTGGGCGGGGTAAATTGATTCGCCAGCCACATAACCCAAGAAACGGTCATGTGATTTAGACCAGGTTATCGCATAAGTTACCCAATGGTCCGTGGCAATATCATTAATTGTTGAGCTTACCCTTGTTCCGTCTGCTGTATAAGCAAATTCCAATTGATTGCGTGCGGATTTATATAACACGATATTGTTGTTAGAATCTGCGCGTAAGGCAAGATAATAAGCGTTTTTACCATCAACCCACTCATCCTTTTCAACTTTTAGTTGAATGATGACAGTGCCTTCATCCCCGCTAAAAGCTGAAGCCAGACCTGCGCTAAACACATCAGCCACGTCATTCACACCATCGAAGCGCGGGGCATTTTTACACAGGGCAGGTACATTGTTAAGTACCGGATTTCCTTCATAAGCACCAAATCTATTGTTCGAACTTAGATCAACGATTTTATTCCCAATCGTCTCCCACAATGGATAGTATGCAATTAGCGAAGGACCAAATTGGTTGAGTATTTTAATCGGGATTTCTTGACAGGCTAGTAAAAACTTATTGGTTGACGTTATCAGTGGCAGATAAGTCAGGTTTTGTGTAATAGTTGATTCCGGTGCATAAAGGCTTATTGTCTGCGCATTAGGTGATTGAATAAAATCGGTTTGAACAGCCGCCTCAGAAGTGGAAACCGAAGAACCCACCAGGAAAACAGCTAATAAAACCAGGCAATAAACCGATCTCATATGTACCTGCAATTGTTGCTTGACATCCAGTGTGAATTATAGCAAATCCGCCCTATACCGACTACTAGTAGTTTTACCCCTTTACAAGTATTAGAAACTATTGGAGTGGAATTAACAGACGCAGCAGACTTAAAATCTGCCGGTGGAGACGCCTTGTTACAACCAAATCTGATAGGCTGATAACCGTATAAATTGTGGTTTTGTTAAAGAACTGAGGTTATTTTTAGAATAATCCTCTGCGTTTAATTTTCAACAATTGATTTAACAATTGCACAAATAAAATTATTCGACAGATAATGCTCCTAAAGAAAATCCGTCAACAGCGTTTAATCGACCACGCCACCAAATACTACTACTAGTTGGAATTGGCGTTCCTGCTGGGTGAAATATTCGGGCGTTTCTCAAATGTATACATACAGGCGGCATAAATGTCTTACTTTCCGAATCTTGTTCCTGTTCTCTCTCTTTTATGTAACGATCCCCAAGACTCTTGATCAAGCCTACACCTTCAATATCTAGTCCCGCTTTTTTGAGTTCTTCAGAAATACCCTCGAAGTATTTATGCCCGCCTATCAGTTCACCTGAGACTAATAGTCCACCAACATTTAGAGTTATTGTGTAGAATGTTTCTGTTCCGTTAACCGTTTGTACGAGGAGTCGCAAAAACCAATCAATATCTTTATCAGGCTGTGCAGGTATTACAATAGTGTTTTGTTGATTCTCGCTCATTTTATGATCCTCTTATTAGATGTCCTGGCTATATCGCCAATCTGGTTATGGAGGCCCCAATTTCAATTTGATTAGTGCTCAAAACAATTCATCCTGTTTACCTTCGCTTTTCTTTACCTTCTCTGCCTTTTTGAATGTGCCATGTGCTGGAGGCATTTGTACTCACTCTCCCTGAAATAATTGCTCAATTGTTAGAATTACAACAAATCCTTAGGTCAGCGACAAACTAACGGGATTAGTCTTTCATCTAGTCTTTGGGCATAAATAGCTGAAATGTGTCAATTTGACGGTTCATCCTCCTGTTTAGACTGGTTGACAGTAAATCCAGATACTTTGTTGTAGAAGGGGAATTTACCATTAGCAAGATGGAATTTGTTTATCCAATATTCCTCCCATTTAATCTGTTCATCAGGGTTTTTGACTAAAGAGTATTCAATAATATCAAAATCCCAATCCATTCGTTCAGCTGATCCAAGTCTCTTCTTTATGGGCCCTCTACCGATGTATACAACCTCACCATTTTCACGTACATATCTGTATATCCCGACTGCATCAGAGGGGATATCTTCAGACTCTCTAGCTTTCCTGACTTCAAAGACAGGGCACAACTCAATTACCCAGAGCTGCCTTTCTTTCTTAGGGTCATAAAATCTACGGTCTTTGGGAGGCAGTTTTGTAATGCCTTTGATCCATGGATATCTGTTGATAAGACCTTGAGCGGCACAGAAAAGCCCCACTATTTTTTCCCCTTTATTTTCGGACCTAGCTTGAGAGAGAGCAAGGGAATTTAGCCTATTTTCTGTGTGAAACTCAAAACCTAGCCGTAGAAACTCTGGGTCAGCATAGATTATCACTCGGTGACGTGTAGAAATCTCCGCTATTTTTGCGAAAGCTGAATTGAAAGCAATATGCGCTGGCGCAATTGAAATGAATGGTCGGTTGCTACCTTCAAACGAATCATGTCTTATGACTTCTTCCCAAGGCATATGGTCTCCTTTTCAATAGGCAAACAATTGATTCAGCGGAAATATTTTTGTAATCCAAAATAATGTTTGGTAGTATCTAGAAAATAGTCAATTATTATTATTGCACAAAACTAAATAATTGCAAGCATAATCCAATATTGAGGGTATTTGAATAAGCTTGAAAATTTCTGATGCAGTTTTATCGCTATTGCAGTAAAATTCTATTGGCTAGTAAGTCCTGAGATTAGAATTCCCCACTCGCTAAAATCAAGCCAGGAAGCGGCAGGATGTTTGTAATAGGGTTAAAATCTATTTCTTGATTGATTAATAGAAAAGTCTTCTGTGTTTGATATTTATTTTTATCCATATTATTTCCTTTATATTTGTATAATATTTATGGTTTTGGTAAATGTTAAAGAATTGCAATTGATTTTTATCGAGTAAAATCGAGTAATTTTAGTTATTCCTTGACCTATCCCTCAAATCAGGTAGAATTATCCACGTGGGGCGGTGGCGGAATTGGCAGACGCAGCAGACTTAAAATCTGCCGGTGGAGACACCTTGTGGGTTCAAGTCCCACTCGCCCCACCTGAATGCCGTGCGCACTGCGCGCGGTTTTCTTTTCAAATAATTTACATTCTTGGTAGTTATCATTACCAGAAACGGTTGAGCTAAATGTCTGCTAATATCTACATTCCAGAATCTGCCATGGCCATCAGTGCACACCCGGATGATAACGAATTTACCTGTGTGGGCACACTGGCCCGTTGGGCAAAAGCTGGCACGCGCGTGATTTATGTTCTTTGTACCAGCGGTGATGTGGGCATCGATGAGCCTGGTATGACGCGTGAAAAAGCAACCCAAATTCGCGAAGCCGAATCGCTGGAGGCTGCTCGCATTGCAGGTGTAAACCAGGTGGTGTTCTTACGTGAGCCCGATGGGCTTTTATCACCAACCCTGGAGCTACGGAAAAAACTGGTGCGTGAGATCCGTAAGTACCGACCTGAAGTCATTCTGACCGGCGATCCAACCATCGTGTGGTCCGGTGATGATTACATCAATCACCCTGATCACCGCGCCGCGGCTATGGCGGCCTTGGATGCCACTTTCCCTGCTGCCGGTCAGCCCAATCTGTTCGAGGAACTTGCCCAGGAAGGGCTCACGCCACATAAAGTCCGTAAAGTTTATGTTCATGTTTGGGACAAAGCGGATGTATTTATCAACATCGAAGATACGATTGATATAAAAGTGAATGCACTCCGCGCCCACAAAAGCCAGATGAAAGACTGGGATCCTGAATCTATGATCAAGGAATGGGCATCGGATACTGCCAAAGGCAAAGAAATGCAGTACGCCGAGGGTTTTAAAGTAGTCACGCTGGTGAATGACGAAACCTGGGGGAAGAAGAATAAAGAAGAATGATGACTTTGCGCCCAGGCTGATAAAAGAACTTTTTTCCTGGCTATATTAGTCAATTAATGCCATTTACAATTCGGTACCTGTAGATAATTTAATAAAAATTATGCTACAATCGCCCCTATAATGCATCACATTGTCTTTATGGGTTCCCCAGAGTTTTCTGTGCCGGTGCTGCGGACATTGGCTGAGCATTATTCGATTGCTGGAATCGTCACCCAACCAGATCGTCCAGCGGGTCGCGGGCGCTTACTTACCTCTCCTCCCATTAAATTATTAGCGCAGGAATTAGGTCTGCCATTTATTCAGCCGCGTAGATTGAGTGAGCCTGAAGCCATGCAGCAGTTGCATCTTTGGGCACCAGAATTAATTGTTGTTGCTGCCTTTGGTCAAATCTTGCGCTTAGAGGTCCTTAGCCTGCCAGAATACGGGTGTATCAATGTGCATGCTTCTCTGCTTCCCCGTTGGCGAGGCGCAGCCCCCATCCAGACAGCTATCCTGAGTGGAGATGACCAAACAGGAATTACAATCATGAAGATGGATCCTGGTATAGATACTGGTGCAATCCTCAGCCAGGCATCTATTCATATAACCAGAGAAGAAACTGCCGGAACCCTCACCAGGAAATTATCAGAAATCGGCTCAAATTTGCTCATCAAAACACTCCCCCAATTTCTGAATGGTACCTTGATTGCTGAACCACAAGATGACTCACTCGCCACCTACGCACCGATGATTAAAAAAGAAGACGGTCTCTTGGACTTTACCCAACCTGCTTTAATCCTTGAACGCCGCGTGCGAGCGTATAATCCCTGGCCTGGTGCTTACACGTTTTGGAATAACCAGGTGCTTAAGATCCATAACGCTCATTGGATAAACGCTACTGCTGAGCCAGCCGGGAAGAAGATCATCCACGAGGGTCAGCCAGCATATATCACAGGTAATGGGATTTTAATCATTGATGAGCTTCAGCCTGCAGGTAAAAAAACACTTAATGGTAAAATTTTCCTCCAAGGTGCCAGGAATTGGGGTGCATGATCCTCAGATAATTATGGACAATCAGACTCCTACAACCATAAATTACCATATCACATTATTAAGGCATGGTCAGTCGCAAGGCAATTTTGAAGGTCGACATCAAGGTCAGGCTGATTTTCCATTGACAGACTTAGGAAGACAACAAACCAACGCCCTCGTGGATCGCTGGAAAGCTGAGAAGAAGGAAATTGATCTGGTCATATCCAGCCCATTAGCACGTGCACGCGAGACCGCTGAAATTATTGCATCCAAGTTGCACCTTCCCCTGGAGATGGACCCTTTATGGATGGAACGTGATAATGGATTAATGGCTGGGTTGAGTCCGGAAGAAGTACGTGAAACCCTGCCACATTCAGATTTTATCCACCCGTACCAGCCCATCGGTCAGACCGGCGAAAGTCAATGGGAGCTTTATTTACGAGCAGGAAGTGCTGTTCAAAGTTTGTTAAATCATCCCCCGGGGTGTTACCTGATCGTTTCACACGGTGGATTGCTCAACATGTTTTTTTACGCCATCCTCGGAATTGCTCCTCAACCAAACTTCCATGGACCACGTTTTAGATTTAATAATACTGCCTTTGCAACTTTGCACTACAACCCTGCTTCCCACCGCTGGTATATCCTCGGCGTTAATGATTCCAGCCACTGGAAACCTGAGGCAGGTGAATGATGCACTTTATAACCCTTTTAAGGCATGGTGAATCAGAAGGCAACTTATCACAGACACTTCAAGGTCAATTGGATTATCCACTCACTCCTAACGGGCTGGATCAGGCACGTAGGTTGTCCTCCTTTTGGAAATCTGAGGGATTCCATGTTGATCTGGTTATCAGCAGTCCCCTTCAGCGTGCATCGAAGACAGCGGAAATTATTGCCTCAGCGCTCAAGGTACCCATAGAATATGACCCAGCCTGGAAGGAGCGTAATTTTGGTCAGCTTCAAGGACAGTTGTTGGAGGAAATCAGCCAGCTTATCCCACCAGTAGATTTTTTCCACCCTTATGAGCCGGTTGGTGGCAATGGTGAAAGCCAGCTGGATCTCTACACGCGTGCCTGCCTGGCGCTACAAAATGTCCTCCGTTTACCTGCTGGATCTTATCTGATCGTCTCACACGGGGGTATTCTAAATAAAGCCCTCTATGCAATCATGGGGATCACCCCACAAGGTCATTATCAAAGCCCAATATTCCACTTCGGTAATCTTGGCTATGCGCAATTCCGCTATAATTCAGCCTCCAAACAGTGGGCAGTACTCTGTTTGAACAATATTGGAAAACTAGATCAAATTGAAGGAATGAGTAATTGGAAGATCGATTGAATTGGCTCATCTTTGGTGCCGGGGCTATTGGAACTTTTGTTGGCGGTAGCTTAATTTTACACGGTCAAAATGTTACCTTCATCGAACAATCGGCCTTCTCTGAGATCCTTGAGCGCGGTCTCAGGTTAAATATCCAGGGGCAAGAACATCGAATCCTTCACCCAGATATCTATTCAACCCTTCCAGAGGCACTTACACATTCCTCCTTTGATGTCGCCATATTCGCCTTGAAATCTTATGATACCAGGGAAGCTCTCGAATCTATTCGTCCGTATGTGGAGTATCTACCACCCTTGCTGTGTTTGCAGAATGGCGTAGAAAACGAGCTAGCTCTTGAAGGGGTCTTGGGGAAAGGCAAAGTTATAGCCGGTACGGTGACCAGTGCAGTTCAGCGCCGCGCAGTAGGTGATATCCACCTCGAACGCCATCGTGGCATTGGGCTGGCAGATGGGCATCCGCTTTCGCTCAGGATAGCCAATGCTTTTTCCGAGGCGGGTCTTAATCCTCGGCTTTTCTCCTCAGCGTCAGCCATGAAATGGTCAAAAATGTTGACCAACTTGTTAGCAAATGCATCCTCAGCCATTCTGGATATGCCACCTGCCGACATCCTTGTTCATCCAGACCTTTATGCAGTGGAAGTTGCCCAATTGCGGGAGGCAATTCAAGTTTGCCGCCTCAGTCATATTCAAATTGTGGATCTGCCGGGCACACCAGTTAGATTATTTACCTGGCTAATAAGATATTTCCCGCTTTGGCTTTCGCGTCCGTTGCTTACACGGTTTGCAGGTAAAGGTAGAGGCAAGAAGATGCCCTCATTCCACATGGATTTGCATTCAGGTCGAGGGAAAAGTGAAGTGGATTATCTGAATGGTGCAGTAGTCCGGTTTGGTGAAAGCTTGAATATCCCTACACCCGTGAATGGCTGGTTGAACAAAACCTTGCTCATGCTCACACAGGGTATTCTTTCGTTGGATGTTTATTCCCACCAGCCGGAAAAGTATTGTATGGATATTAACGCCTATATAAAAGAGAAATCTTCCAGGCTTTAATCAACGGTCCCATAGTACAGGGGGAGTGGTTTCACCGGATGATCGCTCCACAGATGCGCAGCCAACATTTTTTGTCTGGCTAATTCTAGCTTATCTTCATTATTTGCATAGATAGTGAATAAAAGTTCACCTGTATTTACTTTATCCCCTACTTTATGGTTCACGACAAGCCCCACGGTATAATCAATTGAGTCACCCTTGCGGGTGCGCCCTCCACCGAGGAGTACTGCCGTCTCACCTGCATCGCACGCATTGATTTCTGCCAGGTATCCACTACGTGGAGATTTAACATCCAAAATGATCCTGGCTTTGTCTAGCTTGCCTGGATTATCCACATAACTCACATCACCGCCTTGGGCTTGGATGAATTCCCGAAACCGGGTCAATGCATTTCCACCATCTAAAGCAGCCTCAGCCATTTTCCAACCCAGCTTTACATCGTCGAGCAAATCCCCCAAGGGCAAGCATGGTTCCGGAGATGACCATGCAGTGCTCACGAAAATCCTTTGGTCCTCCTCCCTTGAGTGTTTCAATAGCCTCCTGCAACTCCAAGGAGTTGCCCACCGCATGACCCAGGGGTTGATTCATATCCGATATGATCGCCACGGTTTTCCTGCCCACGAGCTTGCCGATTTCAACCATCAATTCGGCTAATTTCCGGGCATCTTCGAGATCTTCCATGAAAGCCCCATAACCAACTTTTACATCCAATACGATTGCCTGGGCTCCGGCTGCGATCTTCTTGCTCATGATCGATGATGCGATCAACGGGATAGATTGAACAGTGCCCGTCACGTCCCGCAGGGCGTAGAGTTTACCATCCGCGGGTGCCAGGTCTGCAGTCTGACCGGTTAACACAATCCCAATGCTTCTTAATTGGTGAATAAACTCTTCCGTGGTGAGATTGCTTCGGAATCCTGGGATGGATTCCAGTTTGTCCAAAGTACCCCCACTGAACCCCAACCCCCTGCCAGACATTTTCCCCACAGGTAGTCCACAAGCTGCAACCATTGGAGCTACTACCAGGCTTGTCTTATCACCCACTCCCCCGGTGGAATGCTTGTCGACCGTAATCGGTACTACACTCGACAGATCAAGCACTTCTCCTGAGTGAGCCATGGATAAAGTGAGATCAGTCGTTTCTTGCGTGGTCATACCATTCAATTGGATTGCCATCGCCAGAGCGGAAGCCTGATAATCTGGAATCTCACCTTTGGTATACCCCTGGACGAATAAATCGATCTCCGCCCGCGTGAGCTCGCCTTTATCCCGCTTTTTTATGATGATATCTACCATGCGCATTGTGAGCTATCTCCCTATTACTCCCTCATTATAATCCGTTTGTTTTCTCGATTGGAAAATAACCTTACCATTAAAGATATCGCTAGTCATTTCAACAGCGTTTTTGCTTTTTGCCAGATTTGGTCAAACATATCCACCGTTAACCGGCCAGTCTGGGTGTTTTGTTGGCTTGGGTGATAGGATGCAACCATCCAGGGTAGTCCATCGCCCAGCTGGTAGTATCCACCATGTGTAAAATTAATACGAGGGATATTGTAGCCTCTGGCCCTGTATATGTTGTTAACATTATCAAAAGCAATTCGACCTAATGCGACAAATCCCTGCAATTTACTCATTAAATCGATCTCTTGCTCGAGATAAGGCAGGCAATTATCTATCTCAGATCGCAAGGGTTTATTATCCGGTGGGACACACCTGCAAACTGCCGAAATCATCAGATCATTCAGCTCTAATCCATCCTCACGCTTTAGTGATCCAGGTTGATTTGCAAATCCAGCTTTATGCAAGCCTTTAAATAAGAAAATACCCGAAGCATCTCCTGTGAACATCCTCCCCGTTCGATTCGACCCATGGGCACCCGGTGCTAACCCCACAACAAGGATCCTCCCATGGATGTCTCCAAATGCGGGCACCGGCTTAGCCCAATAAACCCAATCCTTGTAGGCTCGCTTCTTTTTCGCCGCAACCCTTTCTCGATGTTCAACTAATCGTGGGCATTTACGGCAGCTGACGATGGTTTTATTGAGAGTATCAAGTTTCATGACATTAACGGATTTCCAAACAAATACCGATATATGATGATCATACGATTATCATTGCATCGCCAAAGGAGTAAAAACGATAATTGGATTCTTTGGCAACCTCATATGCATTCAGGACTTTCTCACGCCCTGCAAAAGCGCTTACAAGCATGATCAGCGTCGAACGTGGAAGATGGAAATTGGTGATCATCCCATCCACGATCTGAAATTTATATCCAGGAAGGATGAATAAATTCGTTGGTCCTTCATACGCTTTCAATTTACCATTCACAACTGTACTTTCAAGCGTGCGTACACTGGTTGTTCCTACTGCGATGACCCTGCCCCCATTCTCCCTTGCTCGGTTGATATTTTCCGCTGTTTTTTGTGTCACCAGGCACCATTCGGTGTGTATCTTATGTTCCGTCGGATCCAATTCATCAACGGGAGCAAATGTATCTAAACCAACATGCAAGGTCACCGAGGCGAATTGGATCCCCTTGGATAGTAAACCCTGGATCAATTCGGGTGTAAAGTGTAGTCCTGCAGTGGGTGCAGCCGCGGATCCGGAGGTTTTAGCATACACCGTTTGATAGCGTTCAGGATCATTCAATCGAGCATGGATATAGGGTGGCAGAGGTATATGCCCGATGCTGGGGAAGGTCGATTCCAACGGTTGGTCAAATTTGATCAAACGTTCGGCGCCATCCAGTACTTCGCAGATCTCTGCTGTAGGTGCTTTCTCTTCCGGATTGCTTGATTCCACCTGCAATTGTTTCCCTAAAAACAAGCCTTTTCCACCGACGAGCGCTTCCCAGGTCTGGTGGTCACGCTTTCGTAGTAACAGGATCTCTACCCTGCCTCCACTGGGCAGCTTTCGAGCAAATAATCTCGCTGGAATGACCCGTGTCTCATTTGCAACCAGGATGTCTCCAGCTTTGAGATAGTCACCAATTTGATTGAAGACTGCATGTTCAATCCTCCCAGATTGCCGCTCCAGGATTAATAAGCGCGATAAATCACGTTCTTCCAGTGGAGTCTGGGCGATATATTTGGTAGGCAGATCATAATCAAAATCAGAAGTGAGCAATCGTAAATTTCCCTTACTTCCGCCCTAAAAATCGTGAGATTAGAGTAAGTATGATCGTTAGTAGGACCGAGAGCAGGATGGATGTGGCGAGAGGGAAGATGAAGGTAAATCCCTTACCCTGGATCTGAAAGTCACCAGGCAACCTACCTAAAGGCAGGTTAATCCGCCCAGCCAGGTATAACACCCCTCCAAGGACGAGGAAGATTACCCCGATAATTAGAAATATCCTGGATAACGATGGAAGCATGCGTTTCCTTGTTAGAGTCCATTTAAAAGTTTTGATGTTCAGAACAGCTTTGTTTGTCCTTCAGCTGGGAGTGTGATCCCCAGGTGCTCATAAGCCAGGGCAGTCGCCACACGTCCGTGTGAGGTACGTTCAAGGTATCCCAATTGCAGCAGGTACGGCTCAACCACGTCCATGATCGTGTCTGGTTCTTCACTGATCGAAGCCGCGATCGTGCTCAAACCAACGGGTCCCCCTCGATATTTTTCAATTACAGTACATAGCACCCTGCGATCCAATTCATCCAAACCCATTAAATCCACATTGAGCAAATCTAATGCATCTCGCGCAATCTTCCTGGTGATGGTTCCATCTGCCCTCACCTGGGCAAAATCACGCACTCGGCGTAGCAAACGCAATGCGACCCGTGGCGTACCTCTACCTCGTTGTGCAATTTCATCCACGCCTTCTTCATCCGTCTGCACGTTCAAGGTTTTACAGGCGCGCAACACGATTTTACGCATTGCCTCCATCTCATAGAAATCAAGGTGATAGATTGCCCCAAACCTGGAACGTAATGGAGCGGTGAGCAATGCCAGGCGTGTAGTGGCACCTATCACTGTGAAGCGCGGCAGTTTTAATCGGATCGAGCGGGCGGAGGGACCTTTACCGATCACAATATCCAACGCATAATCCTCCATAGCTGGGTACAACACTTCCTCCACCGCCCTTCCCAGCCTGTGGACCTCATCGATAAATAGAATGTCTCCAATGCGCAAGTTGGTTAATATCGCTGCAAGATCGCCTGGTCTCTCTATAGCAGGTCCGGAGGTTACCTTGATATTTACCCTCATCTCGTTAGCCAGCACATGAGCCAGGGTTGTCTTTCCCAACCCGGGTGGTCCGTAGAATAAGACATGGTCCAGGGGGTCACTCCGTTGCCGGGCAGCTGCGATCAATATGGTAAGATTTTCTTTCACTCGATCCTGACCAATCAACTCGGTTAATGTGCGTGGTCTTAATGCCAGGTCAATCCGGTCATCCGGTTGGGATTCTGGGTTCAGCAAGCGTGTTGGCTTATCATCCATAAATGTGATTATAACCGATACGGAATACGTACTATAATTCCATCATCCTGATTTCGGAGCATTCTGAATGTCTAATATTTTCCCCTCCTTACACCCCTTGGTAGCCCATAAATTGGCTTTGTTGCGCGATAAGAATACTGAGCCAAAGAAATTTCGTGAGCTTATCCGTGAGATCGCAACATTATTGACCTACGAAGCAACCAGAGACCTTGTGCTCTACCAAATCAATGTCTCTACCCCATTGGCAACTGCAACAGGGCATGCATTATCAGAGAAGATCGGCCTTGTGCCAATTTTACGCGCAGGTTTGGGAATGGTCGAAGGTGTCTGGAATTTAATGCCATCCGCTGAGGTCTGGCACATTGGGTTATACCGCGATGAACACACCCTGAAACCAGTCGAGTATTACAATAAACTTCCGGTGGAACCCACCCTCTCCGTCTGCTTGATTCTGGATCCAATGTTGGCGACCGGTGGCTCTGCGGTGGCAACGGTGGATATCCTGAAGCGCTGGGGAGTTAGAAAGATAAAATTTGTGGGTATCCTTGCAGCCCCTCAGGGGGTCGAGAATCTGCAAAATCACCATCCTGATGTCCCAATCCATATTGCCGGGATTGATGAGACCCTCAACCAGAATGGTTACATTCTTCCCGGGTTGGGTGATGCAGGAGACCGCCAGTTTGGTACAGGCTAAGTCCCATTAATTCCTGCGACTATTTCCTTCATAATAGGTCAAAGGATAGATAGCAGGTAGTTAAAATTCCTGTGTAAGACTATTGTTGAATCCAGATTTAATCCGCCTATCTGCTAGCATGATGTTCATCTTTCTACATTCAATATATCCAGCTTCGTTTAGCATGCAATTTGAGAAAAGGTCTTTCTAATGCGTTGTCGGAAATGCGGTGAAAAAGCGAATATCAACATGCGCCAGCACAAATTAGCGCTGTGCAAGACTCATTTCCTGGATTGGGTTCCAGAACAGGTGAAACACGCCATTCGACATTATCACATGTTCACCCACCAGGAACGGATCCTCGTGGCAGTATCAGGAGGAAAAGACTCCCTTTCACTATGGGATATCCTTCATCGCCTTGGGTATGCTGCCGATGGTTTATATATCGGCTTGGGTATCGACTGTGGTATTGGCTATTCGGATAACTCCCACGAATACGCTCGTTCATTTGCCGAAGAAAATAACCTGCGCTTGCATACGGTCAATATCAAGCTGGAATATGGAGAAACGATTCCTGAATTGGCTATGCGCACCCATCGAGGTCATTATAAACCTTGCTCCGTTTGTGGATTGGCTAAACGCCACGTTATGAATCGTATCGCCCGCCAAAACAATTATACTGTCCTGGTCACCGGGCATAACCTGGATGATGAAGCCGCCATCCTGTTTGGTAATACCCTGAACTGGTTAGGTACTTATTTAGTCCACCAGGCACCTGTTTTGGAAGCTGATAAACCAGGCCTGGTCCGTAAAGCCAAGCCTCTTTGCAGGATGTATGAGCGTGAAATGGCAGCCTATGCTCTTCTGCGAGGCATCCCTTACATCCATGATGAATGTCCTTTCGCCGAAGGCTCCACTTCTATTTACAATAAAGAGCTGTTGAATAAGCTGGAATCAGATCGCCCTGGAGCGAAGCTCAGTTTCTATCTTTCTTTCCTTCAAGCCAAACGTAACGGATTATTTTCACCCACTATAGACGAAAAAGCTGATCTACTCCATACCTGTCCAGAGTGCGGTCAGCCTACCTCAGCCCCAGGCTTATGCGTTTTTTGCAGAATGTTCACTCAGGCTGATCCCGATGTAAACCCTCAATTTTCAGATGGCATATGATATCCTCCCCAGTGCTAGTTGATCATAACCGGCATAGTTTTCGGTATCTAGACCTCCTCACTGCCCTCTTTGTCACTGTCTTGGTGGTGAGTAATATCGCTTCATCTGCTAAGATTGTTGATTGGGGATTTGAAATCTCGGGAGTACGCATGGCTTTTGACGCGGGTACCCTGCTCTTCCCGGTGAGTTATATATTCGGTGATATCCTGACCGAAGTATACGGTTATCAACGCTCCCGGCGGGTCATCTGGACTGGTTTTTTCTGCCTTGGATTGAGTGCAGTGGTTTTTTGGATCGTGCGCATCTTGCCTGGCGAAGCCACATGGCAGCAGTACGCTGGGCAAAATGCCTATAATGCTATCCTGGGTGGAATGAGTTCCGGAGGTATCGTATTGGCAAGTCTTTTGGCGTATTGGACAGGTGAGTTTTCCAACTCATTCACCCTGGCTAAAATGAAAATCCTAACTCGTGGTCGCTGGTTATGGACCCGCACGATTGGCAGCACCCTGTTAGGTGAGCTGGTAGATTCATTTATATTTGTCCTGATTGCATCCTTATTCAGCGTATTTCCTTGGAGCTTATTTGTCACACTGGTGTTAACGAATTACATTTTCAAATGCACCGTTGAAGCGCTCATGACCCCAGTCACCTATCTGGTGGTGAACCGACTGAAACGGCAAGAGCATGAAGACTATTTCGATCGCGACACCAATTTCACACCTTTCCAAATATAAAAAAATGAGGGCGCTCTTTTCCCGAAATATCAAGGGCGTATTTTGCCCGAAGCATCGCGAGAGTACTTTACGAGCGATGAAGAGCGTTTCTTGCGAGCGATGCAAGCCCTTAGTTCCAATCCAATTCCATTGTTACCCAAAATTGATAGCATTTTTCGCTTTGGGGTGTATCCACAGAACCACTTATAAATCATTTTTTGTTCATGGCGGAATTGGTATTACTTCATTGGGATTGCAAATTGATCTAGGCTTGCTCCAAATATCTCTCGACCTCCCAGTCAGTTACTTTCATCTGGTATTCCTCGATCTCTTCACGTTTCGCCCTCGTAAAGGCATCGTAAATTATCGTTCCAAGTGAGCCTTTTACCACTGCATCCGACTCCAGCTCATCAAGCGCTTCCCCAAGCGATCCTGGCAATTCAGAAACACCCATCCCCTTGCGTTCCTCAGCTGTGAGCTCATAAACATTAACCTGATTAAGCGGTTCTGGACACTCGATTTTATTATCGATCCCATCCAGGGCAGCTGCCAGCATCCCAGTGAATGCCAGGTAGGGATTGGAGGATGGATCTGGGAAACGGAGTTCTGCTCGTGTGGATTGATCTCTCCCCTCCGACCACCTTGGGATGCGAATGAGTGCTGACCGGTTGATTTGCGCCCAGCCCACGTAAACAGGCGCTTCATACCCGGGCACCAGGCGTTTGTATGAGTTTACTGTCGGCGCGACTATCGCTGCCAGAGCCCGTGCATGGGCGAGCTGACCAGCGATGAAGTAATAGGCGATCGAAGACAAATGTAAATCATCATTTGGGTCTGAGAACAGGTTGTTTCCCTGAAAATCGAATAATGACTGGTGTACATGCATGCCAGAACCATTAATACCGAAAATTGGTTTTGGCATAAACGATGCGATCAACCCATGTTGGGCTGCGATAGCTTTCACCGTGTACTTGAGCGTCAGGACGTTATCAGCAGTTCGTAATGCATCATCAAAACGAAAGTCAATCTCATGTTGACCTAATGCCACTTCATGGTGACCAGTCTCTATTTCCAGTCCCATACTTTCCAGCGCATCCATGAGCTCTGTGCGAACCCGTACTGCATCATCGTTAGCTGAAAAATCGAAATATCCGCCTACATCATGGGGAACAGGATGGATACTCTCATGACCATTCCCGCCTCTGAACAGAAAAAATTCAGGCTCAGGACCTACATTGAATTTCCAACCCCGCTCTGATAGTCTGACCAGCATTCGCTTCAAAGTACCACGTGGGTCCCCGGGGAAGGGTTTACCATCAGGTTGATATATTTCACAGAAAATGCGCGCTCGTCGGAGCTCCGGAAGCGTCCATGGTAGCACTGCGTACGTATCAACGTCCGGGACCAGGCGCATATCACTTTCTTGGATTCGGGCAAATCCCTCCACAGATGAACCATCAAACCATATACCATCTTCTAATGCAGTCGATAACCGTGCTATGGGGATGTCAACACTTTTTACCGTCCCTATGACGTCCGTGAATTGGAGGGCGATGAATTTTACTTCGTCTTCTTTTACCCGCGCTAATAATTGCTTGTTGTCCATTCATTCTCCTTGCCATTAATAAATATGAGTTCTATAATCGTTTTTTATCTGGTCAATGAAAGCAGTTGGGGCAGAGATAAGGCAACCTTATAGGAGTATGCTTCACCTCTCTGCACGATCATGCAATGAGACAATCATCGACTGGTAATTTTCCAAAGCCGTGCTATGACTTTTTAGGGTATAAGCCCGGACAATTTCCCGCAATTTTATCACACCCTTATCTCTCGGAAGGGGTTAATGGAATATGGAACTAATAAAGTATCCGGATCTACACTTAAATCATATCCCCCTACCCTGCCAAGCATCCCTGCTCGGGTGGTAACAGTTTTCATTATAAAATAATTGCATGACGGTCATCACACTCCTCACAGATTTTGGAATACGTGATGGATATCCTGGTGTAATGAAGGGTGTCATTTGGAAGATTGCTCCAGATGTTCACATTGCCGATATCAGTCACTGCCATCAAACCTCAGAATATTCTACAAGCCGCACTGGCTTTGGCGCGCACGGCACCATTCTTCCCCCCCGGTACGATCCATGTGGCAGTAGTTGACCCAGGCGTAGGCACTCTCCGTCGCCCGATTGGGCTTCATCTCGGACAGCACTATTTTATCGGACCGGATAACGGTTTGTTCACTTTAGTCCTTGCAGTTGCAGAATCGGACGGTTCTTCTATCCAGGTGGTCCACCTGGACCAATCTGCTTATTGGTTGCCTGAAATTAGTCGGGTCTTCCATGGACGCGATATCTTCGCTCCGGTGGCAGCCCACCTTGCCATGGGTGTTGCCTTGAACTGCTATGGGCACGGTAATCCATGACCCTGTACGTTTGGAAATCCCCCACCCCGAACCCATTCACGGAGGGGGTTGGCGCGGTCAGGTGATCGAGATTGATACATTTGGAAACCTTAGTACCAATATCGACGATTCAATACTCGCCCCATTAGGTGAAGTGTGTGTGTTCATCGCTGGTCATCAAATCGCTGATCTTGTGACCACATTCGGAGATCGCCCTGTGGGAACTTTGATTGCCCTGTATGGTACTGCCCATGATTTGGTTATATCAATCGTCAATGGAAATGCAGCCCAAGTATTAAATGCTACCATCGGTGATGTCGTGGAAGTATATCCCCTGATAACTGAAAAATTGACATGACCATCATCACTTTAACTACTGATTTTGGAACAGGTGATCATGAGGTGGGGGTACTCAAAGGTGTCATATGGAATATTGCCAATGAAGTGAAGATTGCTGATTTAAGTCATGAAATCACTCCTCAAAATATCCTTGAAGCTGCTCTCCTTCTTTGGCGTGTAACACCATATTTTCCGGATGGAACAATCCATGTTGCCGTGATCGATCCAGGTGTTGGCACCGCTCGCCGTGGGATTGCAGCTCATATAGGCAGTCAATTCTTCGTTGGGCCCGATAATGGTCTGATTACCATTCTTTTGGAGAGGGCTGAAGAATCCAAACTGGTCATCCAATTCATTCATCTGGATCGACCTGAATATTGGTTATCAGTTGTTTCTAAAGTCTTTCATGGGCGGGATATATTTGCACCCGTTGCAGCCCACCTGGCTTCTGGCGTACCTTTACACTCCCTGGGGACAACCATAACTGATCCAGTCAGGTTAACCATTCCCAAGCCAATCAGCATCCCTGGCGGTTGGCAGGGGCAGGTGATCCACATAGATCATTTCGGAAATTTATCAACCAATCTTTCCGAGTATCATGTTGAACACGCGAAGGAGGTGATCATTTACATCAATGGTGAGATGATCAATGGAATTGTTGGTACATTTAACGAACGTCTATCAGGTACTCTGATCGCTTTGTTGGATAGCAGTGGTTCACTGGCAATATCAATTGTAAATGGGAGCGCTGCCCAACATCTGAAAACCAGGATTGGTGATAATATCAAAGTGCTTATTCATGGGTAACTTATGACAATCTCCATTGCCACCCGTCATCTCACCAGCTCTGCTCATAGAAAACCTCAGTTTTCGCTACCAGCGTCGGGACGAATTTGCTCTCCGTAACCTAACTTTCCAGGTGAACCGCGGAGAAGTGCTATTAATTGCAGGTGCCAGTGGTTGTGGAAAAACCACTCTCATGCGCTGCATTAATGGACTGATCCCACGTACCTATCATGGTGAGCTGCAAGGAGATATTCAGGTCTTCGGTAAACCGGTATCTGGCATGAGCATGCCTGAGCTTTCCCAACAGGTAGGAACCATCTTGCAGGATCCTGAACGTCAAATTGTAGGAAGTTATGTCTTGAATGAGGTTGCATTTGGGCTTGAAAATTTAGGCTTGCCTCGCTCTGAAATCCTCCAGCGGGCTGATGAAACACTAAAATTTTTAGGTATAACTCACCTGCGCGACCGTGAAACTTTCTCTACTTCAGGTGGTGAAAAGCAAAAAGTTGCCCTCGCAGGGGTGTTATCCATGCGACCAGGCATCCTTCTCTTGGATGAACCGCTCGCCAGCCTGGACCCCATGTCAGCGCATGAAGCATTGCTGTTTTTCCGCTGGTTGGCAAATGAAGGCATTGCAATCATGATCGTCGAACATCGAGTGGAAGATGTACTTTCCATTCATCCCGATAACGTGTTGTACCTGGAGAATGGAGAGCAGGTGTATTACGGTGCAGTGGATGGTCTACTCCAGGTGGTTGATTATCATCACATCAAATTACCTGCCACTACCATCTTCGAACGTGCTAAAAATGAACCTCCCCCCATTTTCGAACCCCGCCTACAACCCACCCAGGATCAGAATCCATTGATCTCTTTTGAAGATGTCCATTTTCATTATTCGCCTATCTTACCTGATGCCTTGCATGCGATTAACTTAAAAGTTTATCCTGGTGATATTATCGCTATCCTGGGACATAATGGGGCAGGAAAAACTACCCTGGTGAAACACGCCCTGTCCCTGTTAAAACCTACTAAGGGAAAGGTTTTTTTGGAAGGCAAAGATACCACCAAGATCACCGTTGCCCAGGCAGCTAAAACGGTTGGGTATGTGTTCCAAAGTCCAACACAAATGTTATTTGCTCCTACAGTTGCTCAGGAGCTTGAATTTGGCCCTCGAAACTTGCATTACGATCCTGCTACTATCAAGCAGAATGTGGATTGGGCTATCCATACCGTTCATCTTGAATCTGAGTTGCAGATGCCTCCATTGGCATTATCCTTCGGCCAACAAAAACGCGTGAGCATTGCTGCAGTGTTAGCCATGCGTTCACGCATTTTAATGATGGATGAACCCACAGCCGGGCAGGACTATTGGAATTATCTCGCCTTCATGGATTCAATCCTGCAAATGCCCGGTTTTGATGCTATCCTATTCATCACCCATGATGTCGATTTAGCGGTCATATATGCGAACCGGATCATCCTCGTTTATGATGGCGCCATCGTTTCTGACGGTACACCGAATGAAGTTCTGGCGGATGAGCAGCTGCTTACCCAGTGTCGCGTATTACCGACATCTTTATTGAGACTTAACCAACAATTTTTTCCAAAAACAGGATGTTTTTTACGCGCAGAACAGCTTGCGCATGTATCATAACCAAAAAAATCTAGGCAAAAGGAGAAAAATAAAAAAAATGAACAAGAAACTCTTTCAATTTGGTACACGTGAAGTCGTCTTTGCAGCCATTGGAGCAGCCCTCTATGGTATTCTTGCCTGGGCGACCAATTTCCTCCAGATCCCCGGATCGGGTAGCGTAGCCGTACGTCCCGCAGTTGCCGTTCCGATGTTTTTTGGTGTGGTTTTCGGACCCATTGTCGGATTCATCGCCGGTTTCCTGGGCAATATTATCGCGGATTTGCTTTCAGGGTATGGTTTTTGGTTTTGGTGGGACCTGGGCAATGGCGTTCAGGCGATGATACCCGGCTTGATCTGGCTTACCATTACGAATTATAAGGATATTGGCAGCATCATTCGTGCCGAGATTATGGTCTTCATTGGGATAGTCGTCGGAATGGGTCTGGCATCGCTATCTGAGATGTGGGTCTCAGGAACGGACTTTCCTACGACAGTGGCAATTAATTTCATGCCCTCATTCATCACCAATATAATCTGGGGGCTGATTTTGGTACCAATTCTGATGGTTGCATATTCAGCCGTCCAATCACGCTCAGGCCGTTGACATCATTAACTTCGTAGAATAGCATATGATAAAAGGATTTACATTATTTATCTCATTATGAAGCGTAGGGGTGCAGCGAATCTTTTACCTCAAGCTGTAGTGTTTTCCACTTTCTGCACCCCTATCTGGCTATACCCGACTTGGTGAGTTTTTAATGCTTGTCACTTGGGCATATCACTTCCGTAATAGTCTGATGGAAAAATTAGATCCACGTACCCGTTGGATCTTCTCACTCATGTTTCTTTTTACAATTTCCATGTACTGGGATTTGCGCTTCTTGCTTATTTTTTTCATCATTGCATGGGTCTGGTTCGCTCTTGCGCGGGTAACCTTGAAAGAAACTGGACGTGCATGGATCTTGGTCAGCATCCTTTTGTTTAGTATGGTTGTGGTCAATACGATATTATCAGGGGGTGGTGCAGCGGGTGTTGTCAAGGGGCTTGGTCACCCTGTGATCTCGCTTCACTTCACTTTTCCTGTCATCAATTGGATGGTCAATTTCTCTCTGACAGTTGAGCGCTTGTGGTTTGGGTTGTGCCAGATTGTCCGGGTGTGGGCGATCTCCGCAATATTCATTGTCCTCCCCTATTCTATGGATCCACGGCTTTACGGTGTGGCATTCCGTTGCTGTGGTCTACCGGATTGTTTTACATTTTCCCTGGATCTGGCATTTCGCTAGTGCCCTCATTGTCAAGCGATTTTGCAGTGACCTCAATGCATAAAAGACACGTGGAGATGAGATTGAGCGTGTTGAAGGTGGGCTGATCACTCAGGTGCGCCGGATCGCGCCGCTGATTATTCCCATAACCATCGGCTCAATCCTCGGTGGTGAAGACATGGTCAATGCCATGGATTTGCGTTGCTTCGGGTTACGTCCGCGCACCTGGATCCAGGAGTCGACATACCATTGGTATGACTATGCCATTATCGCCTTAGCGATTTTTCTTTTTCTGTTTTCTATTTTCCTTACCACCTTCGTCCATATCGTGGATCTCTGGGTGCCTCCGGGCATCATCCCAGGATAAACTTTTCTTAAGCCCTTCCTACTTGCCAAATCATCCTCCCTGCGGTATCCTTAGCCGTTGGGAGTGGTTGAGTTCCGGTGGGCTCCCCGGTCTTCAAAACCGGTGGCGGGTCGCGTTGCGGGCCGCGGTGGGTTCGACCCCCATCCACTCCCGCCTGTTATTGTTAATATTGTTGAATAGGATGCGTAAAAAATATGTTACCCGTTGAGAATGAAAATTACACTCCCATAGTCGGTCGCTACTTGCGGATTGAAGACACAACCTGGGGAGATGAGAAAAAAGGATATCTTGTCCGTTATCGAGGCCAGTTGTATGGCCAGGATTCTGCAGAAGCTTACGATCAACTAGCGCAAGCTTTGCGTACTGTCAATGTGACCCCGTTATTTCGCTTGGAGGAAGACCGTCATGTTGTCGTCCTACTAAAAGGTGTCATTCAGCCTAAACCCACGAAGATTTGGGGAAATATTGTATTTTTCATTCTGACAGGACTGAGTGTCATGTTCACGGGTGGGCTGGCTGTTGCGGGTGATATCCCAGCTAATGTAAATGGTTGGTTCAAATTCATGTTGGGTGGTTTACCATTTGCGGTCGCTTTGTTAGCAATCCTGGTATGCCACGAGTTTGGCCATTACCTCGCGGGCAGATATCATAAAACCGCAGTCACGCTCCCCTTCTTCATACCCTTCCCATTGAGTTTATTTGGGACGATGGGTGCCTTCATCCAGCTCAAGGAACCACCCAGGAACAGGCGTGTCTTACTGGATATTGGTATTGCTGGACCGCTAGCCGGGTTGATCGTCGCGATACCAATCCTGCTGCTCGGATTATATCTATCACCGGTGGATAAAATTCCTTTCCAGTTGCCAGTAGGTCAGATCTTTGAAGGCAACTCCATCCTGTATCTGCTCTTGAAATTTATCGTAAAAGGACAGCTGCTACCTCAACCGTTCAATTACTCCTCCTTGAATCCCATCCTCTATTGGATTCAGTATTTCTTTACCGGTGCACCACTTCCGGCTGGTGGCTTGGATGTCAGCCTGCATCCCATCGCCTGGGCAGGCTGGGCTGGGTTGCTGGTCACTTCACTCAATTTAATTCCTGCTGGGCAGCTGGATGGTGGTCATATCATGTATGTTTTATTGGGAAAACGGACTTCCAGGTTGATGCCTTTTATTCTCATCGGCTTGATTATGCTTGGCCTGGTGTGGAGTGGCTGGTGGTTTTGGGCTGCATTAATATTTTTCCTTGGTCGTTCCCACGCAGAACCCCTCGACCAGATTACACCTCTCGACCCTAAACGTAAAGCTTTGGCTGTATTAGGAGTGATTGTATTCATTCTGGTCTTTATGCCTGTCCCCCTCGCCTGATTTATCCGATCATTTTTTATTGTTAACATTCAACCTATGGGATTTATATTTCTACCCATAGGTTGTTTTCTTTTCCAAGATCAATAGTTTACAGCGTTTATTTTCGTTTGTTTAGGTAATTTTTATCTGTGCTTATAGTAATTTCAGTGTTTATCTGTGTTCATCGGTGGCTCTTTTTCTCATCGATGTAATCACCGTTCATCTGCGGTTTCTTATATCATTTGCTATTTTTTCGTTCATCTGCTGATTTTATGTATCCGTGTTTATCAGTGTTCATCTGTGGCTTTTTTTCTCACCGCTGTTATCAGCGTTCATCTGATTTGATCAGCGATTATCTGCGGTTGCTTTTATTATTCGCAATTATTTACTTTCATCTGTATTTTTTATACATATCAGTGTTTATCTGTGTTCATCGGTGGCTATTTCATTGTCTCCACTAAGGACGCACCTCTACCAACACCTCCACATGGTCAATCATTCCTCCAAGGCTGTACACGGAAAAGCTGAACTCCTTTTCTCCCTTCGATTCCCATTTACGTTCGCCGATTATTTTCCCCTCTAAATCATACGCCACTCCTAATACCCACATCTGCGAAGGAGTGGAAGTGGAATCCTCCAATACTAATCCACCGCTCACCCTTGCTTCCGTACTGTCCGGACTGATTTCTATATTATTTATCTCCACTTGCGTGTCAAGATAACGCCCATCATCCGCTGCGACTGCCAGCCCACTAAGCAATTCACTTCGAGCCACATACTCGCTTGGGATTGGCGGGGCAAAGAAAGCCATCACCGGGATGGTACTGCCAGGACGCAAGATGTTCAAAGGTGCGTAGGTCACCTGGTTGGCAATAATCTTCCCCTGCCTTGTGAACAATCCAATCCAGACGGATATATTTTCCACGCTTAATTCCATATCGTTTCGCACTGCAACAATACACCACGCACCTTCATCTCCGGATCGAAAACAATTGGGTTGCTCATAATGCACAGGCATAGCCGTGGGAGTCGGTATTATTTCAGGGATTTCCCCATTGATCGGGATGATAAGTTGCTTTCCCACGGATAAATAATGTGGGTCAACCCCAGGGTTAGCTGCTTGCAATTCCTCCAGGGTTATCCCATATTGATAGGCTATTCCAAGCATGGTGTCATCGTTTGTGATTGTGTGCAGGAAAGGAGTGGGCGTGGGTGCTGGTGTGACCGGTATAGCGACCTCGACAGTTGAGACCGGCGAGGTTGGAGTGGACGTAACGGTATGATAAGGCGTGAGCACACCAGTCGGGACAGTCGTCGGCGTGGCTTGGACGGTTGCTTGGCTGCAGCTGCTTAATAACATGCTGAATCCAGCAAGAATATAAGCAAATTTATGCACCATAGCCTATGATTATACCCAATGAAATTGGTTACCAGTAACCCATTGCTCTATCTGAAAACCACGTTGTCCATTCAATCATGTTGCAGTTCGCCATTCAATCTCCCTCGTGTATATATATTTGACAGAAATAATCGACTAGTTTCCAGTCACTAATCACTGGCAATTTGTCACATGGTACTAATCAGCTTTCTACCCAAACATGAGAAATCTTAAATTATCGCAATTTTTTCGTAAACCCATTGTAGAATTTGAACATCAGTATTCTTCTGTACCGGTTGATCTTCACCGGTATGTGCTATCCAAATCTATAAAGTGCGTTTCTTTTCATGATGGGTTTTATGAGAATTCTTAAAGAATTCATAAACCCCTTACAGAATTAGAACAATTGTGCTACTATAAGGGGTGTATTCATATGAAATATTCTGATCAATACACCCCTGTACCGAGTGTGGTGTTCTCCCATCTCGGTATGAGTAGATTCCTCTTGAAAGGTTTTTGGATAAATCTACTCCTGTATCGGTTGTTCTTCACCGCTATGAGAGAATTCCTATCGACGGTCTAGTTAATGAAAGCATCTGTATCTTATATTTATAAATTACTCTATAGTTTCCCCTGTCTATTTTGTCGCCACTGATGAATTGAATGCGTTTTGTTTTTTTACAAAACAATTCACTCCGTTTCAGCATACAAGTTCACTCACCCCCATACCGCAAGGTATTCGTTCCTCGTCGTTTCAAGGGGAAACGAACAAGAGCGTCCTTTGCTCAAAGTGCCGCGATTGCCTTTTGGGAGTGGTACAAGGAACGTTTCCTGGCAAGCGCAGCAAAGCAAGCGGCTATGCGACGCAACAACGCGAGTTATTTTTACAAGCGTTGTAAAACGTATCAGCAAACCCAATCCGGAGCAGGAATTGAATGCATTTGTTTGATTTCCGTAACAATTCCTATGACTACGATCCTTAAAATTAGTCTCATATTCCTAGACTCTTCATCTGCTTCATATGATTCAATAGCCTGCATTCTATTTACAAGATCATTCACCTTCGACAGGCTGTATAATTAATCGATGTCTCCAAACCTGATCTCCTTGCTGAAATCTCATAAATCACTAAATTGGCTCACAACTCCTGAGATATTTGTCCTGGTAGTCGTAATCTTATTCGGATCATATTTGGCTTTTAGGGTACCTCTAGGCGCTGGTTTTGATGAAGAAACTCATTTGCTACGAGTTTGGGAGATGTCTGCGTTTAGCTGGATTCCCAACCAGAGATTAGCCACAGGGATGCATTTTCCTGCATTTTATTGGGATCATTCATATCGCCGGCAAGCCATTCTTCAACCCGTAGATACAAATTTTTGGAATATTTATGCCAATACACCTATCCAAGCAATGGGTTTTAAAGATGAAACTCTAACCACACGTTCAGTATATTCACCCTTATTACTTCTGCCCCAATCTCTTATCATGTTCTCTCTGGGTCGAGAATTACACCTACCAGCGCTGACTGTGCTGATTGCAATAAGGTTGGTTGGATTATTTAGCTATACGCTGCTTGTATGGTTGGCAGTTCGCCTAGTACCATTCGCTAAATGGACGTTGGCAATCCTGGTAGTTGCCCCTATGGCTATCTATCAAGCCAGCACCGTTACGACAGATACGATCTCGAATGGATTGGGATTCCTGTTCATCAGTGGTTGCCTTTACATTGCGACTCTTCCCCAGATTCGATGGAGAGAATGGGCTACACTGGTGCTTCTTTTCTTCCTCCTCTTTTGGGCGAAAGTAAACCTTACCCTCCTGGCAATCTTGCCATTCATCATCCTGCCTCCTTCCAGATTCAAAATGAAACGAGGCTTACTATTATTGGGTTTAGTGGCAGGATTATTTGCCTTGCTTGAGGTAGGTGGATGGAATTACCTTGCATACTTACGCTTCTTTACTGCCCTGCCGGGAGCAAACCCATCTGGACAGGTGCAATTTATTATTACCCATCCATTTTCGGCTATTTGGGTACTAGTCTCAGATATAGCAATCCACATCCTGCCATATATCAGGGGATGGATAGCAGATTATGGATACGGCTATTATGGGGTTCCATGGCTTATCTTTCCATTGTATTTATTGGCACTACTGTTTACTTTCATAATTGGCGCTAATGCTCAGCCGGATAAACGCACGCGCACTGGTCTCGGTATCGTTTTTGGATTATGTTTCCTTGCCACCCTGATGTCGCTCTATGTCTCGTATACCCCGGTTGGCAGTGCAGAAATCCAGGGTGTTCACGGGCGTTATTTTTCAGTCATCTTTTCATTACTATTCCTGGGTTTGATCCGAGTACCATCAGTAAAGCTTAATATAAATCGTATCCAGTTTGCCCGGATCACAATTGGAATAACTATCCTTGGTATATTCCTTTATTCCTCCGGGATGTATTTGGCATTCTATGTGCGCTGTGGAACCGCATATTATCAGCCGGGATTATGCTATCAACCTGTGTACAAAAACTGGTCTCCCAATGCAAATTACTTTCAGCCTGTTACATCGCAAATTACCTTTACCCAATGGATCATACCAAAATGCAACGGCATGAGCTCTCTGCGCGTATGGGTCGATTCTTCTGGTTCAGACCCGAATGGCAAGACAGAGTTTATATTAAATGATGAAGAAAATGATGTTGTCGCGATGCAAGCAGCCGATCCCAATACCGACCTTCCACGCCAGGGTTGGTTGACGCTCACGTTTCCTGAAGATTGGAAATCAGGCGGCAAATGGTACACTTTGACTGTTCAAAACGCTCAATCGAATCCCGGACAAGGTATACGTCTTGCATCCTCGATCAAGCCAGAATATGTTGATGGCCCGCTATTACAAAATGGTTCGGAAATCGAGAATGATATGATTTTTCAATATGGATGCATCGCTGGATGGCATAAACTTTATTCGGATGTTCTTACCCTGGTAAAGAGCCACTAAAGGTATTCGGTATCCATGGTAATCAACATCTGCATTCCATCCCTACGTAATTCATCATTTTAAAAAACAAGTAGCATAAAAGTGCTTTCTAAAAATTGCCACACAAAACTGTCATTTTATCTACCTGATTACTCTTCAAGAATAAAAATCTCTGACAACCAGTTACTAATGACTTGCCTTCATTATCAGCCTGTGCTAAACTCATTAAAATAAGCCGATGGCTCAAGATAAGATGTATAAAGCTGCCCTGGAAGCGATTGACCAGGGACAAACTACCAGAGCACGTGACTTGTTCACTCGCTTATTACGCTCTGATTCTTCCAAAGCTGAATATTGGCTGTGGATGAGTACCCTTGTCGACACGAATGCAGAACGTATTTATTGTTTGGAATCTGCACTTCGAGCTGACCCTGATAATGAAGCTGCTAAACGCGGCCTGATTATCCTCGGAGCGAGACAGGCAGGGGATAATGTAGTCCCCGTTCCACCCATTCGTCGGCATTGGGAAAAAGAGGTTGAGAAGGTGGTTGAACCCCCCAAGTCCCTACCTCGCCGCATCTGGGATAATCGCCAGTTGAGACTGGCTTCTGGTTTGGTTGCCGCTCTTGTCGTCGTCATTATTATCCTGGGTACTATCAATGGGATACGCAATAAGCCTGAAGAGGTCGTCGTCTATAAAGTTTCACCATTTCCGACCCGAACAGCAGCACCTACACTTTCACCAACGGCCACCCGTACAATGGTAGTTCGATCTCCCACCCCTACTTTCATAGGACCCACACCTCTGTGGATGTTCCTCTCAGAGACCTATACACCTGTTCCTTTGTATGTGAATACCCCTCATCCGATCATTGAAGCCTACCATGCAGGGATTCATGCGTATGAAATCTTCGATTGGAAATCCATGTTGGGGTACATGGAGCAAGCCAATGTTGGACAACCCGGTTCGCCAGACATACTCTATTACTCCGGTGAAGCATACCGGTTAATGGGTGATTACCAAAACGCGGTCATTGCTTACGGTAAAGCTCTCGAAATAAACCCCAAATTCTCACCAGCTTATCTTGGACGTGCCCTTGCCTACGAAGCGATTGATCCAAGTGCTGATATCGAAGGTGAGCTAACTTATGCCATTAACTATGATCCGTTTTATGTGGATGCCTACCTGGCAAGAGCTCGAATTCGTATCAAGAATAACAATCCTCAAATTGCCCTGGAAGACCTGGTTGTAGCTGAAAACCTCTTTCCAAACCAACCCATGATTTATGTCTTGCGTGCACAAGCTTACCTGATATTGCATGATCCATCGGTTGCCATGGAAAATGCCATTCATGGATATGAGCTTGATCGTACACTACTCCCTGCTTATATCACCCTTGCGCAGGTATATCTGGAGTTACACAATCCACAGCGAGCTTCAACTTATATCGAAATCTACCTGCGGTATATCCAGGATAATGTGGATGGTTGGGCAGTTAAAGCACAATCAGACTATCAAAATGGAAATCTTGATCAGGCATTATATGCTTGTGAACAGGGGATTTCGTTGGACGATAAAAATGCAACCTCATGGTATGTTTGTGGTCTCGTCCATTTGGAGTTCGGTGATGCGAGGACTGCAGTCAATGACCTAATTACGGCTGTGAACCTCGATTTACTTAATTTTAATTTTAGTACAGCACTGGCAAAATCCCTCTGGGCAGATGGGAGATTACCGGATGCTATTCGACAATTTAAAAGCGCTGAGTCCATCGCTGCTAATGACGCCGAGCTGGCTGTTGTGTATTATCACAGAGCTCAAGTATATGAACAGGATATGGATTTTGGAGAAGCCAAGGACGATTGGAACCGTCTTTTAGCGTTACCAGTGGAACAAGTTCCGCAGGATTGGCGAAATTTTGCCCAATCTCGTTTGGATATCCTCAATCCACCCACACCCACAGATACCCCAACCAGTACTCCCATCCCAACTCAGACGGCTACCCCCACCCAGACCCTGACTCCAACCATTACGAACACCCCCATCCCAACCCGCACGCTTACGCCATCACGTACACCGATAGAGTAACCAAAAGTAAGATGATATTTGTCATTGGTTTGTTAGAGTTCTGTTAGAACCGACCCATCAGCATCTTGTCATCGAACCACAGCCGCGCTATAATTCATTTAGTATTTGATCAGGATTTTGCGAGGTAAAAATGCCAGTTTATACTTATCAATGTGAGAATTGTGGCGTTCGATTTGAACGCCTGCAGGGGTTTAATGACCCGGCACTCACACGTTGTCCTGAATGCAATAAAAAGGCATTACGCAAAGTCTATACGCCTGTTGGGATCGTGTTTAAAGGCTCTGGGTTCTATTCTACTGACCACCGTTCCGCCTCTGGTTCGTTCAGCCGTTCATCCAAGTCCACTGAAACAGAAAATAAAACCGAGCCGGTTAAGCCAACCTCTGAAAAATCCTCGGATGATTAACTAAACTTCGTAAAAATTTGCGGACGCTGTATAAGCGTCCTTTTGTTTTTAATAAGCCGATTTCCAAAAATATTAAGCGTCATAATTCAAGTGATACTTAATGCTCCCAGGCAGCCCTCGAACCAGAAACCGTTAACACGAGCGTTCTCCAGCGAAGCACCCCGGTTTTTGGGGTGCCGCAACAGGAACTCTTGGAATCGAAGCTACCCTGGTGCAAAAAAAGCACCCCGATTCCTGGGGGTGCTTCAGCTCCTCGACCAGGACTCGAACCTGGAACCTACCGTTAACAGCGAGCGTTCTCCAGCGAAGCACCCCGGTTTTTGGGGTGCCGCAACAGGAACTCTTGGTAATCGAAGCGTAAGCCTGGTCGTAAAAAAAGCACCCCGATTCCCTGGGGGTGCTTGCAGCTCCTCGACCAGGACTCGAACCTAGAACCTAGCGGTTAACAGCCGCCCGCTCTGCCGAATTGAGCTATCGAGGAATAAAGCGTCGTGATTATAAGCTCAAGCATATGCAGTGTCAAGGAATTACCATTCTTATACACATTGAGATTTTCTCATTTCCCACCTGCCGAAACCTGCGCCATCAATCCCCTTGCTTCTCTTGTGTGGATCCGACTTCACTGGTTTCCATTTCTTCCAGGATACTATACAATAATTCCAATAAGACCTTCTTAACAGATTCTTTATCCTTCGCTATACATGGCAGCAATTTTACCTGCGGGCTCAGGCGTAGAGCAATCCGCATATCATCAATCTCCCAGGCGTCTTTACTATCTTGTTTATTGGCTGCAACCACATAAGGTGTTGGAGCATACGCACGGAAAGTCTCCAAGATATTACGTGCCTCGCGAAAAGTCTCAGGTCGTGCGCTGTCAACCATGACGATAAATCCCAGCATTCCCTCTGATAAGATTTCCCACATAAAATCGAACCTGCGCTGACCTGGCGTGCCAAAAAGATACAACACAAGGTTCTCATCGATTGAAATACGACCAAAATCCATAGCTACAGTGGTCTGATCTTTCACCCGTTCAGATTCAGAAGAGATTTTCCGTTCCGTGGAAACCACTTCTATTTCACTGACTGACCGGATGAATTCGGTTTTTCCGGCATTGAATGGACCTGTTACAACCATTTTTACAGTTTGCATAAGAGCATCCCTTTTGCGTGATCAATACCATCCATCATAGAGACCGGATCCGGCTTATGATGCGAAAAATCAAAGACTTTTGTTCAGTTTTACTTACTTGCGGCGGAACAATCCGGGTTTGTATGGGCGGCAGTGGTGCCCCTACTGGTCTGACCAATTCAACCAGACCTGCCTGGATAAAACTAAATATGATTTTGCGAATTTCAATATCGTTTTTGTTAGTAGCCTTGGCAATTTGGTGGATCGTGTTTTTAGGATTTATAAAAGAAATGACTTTCCATTCATCTACACTCAGGTTCAAGTTACGCAAATTGACCCCTGGCCGCTCGCTAAATTTTAATGCCATGTCCAAGCTGGGGATCTCATCCTGTAACTGTTCCCATTCGCGCATCCTTCGTGTGCCTTCGATGATGAGGTTCTCCAGGTTGATACGGACTGTTATTCTATCGTTAGGTGGTAACAATTCATTGTCAAAAAGGAAAAATCCTTCACTCCAAGTGTAAAGTTGGTTCACCATATTTAGATAATACGCTTGTAAGCTTGAAAGGATTTCCTGTTGGCTCAGATAATTAGAATTGATCAAGAGTAAACCAAGTTCTTTATCACCCATTCCGCTGGCTTTCTCATTAATCGCCCTAACTTGGGCAGCACTCAGCTTCCTCGCCCGATAAAGTACCATTGTTAGGCTGGCATTATCTGTACCATCCCGTGCATAGGATAATTTACCATCTCGAAAAGAGATGAATACTTGTTCGGCTGAATGCTCAATGATGAGTGTTCCGGTTTTTCGAGCCACGTTAACCAAATTGAGCAATTGTGTAATCGAAAAATCCCTTAAATTGCCCTTTAATGCCATTTTTAGTTCTCCTACCGCCCCTTATATAATGAATTGAAAAGATTATACATTTAAGCAGATAATGCGTCAAACTAAATCTCCTTATTTTTTGATCAAGCTTGACATTTTTAAAAAGAAGCTTATACTGCTTATAAATGTAACAGTAACTCGCACGGGGAGCCTGGTGTTGCCAGGCTGAGAGGAGTTCCTTGAGTTCTCGACCCGCGAACCTGATCCGGATAATGCCGGCGGAGGGATAGCAATTAAACATCAACTCCTTCCACCGGCAATGGTGAGAGGAGTTGTAGTTTTTATGTCAAGAGCTTTCATTTTTGCTAATGGTAGGATGGGAAAACTAACCGAAATAGCTTCTATCATCCAGGAATCCGATTTGATCATTGCTGCAGATGGTGGCATCCATAATTGTAAAACCATCGGAATTATACCGAATGTCATTATTGGAGATCTAGATTCGATGAGTTCTGATGAAGTCACCACTTATCAAGAAGCAGGTGCGGAAGTGATTCAATTTCCAACTCACAAAGACGAAACTGACCTGGAGCTTGCTCTTCAATACGCATTGAAGCATGAATTGAGTGAGGTGATTATTATCGGAGCTTTAGGCGCGCGTTGGGATATGACTATCGCAAATATATTGCTCATCGCCAATCCACGTATATTCCAACCTGAAAATGCGCCTATTGGATGGCACTCAGGAATTGGTTTTGCTGCGGGCTGGAGAAAGAATGGAACTACATCGCAGTTCCGGAGAAACAATTTCTCTCATTCCATTGGCTGGAGACGCCCAAGGGATAATCACGAATGGTTTGGAATATTCATTAAATAATGAAACCCTCAAGTTTGGCTCCACGAGAGGAGTAAGTAATGTTTTTATTCAGGAAACTGCTCAAGTATTTTTAAGTGAGGGTTTATTACTGTGTGTAATTAATGGGGATGTAGAGAATTCAGATCTGTTCGAGAAGGAAATATAGAATCATGAAGAATAAATACCTTTACTTGCTTTTTATGGTCATGCTACTTATTTCTGCATGCGGGCAGGCAACTGTCGTTCCATCCAGTACCGGTGCAACACAACGGACCTTGACAGTGATGACTCATGATTCATTTTCTGCCTCTGAATCTGTCATTACTGCCTTTGAAACAGAAAATAATGTCAAAGTGCAGTTCATTACCTCCGGTGATGCTGGTAGTGCACTCAACAAAGCTATTCTTTCTAAGAATAATCCAATTGCCGATTTATTCTATGGTGTGGATAATACTTTTTTAAGCCGTGCTCTTACTGAAGACATCTTCGAGCCATATAATTCACCTATGTTGGCAACTATCCCCAACCAATATAAATTAGATTCACAAAATCGAGCCTTACCGGTGGATTGGGGAGACGTCTGCTTGAACTACGATAAGAAGTATTTTTCTGACCATAGTTTGCAGCCACCTGTAAACCTTGAAGATCTACTAAAACCTGAATATAAAAATTTATTAGTCGTGGAAAATCCTGCAACGTCATCTCCAGGTTTAGCGTTCCTCCTAACAACGATAGGCCATTTCGGAAGTGATAATTACCTAGATTTCTGGCGTGGGTTATTAGTGAATAATGTCCTGGTGGTCAATGATTGGAATACGGCTTATTACAGCAATTTCAGTCGTTGGGGGGGTGATCGCCCGATCGTTGTTTCTTATGGCTCAAGCCCACCATTTGAAGTAATTGAATCAAAATCACCAGACACCATCCCTCAGTCTGCGATTATCACCAGTGATGGTTCTTGCTTCCGGCAAATAGAGTTTATTGGTATCTTGCGAGGGACGAAAAATCAAGATTTAGCGGAAAAATGGATTGATTATATGTTGTCGACCAATTTCCAGGAGGATATGCCCCTGCAGATGTATGTCTTCCCGGTCAATCCCAATGCAAAGCTGAACTGCAACATTCCAAAAATACCTGGCAATACCCGAACACCCTGCCTATGTAAACCCAGAGGATATTGCCGCGAATCGTGAAGCCTGGATCAATGCCTGGACGGAGACTGTCTTAAGATGAGGTAGATGCGACACAGGTGGATCACCATCAGTTTACTTTGGCTTGCACCGTTAGGCTTCTTATTACTTTTTTATTTTTATCCTTTGAGTAGTATTTTAAAGATCAGCCTGGAGCATTCCCAGAAGGGTGTAGTTTCACCCTTTGTAGAAGCAGTTCGATCACCCATCCCATGGCGCGTACTTGGGTTTACGCTGTGGCAGGCTATACTTTCAACGATACTTACCCTCATGCTTGGTCTTCCTGGGGCATATTTGTTTGCACGTTATAACTTTTGGGGCAAATCATTCCTTCAAGCGTTGACAGGAATTCCATTTTTGATGCCTACTCTGGTGGTCGCTGCAGCGTTCAATTCTTTAGTTGGACCGAATGGGTGGATAAATATTGGTTTGATGCATTTTTTTCATCTTGAGAGCCCTCCGATCCAATTTACGAATACTTTGATTGCCATCCTGGTTGCACATGTCTTTTATAACACCACGATTGTATTGCGAATGGTGGGAGATTTTTGGTCTCATCTTGATCCACGCTTAGGTCAAGCTGCTCAAGTGCTTGGGGCGAATCGCTGGCAAGCAATCCGCTCAGTAACCATTCCATTACTAGCCCCAGCTATTGCTACCGCAGCTTTATTGGTATTTATTTTCGATTTCACTTCCTTTGGTGTGATCCTCATTTTAGGTGGACCACGTTTTGCTACCCTCGAAGTCGAGATTTATTACCAGACTATCAGTCTGTTTAATTTACCAATGGCTGCAGTTTTATCCATCATTCAGTTAGCCTGTACGTTAGGATTAACCGTTTTATACACCGGGCTTGTTGGGAAGTTAACCATTCCCATATCATTAAAATCCCGTAAAGTCACCCAACGTAAATTAACTTCTTCTCGCAGTAAAGTCTTGGCTGGAATACTCGTGGTTACACTTATTACCTTCCTGGTCCTGCCACTCGCTGCTCTTGCGATCCGTTCTGTCACCCAGCTTGAACCATCCCGTGGACAGCAAATTGTCGCATCTCCAAAATTCACCCTGGATTATTACCGCGAGCTTGGGATAAATCGCCGGGAATCGATCTTTTATACCCCGCCATCTTCTGCAATGAGTATATCCTTGGGATATGCACTTGCAACGACTGTCCTGGCATTATCTCTTGGTATCCCGGCAGCAATTGCATTATCACGTGAGTATGATTCCCCTCTCAGTAAAGGTCTAGATGCAATATTAATGTTGCCGTTGGGTACCAGTTCAGTCACCCTGGGACTTGGATTTATTGTAGCGTTGGATAAACCCCCATTAGATTTACGTTCATCTTGGATTCTAGTGCCCCTGGCACATACATTGGTTGCTTTTCCATTCGTTGTTCGGAATTTGACACCAGCACTGCGCAGCATCCGTCCCCGAATACGCCAGGCAGCTGCTGTATTGGGTGCATCACCTGGAACAGTCCTTCGATATATCGATATTCCAATGATCGGCCGCGCCACACTCGTTGCGGCTATCTTTGCATTCACCATATCTTTGGGCGAATTTGGAGCGACCTCCTTGATTGCGCGACCTGAATACCCAACTCTACCCATCGCCATATATAGGCTAATTTCTCGCCCAGGCGAGCTCAATTACGGTCAGGCTTTGGCTTTGAGCACTATTTTGATGTTAATCGCCGGAGGTGGTATGCTGCTCATAGACCGAATGCGACTTGGAGAGATAGGTGAGTTTTGATATAGGAAACGCTTCAACGAAAAGGATTCAATGAAAATTTTAACGATCCAGGACATTTCAAAATCATTTGGAAACACTAAAGCATTGGACGGGATCTCGTTTGACCTGGACGAAGGCGAAATTATCGCACTGCTTGGTCCAAGTGGGTGCGGCAAATCCACGTTACTATCAATTATTGCCGGATTAGAGCTCCCAGATAGTGGGGAGGTTGTCTGGAAAGGCATTTCGCTTGGAAACACCCCACCCCATCAACGAGATTTTGGTTTAATGTTCCAGGACTTTGCATTGTTTCCCCACATGAATGTCTATGCGAATATTGCATTCGGCTTAAAAATGGCTCATGTGAAACCAGAAAATATCAGTTACCGTGTCAATGAGATTCTTAAGCTGGTGGGATTACCAGATTATTTAAAGCGTGATGTTAACACCCTTTCAGGTGGTGAGCAGCAAAGGATCGCTCTGGCACGTGCCTTGGCACCCCATCCACGACTGCTGATGCTGGATGAACCACTTGGATCGTTGGACCGTAATCTACGCGAACGCCTAGTGATTGATCTGCGAACCATCCTTCACCAGATGAACCAGACTGCAATTTACGTCACGCATGACCAGGAGGAGGCTTACACGATTGCAGATCGTATTATATTAATGAACTCTGGGCGAGTTGAGCAAATTGGCACTCCACAGGAAATTTATCGTGATCCAGCATCCATCTTCGTGGCACGTTTTCTTGAGATGACCAATTTCATCTCAGGTAAGATCCAAAATCTGGATGGAATTCAACAAGTAATAAGTGACCTGGGGAATTTTCCGCTTATGACACCTATAAAAGGTAGCGTCACCTTATTACTCCGACCGGACGCAGTACGCTTGGATGACAGTGGTCCGATTGTGCTAAATGGAATGTTGAAAGACATTTCATTTCGGGGTACCAACCAAAAAATTACTTGCATTGTTGGTCAGATTTCTCTCATCTTTGAATTCCCATCCCTGGTTGTGCTACCAAAATTGGGATCGTCTATAACGATCAGCTTCGATCCAGCTATGGCGATAAAAATCTTCCCCCTTCAATAACAACTTACATTTTTGACTCGCCTGGTTTTCTGTAAAATTGTATTTAGGAACATAGTATGGATGGAATCCGTCTTATTGTTACTTAATGGTAAAGGAAAAAATTATGTTAACAAAGACATTTACTTCGATATTGATTCTATTAATTGGATTGAGTTCTTGTACTCAAGGTATCCCGGAAAACACAACACAAACATACTCAACTGGTATCGAAGGACATGTAACAATGGGTCCGACGTGCCCAGGTCCTGTTCGTTTGGGAGCAACCGAGTGTCAGGATCAACCCTATCAGGCGAATATATCCATCCTGGACTCAAAAAATACACAGATCACTCAATTCCAAACGGATAGTAATGGATATTTTAAAATTTCACTGGAACCAGGTACTTATATTCTCCACCCTCAATCCGGTAATCCCTTGCCGATCGCTGCAGACCAGTCAGTGGTTGTCCTAGATGGTCTTTTCACTCAAGTGTCCATAGTTTATGATACCGGGATTAGATGATCTTTACTAAACGTACACGTTCTTGGATAAATCAATCCAGGAAAATAACTAAGAGCTACTTATGTTCGGGTGCGTTCTCGATTGATCCTGCGCCATATCCACCAGACAATAAGTGCACTTCCCAAAACGAGGCTGACTGCAATCAAAACCGGCATGACCGCCGCGACAACCGATACTATTGTGGACATGATATCTTCTGCTATACTGACAGGAATATTACCTGCCCCACCAGTCGATGCAGTGACAGCAGGTCTTACAGCCAGAGATTTCGCTGCATGGACAGTCCCTGCAACGAATAAACCCATAATTACTGCCAGTATCGGATGGATCTCAGTGACGATCTGTGTACTTGCGGCAAATACTACGGCACCAGCAACAGGTCTGATAACTGTCTGGATAATATCGTTAATATGGTTGACAGCTGGGATTTTATCTGCAAAAAATTCGACCACTGATAACACGACCAACACACCAATCACCCACCAGCTTTCCAATGTATCCCAGGGAGTGCCAAGTGTTATCAAATCAGTAAATTTCCCCAATAATGCTACTACCAGAAGAGGAATATACGCATTTAATCCTGCACTGGCTGATAAACCAAAAGCAGTAAAAATATCCATTCTCCAACCTCCTTAGAAACTCGAGTGAATAACCTAAATTTTTTCAGTTATCCAAACACCCATCCGTTCCAAGTTCCTGTTATTATATATCGGATTAGATCAAACACTCCTATTTGAGCCATGGTAATGACAAATCCACAAGTTAGTGGCAATAGCATTTGTGATGGTTTTGTATATGTATTTTCTTTATGCAGGATCCGTATCCATATAATTGTGTACACCAATGTGAGAATGAGTACCACACCTGCTGCACTGATCAGTGCAGCAGGAAGTAAAACATAAGTTGATTCAGTCAGAATGAGCAAATCAGCCATCACCCCAAATCCTAGGAGAATGAATAGCGTTGTAAAATTAGGTATTGCAGAACGCTGATCTGGATTGGCTATGATAGATCCAATAAACGCGGGATAAAGTAGCATTGCAATTACCAGCCCCATGGCAGTTCCTGTAAATAATCGCAATTCATTCGAAGGATGATAAAGATGGGGCATATTAGGAAACAATTTTGTAAATGGAGGTAGATATAGATATGAATTCAACCCATCTACTGCATAGATGAGAATTAACAGGATCAAGACGATTATGACTTGTTGAGATGGGAACCCAGATCGCTGCCGACTGAATAATCCCAGTAGGGTCAGCCCTATGATTGCTCCCACATATTGACCCGTGCAACGAGCGCATAAAGGTAGCTGCGTTAATCCGATGTGAAAACTCCGGACATCAATCCGATGGCACAAAGCATAACCGATTGCATCTACTTTTCCAAATACACCTGAGGGAGTATACATTAACCATAAGACAATAATTAATCCACCTAAGATTATTAACAAAGATTGGCCTGTAGTTCGTATAAATTTCACAAATGGTTTTTCCAAAATCAATACTTCTTATTATAGAAGTTAACTGCTAAACTACAAAGAATTGGCAAATATGTATGAATGCGGTATGATTGCCGATTGATTTATGATGCGGAGGGCACAATGATAAAAATAATATTGACCGGAGTGTTACTCACACTTATGATGGCTGGTTGTGGGATAATTAATAATACTCCATCAGAAACAAGTATTCCAACAATTCAAATCATCTCAAATACGATCACTCCGAGTCCGCTGCCGACCAAAACCAGTACACCGACACTCACTCCAACTGTGGTAATAACTCCTACTCAGACTGCTATTCCCACCCTTGCTGCTTATGGACCAACGAATTTTCCAAAAAATGTTGATCCATTAACAGGACTTATTGTGAGCAACCCGATCTTGCTGGATCGTCGTCCTGTGTCAGTAAAAATCAATATTGTACCTCGCACAACAAACCGTCCTCCATGGGGACTCACCTTCGCTGATATTGTTTACGATTATTATCACAACGATGGATACTCCCGCTTTCATGCCATTTTTTATGGGAGCAATGCCGAACTTGCAGGACCTATTCGTTCTGGGCGCTTACTGGATTACGAGTTGGTCCATATGTACCAGAGCATCTTTTCTTATGGTAGTGCAGATGCGTTGATCAACCAACGTCTATTAAATTCTGATTTCTCAGATCGGGTAGTTTTAGAAGGAAGTAATGCCTCCTGTCCTCCAACAACAACTCTTCCTTTATGCCGATATGGACCAGATACTTATGATATTCTGCTTGGCGATACCGCTGCATTAAGTGCATACGTCACTTCGAGAGGGGTCGATAATAAACGCCAAAATCTTGATGGAATGTCCTTTGATCCCGAAATCCAGGCTGGAGGTGTTATGGGTAAAAAGGTATTCGTGCGTTATTCAGGCGATAATTACACCCGTTGGGATTATGACGCTTCAAAGGGACAATATTTACGCTTCCAAGATGAAGTTTTTGATACGGGTCAAGGTGAAGATTATGCTCCACTGGTTGATCGCTTGAATGACCAGCAGATTAGTGCAGCAAATGTGGTAGTCATTATCGCACGTCATGAATATTTCCAACAACCACCCGCTGAAATTGTAGAAATATTACTCAGTGGTAGCGGTCCAGCTTACGCCTTCCGGGATGGACAAATGTATGAGCTTCAATGGAACCGACCAACGACTAATTCGGTCCTATCCCTATCTACCTCCGACGGAACTCCTTTCCCGTTCAAGCCCGGTAAAACATGGTTCCAGGTAGTAGGTGTATCCACCCAGGCTGAAAAACAAAGTGATGGAGCCTGGCGCTTCAACTTTCTCTTCCCATAACAGAGTTTTGTTATTAATTCAATTTTGTTAATAACAGTGTGTTCTAAATTACTTTTCGAGATCGAGTAAAATTCTTTTGACTAAACCGGGTCCTTTATAGATTAAGCCAGTATATAGTTGCACAAGCACAGCACCGGCGTCCATCATTTTTTGGACGCCGTTTGCATCTTCAATCCCACCGACGCCTATCACGGGCAATCTTCCGTTTGTATAGTGGTAAATTTTACCGATCATTTCCAGGCTGCGAGCAAACAGCGGCTTCCCACTCAGTCCACCACTTTCGTGCGCAAGGTCAGAGATCACACCATCCCGTGAGATGGTTGTGTTGGTTGCAATCACCCCATCCATTTTATTCACGAGAACAACATCCAAGATATCATTGAGTTCTGGGTCGGATAAATCTGGAGAGATCTTGACTAAAATTGGTGTTTTTAGTTTATTTACGAAATCCAGGGTCTCTCTTTCCTTATTTAACACCCGCAGAAGTTGATCTAACGGCTGGCGCTCTTGTAAGCGTCTTAATCCAACCGTGTTGGGTGAACTGACATTGACCGTCAGGTAGTCTGCCAATGGCGCAAAAGTTCTCAATAACCGCAGGTAATCCTGATCTGCGGATTCTAATGGCGTATCCTTATTCTTTCCGATATTTACGCCCAATACCAGATTGTTGGGTAATGGCTTAATTATATTCTTTTTAACAAATTCCTCCCCCAACCCAGGAAAACCCATCCGATTAATCAACGCCTTTTCAGCGGGTAAGCGGAAGATTCGTGGTTTGGAGTTGCCATACTGTGGCTTGGGAGTGACCGTTCCAATCTCGATGTGACCGAATCCAAGACTTGCTAAACCGCGCCATCCTGAACCATCCTTATCGTACCCGGCTGCCAGGCCGATTGGATTGGAAAAATTCAATCCAAAAGCTTGAACAGGTTGGTGCGGAGTGCGAAAAATCGTATATAACAACCCATTTAATGGCCTGATTTTACCTGTAAGGCGAATTAAATTATAGGGTTATAGAATGGGCACGTTCGGGTTCAAGCTTGAAGAGTAGATATCGAATTAATGGGTAAATCGTCACAGGATTTTTGTTATAAATGCACGCGCAGCCTCAATATTTTCATTAGGCACCATACCATTCACTTCATAATAATCCAATAAATCAGATAAAGTAGTCACGGAGTGCAGCCTGTAACCAACTTTAGCAAGCGCTTCAGACGCACCAGATTGGCGATCGATTAGTACCACCACATCCTCAACGATCAAACCAGCTGAGGTCAATTTTTCTACCGCTTCAAATTTACTTCCACCAGTAGTAGCCAGATCGTCAATTATTACGATGCGTTCGCTTTCATTGTATAAGCCTTCAATCTCCGCTTTCGTACCATATGATTTTGCTTCCTTGCGTGGGTAGATCATCGACCATCCACCTTGAATGGCTATTGCAGTTGCAATCGGAAGCGCTGCGTAAGGTAACCCTGCTATACGGTCGAAGGATAACTTAGATAAAATCGGTTTGTACGCACGGGCTACCCGCTCGAGTAGCTTCGGGAATGAGACAAGCTGTCTGAGATCGATATATATGGGGGAAATCTCCCCCGATTTCAAAACAAATTGTCCAAATTTAATGCAGCCTGCCTCCAATAACCCATTTGCAAGCTGAGCATACTCAACAGAAGATGGAGAGTTCTCCTTAGGTTGGACAATCCTATGTGCCTGTGCCAGTACATTTTTCCTATATTCATTGATTTTCTGGCGAATTTCATCCGCTGCACTCTGTGGATCTTGCGAACGTGAGATGCCGCGCGACACCGTGACCAGTAAGCCCATTCCATCGGATCTCAATCCGGCTTGCAAAGTTGCCTGTAAGTCGCCTCCCTGTATACCAACTCCTGGAGCAAGAATCCATAGATCAGGAGCAAGCTGTCGCACTCGCCTTAGTGCCTCTGGTTGGGTAGCGCCAACTACCAATCCAAGGTTGTCATTTATATTCCAGTCGAATGCCAATTGCGCCACCTTCTCGTATAAGTGATATTTGCCAACTTCTTCAGAATTAGGTAGATTTTCATCCAGCAACAAATCCTGGATATCAGCTGCTCCAGGGTTGGAGGTTTTGCACAGTAAAAATACGCCTTTTTCAGGATCCGCAATGAAAGGTTCAACAGAATCCAGACCTAAATATGGATTGATTGTTACCGCATCAGCACCCATTACCTTAAAAACTGCCTTGGCATAAGCGACCGCTGTGGAAGCAATATCTCCTCGCTTGGCATCTAAAATAACTGGGATACCATCAGGAATGGTTTCGATCACCTTTTGGAGCATGGAGATACCCGCGGGACCAAATGCTTCGAAAAAAGCAATATTAGGTTTGTACGCAACGCAGAAATTAGCAGTTGCCTGGACCAACTTGAGACAAAACTCCCCAGCAGATTCTACAGTAGGTGTGGTTAAGTCATCAGGATGTGGGTCCAGACCCACACACAGTAGTGAATCAATCTCACGCACTCTCCGGCTTAATCGACTAAAGAAAGACATCCTTATGCCTTTCCAAGGACCATGGCAAGCAGTGCCATTCTCACATACAAGCCATACTCCATCTGCCTAAAATATGCTGCTCGGGGGTCACTGTCAAATTCCATGCTGATTTCTCCCACTCGAGGAAGTGGGTGCATTACAATCATGTTCTGTTTAGCCATCTTCATTATTTCAGGAGAAATAACATAAGAACCTTTAACTCCCTCGTATTCCGCTTCGCTTGCAAAGCGCTCTTTCTGCACCCTGGTCACATACAGTACATCTGTCTCCGGTAATACTTCATCCAGCTGGTGAAATTCCTTTTGTGCCATAGTTCGGGGTAGTTCATCGATGATTTCAGCTGGCATTCGAAGGATCTCAGGAGATATGTAATTCAACCTTACATTATAGAGCGAAAGCAACCGTGCCAATGAATGGACTGTCCGGCCGTATTTCAGGTCTCCCAACATCGTCACTGTCAGTCCATCAATTACACCCATTTCTTCATGGATGGTGAAAGTATCCAACAATGCCTGAGTCGGATGTTCTCCGATGCCATCACCAGCATTGATAATTGGTTTTTTGGCATATGTTGCTGCCAGGGTTGCTGATCCTGTTTCTGGATGACGGAGAACAATTACATCCGCATAACATTCCAATGTGCGAACAGTATCTGGAAGAGATTCACCTTTGGCAACCGATGAATAACGCACTTCGTTAATGGGGATCACGCTCCCTCCCAGGCGCTCCATGGCTGATGTAAATGACGAAGACGTTCGGTAGAAGGTTCATAGAACAAGTTAGCCAGGATTTTTCCTTTTAGCAGATCAAAAGTGCCCACATGATCCACCATCATATGCATTTCATGGGCTACATCAAACACGTATTCCAGGTCCGAGCGAGAAAATTGTTTTACTGATAATATATCTCTCCCATACCATGGTGCAGTCCTCTGGTCACCAAATGGCAGATGAGGGTTAGGGTTGTGTGCTGAATATGAATTTATTACCATTTGTTTCTCTCCTTAAAGTATGTTTTATTGATCGCTCGAGCGTTTGACATTAATTCCAAATCCACAGGGAGCCAATACTTGCCCATCATGGAATACTTCCTTGCCACGTAAGACCACCCGGCTCACACGCCCTTTGACTTTCCTGCCCTCAAATGGGGTCCATCCGCAACGTGTAAAAGTATCAGAAGCACGAATTTCCGATCTTGTCTCAGTATCGACTTCCACCCATGTCTCATGCTGCTCTGGTAACCCAAAAATCTGCCTTGGTTTTATTACCATTTTATGTAAAAGGTCATCCATGGTCAACCGACCTTCATCGACTGCAGTCAACAATAAAGGCAAGGCTGTTTCCAGGCCTGGGAAACCTGGTGGTGGATTTTGGCTATCCTTTTCTTCTAAAGTGTGGGGAGCATGGTCGGTCGCGAATATATCGATAACATCCAGATTCGCCCAGAGTGCCTCCTGGTCTGTGGGTGAAGCAAGACGAGGCCTGACTTCGCTCCGGCTAACACCGATAGCCGCGACATCTGCATTGGTTAAGAAGAGATGATGCGGTGTCACTTCGCACGTGATTTTGATTCCTTTTTCCTTTGCAGCACGGATTAGTAATATTTCTTCACGTAAAGAGACATGCGCCAAATGAACTGGACGATCATAGATCGTTGCCATAAGGACCACAGCTGCCATCGTACGCCCTTCTGCATGTGCGACAATAGGTTGGTTGCGCGGCCAACGTTTGAAATGCTCCATCCATAACGTCATCTCATCCAAACGTAGAGGACCATATGTCTGGTCAAGATACATTTTTAACCCTGCTGTTAGTGGGCTTAACTGTTCGAGTAAGTCCGTATTATCTGGACCAGCCCCCAGGAATTGGGCAAAATCACAGCGCGCTTTCGTATCGGCAGCTGTTAACGCCATTAGTAGTGTCGCTTTATCCGTCACCGGTGGATTTGTGTTCGGCATTGCCAATATTGTGGTAAAACCTCCAGCCAGAGCAGCCGCTGTGCCAGAATCCCAATCCTCCTTATGTATTCCTCCCGGTTCTCGTATGTGCACATGCGGATCAATTAATCCAGGGATTTTTATCATCTTATTCTTCTAAAGGACAAAAAAATAGAGCCGCTAGGGCTCTCTTGTTTGATAAAAAAACGCCCACAAGTGCATGAGCACCGGGGCGATATTTTTCATATAGGCTGCGTAGTTTTGTACATTCCATTCCGCCCGATTTTACAGCGAATCGTCCAAATGTCAAGGGCATATGGAGGGATTTCTTGTCACCAGTTAATTGCCTCAAGTGATTTAAAAGCTTTAAAATCGGTCAAATCTAAATGCAGTGGTGTTACAGATACATAACCTTGTTCCAAAGCGCCAAAATCTGTGCCCTCATCAGGTATACCCGTTGGAGTATCCCCTCCAATCCAATAGTATGGTCGCCCGCGTGGATCCAGGCGGCGATCCAAACGGTCTCGATACAGTCGTAATCCCTGTCGGGTAATCAGGATGCCTTTTATTTGTTCTTGCGGAAGGTAAGGAATGTTGACGTTCAACAAGAGATTGGATAATTGACAATTTTTTACGATTGCCGCCACAATCCGATGAGCTATCCTTGCGGCCGGTGCATAATCAAGTACACCCTTATAATCTTCAGGAGAGTGTAAAGAAAAAGCAATCCCAGGTACACCTCCAATAACTGCCTCCATGGCAGCAGTGACTGTGCCTGAATAAGTTACATCATGGCCGATATTCGCATTTGGATTGATCCCCGAAACCACCAGATCAATTTTCTCGGAGATGAATCCTAATAACCCAAGTGCAACGCAATCAGAAGGAGCTCCATCGGATGCGAACCCAGGTGATCCATCTGCAAGCGGGGTTTCTTTCACCCGTAATGGGCGGTGCATCGTTTTTACGTGCCCCGATGCAGACCAATTGTGGTCCGGAGCAAGCACACTCACCTGCCCAATTATTTTCATTTCCTTTACCAATGCTAATAAACCGGGAGCTGTAATTCCATCATCGTTGGTCACCAAAATGTGCATAGAGAAATTATAACAATAAAATCATCAAAGGATATCATTTGTCCTTTTATATTTACCGAAGCAAGCCAAGAAAACTTGAACAGCCTTAATGGTAAAATGGACACATATCGAAATCATCGATACCCGACCGGAGATTACCAATGCATCCGACTCGAAGTAAAGTGCTTGTTATTTTGATGGTTAGTGTAACAGCCCTTGGTTTGCTCCTTAGCCTGTTCTTCCTTATTCAAATCTGGCGCTTTCGCCCTCCTATCACTGATTTCTTTCAATCTGGTATTAACCAAACCTCAGCTATCTTACAAACCACTGGTGAAGGACTGGATGTGATTGACCAGGTAATTACCAATGTGTATTCAACGACACTGTATCTCGACGATACAACGAATGCTATTGCTCAAACGGTTCAATCCACCAGCTTATTTATCGATTCGGTGGGTGCTTTTACAGGAGATGACCTTATCGACACCATCACCAACACGCAGACTGCATTGCAATCTGCTCAAGCCAGTGCAGTTGTGATCGATAACATCTTGACTGCTTTATCCAATGTGCCTCTGATTGGGATTAAATATAATCCGTCACGTCCTTTAAATACTGCGCTTGCCGAAGTATCCGATAGCCTTGACCCTCTGCAAGAGACACTAAAAAGCTTCCAGACAAATCTAGCAACGACACAGACGAACATGGAAGAATTTAATGATCAAATTCTAATCCTGGGTCAGAATATCGTCGCAATAAAACACAACCTGGCATCATCCCAGGTAGTAATAGGCAATTATCGAACTCAAGTCACATCATTGCAGTCCTGGTTTGATAAAGCAAAAATCTCACTACCCGTATGGGTCAATACCATAGCCTGGATCTTGACCATCATTGTTCTTTGGTTGGTGATGATCCAAATCGGAATCCTGCTCCAAGGTATTAGCATGCTTACCAGTAAACATGCTGACCTTGAAGTGTTAAACAATTAATAATATTACCATTCTGTCTGGATGGGAGGGTAATTAGCGGAGATGATCGAAGTCGCGATCATGATTGAGGGGCAAAATGGGTTGAATTGGAAACGCTGGCAGCGTATTGCTGCCGCTGTCGAGGCATGTGGTTATATTGGATTGTACCGCTCTGACCATTACACCAACGCCAACCCACCCGACCTGGATGCGCTCGAATGCTGGGTATCGCTCACCTGGCTTGCCACACACACTCAGCGAATCGAATTTGGTCCTCTTGTAACACCTATTTCTTTCCGTCATCCAACCCACACCGCCCGGATGGCTGCTGCCGTGGATGACCTTTCTTGTGGCCGATTGACTTTAGGAATTGGAGCAGGTTGGCAGGAACGAGAACACGTCAATTATGGATGGGACTTGCTCTCGATGAAAAACCGCTTCTTACGCCTGGAAGAAGGGCTCGAAGTGGTCAGTCGGTTATTAAAAAGCGATAAACCGGTTGATTTTGCAGGGGACTACTTCCAAATTAAAGAAGGTGTATTATTACCTCGCCCCATCCGTCCAGGGGGTCCACCTATTTTAATTGGGGGAAATGGTAAGCAGCGAACATTGCCCTTGGTAGCTAAATTTGCTCAGCAATGGAATGCGATATTTATTCCCCCTGCAGAAATTGCCCACCTGAACGCACAGTTGGACGAGAATCTCAAAATTCAAGGAAGGCACCCCCAAGATGTCCGCCGTTCACTGATGACTGGTTGTATATTTGGGACAGATCAAAATGAAGTAGAGCAGAAGATCAACATGCGAACCCATGGTCAGCGAACAGTGGCTGAAATGCGCCAGCGTGGGATAATCGTTGGCACGGCTGATGAGATCGTTAATCAATGCCAACAGCTCGCAAGGGTTGGAATCCAACGTGTTATGCTCCAATGGTTGGATCTGGATGACATTGTTGGCCTGGAAGCTCTGGCCGATGGCATTCTGGATAAACTTTCAGTATGAGTCACCAAGATCAATCTGAGTGTTAATTTGTCAGTGAATAAATAATGGACGAAATCAAACCATTTTTCATAATATTATTTATGATAGTTGCAGGTACTTTGGCTTGTTCCATTCCAGGAATCATCCAAACAGCTCAAACGGCTGGACAAACAGCACAAGGATTGAGAACTGAGGTTAGTAATATCGTCACATCGGGTGGATCATTATTAAAAACAGCTCAAGCCCTTGGAACACAAGTTCCTGGTGTGTTTGAAACAGTAAAAGCGATTGGCACTCAGGGAGCACCACTGTTAAGTACAATCCAGGCGGTTGGCACTTACAATCCAGCTTTGGTACAGACCGTCCAAGCTTTCATTATAAATGAGATCCCGACTAGGTGAACCACCATCCGACATTCCCATCATTAATCGCGAACTAGCTAGTAATCTTTTTGGCTCTAGCCAGTATATTTTCTATATCAGCCCAGAAAAATACGATCAAGTTCTGGGCTTTTATAAAACTGAGATGCCAGGTAACGGTTGGCAATATCTTCAGAGCGATTCCCATGAATTTGTCAACGCTGCCCAATTGGATTATTACAAAGATAACCGGACTGCCATCATTGATTTGTCTCTAAACCCACTTAACAACACCACTGTCGTAGTTATTAATATTATGTCGCGTAAATAAATGGCTGCACTCGATACTTTCTTCAACCCCAGATCTGTAGCTGTCATTGGTGCTTCCACAAACCCTGAAAAGCTTGGGTATGCAGTAGTAAAGAATTTGCTGGATGGCGGCTACGTAAATATAGGAAAAGTCTATCCGATCAACCCGGGTGCGTCCGAGATCCTTGGTTTACAGGCTTTCCCATCAGTTCAGGATGTACCTGGTAGTATAGATCTAGCCGTCATTGTCATTCCATTCCAACATGTTCCGGATGCACTGCGTATTTGTGGCCAGAAAGGAATCCCTTCAGCGATAATTATCAGCGCAGGATTCAGAGAAGCTGGTCAGGAGGGATTGGAAAGAGAGCTAGAACTGATCCAGATTTGCCGCGAATATAAGCTCCGCTTGATTGGACCAAACTGCCTGGGTATTATTGATTCATTCACGCCTTTGAACGCCTCCTTTGCTGCTGGTACACCTCCATCCGGACCGATGGCTTTCATGTCGCAATCCGGGGCCTTAGGAACGGCAGTGCTTGATATTGCCCTGGCAGGTCGCTTGGGCTTATCCAAATTTGTCAGCCTGGGTAATAAAGCAGATATATCTGAGATTGATCTACTACAAGCCTGGGCGGAGGATGACCATAGTAAAGTTATCCTGATATATAGTGAAGGTATGCCAAGCGGGCAAGAGTTTATCCGCGTCGCGCGCGAGGTCATTCGTAAAAAGCCGGTTGTTGCTATTAAATCTGGCGTCACGCAAGCTGGTTCTCGCGCAGTTTCTTCTCACACTGGTTCACTCGCGGGGTCTGAACAGGCTTATCAAGCAGCATTTCATCAAGCCGGTATACTGCGAGCCGAATCGATGGAATCTTTGTTTGATATGGCACTTGCCTTGGGTTATCAACCAGCATTAAAAGGTGATCGGATAGCCATCATCACTAACGCAGGCGGACCAGGGATTCTTGCCACTGATGCTTTAGAGCGAAGCGGACTTACCCTGGCGCGTTTTGAGCTGGAGACTATTTACGCTCTTGAGCAGTATTTACCGGATGCTGCCAGTGCAGCAAACCCTGTGGATGTGTTGGGTGATGCACGCGCAGATCGATACCAGTTCGCCCTTGAACGAGTGGCTAATGATCCGAACGTGGATGGGATAATGGTATTGCTAACCCCGCAGGCAATGACCGAAATCGATGCCACCGCTAAAATTGTAGGCTCATTTTCTCAACAAATTGATAAACCTATCCTTGGATGCTTCATGGGAGAAGCCCGCATTCAAAGTGGTATAAAAATCCTTACTTCCTATGGTATTCCCAATTATTCTTTCCCAGAGCGGACTGCTATTGCATTCAGCGCCATGTCGGCATACCGGGTGATCAAATCCCGCCCAATCCCTGAATATACACACTTTGATGTAGACCAATCTTCGGTGAGAAGAGTTTTTGAGCATGTCCGTTCGGAAAACCGGCTGACTATTGGTGATGCAGAATCAAGAGAGATCTTACAAGCGTATGGATTACGAATACCCAAATCCGAAATCGCTGAAACCCCTGAGGAGGCCTCTAAAATTGCAGGAAATATTGGATATCCTGTAGTGCTAAAAATTGCCTCACCGGATATTCTCCATAAAACAGACATTGGTGGGGTAAAAGTCGGGTTACAAAACTCATCCGATGTTCGCGATGCATTCGAGCTAATGGTCTATCGTGCGGAACGATATATCCCCGAAGCTCGAATATGGGGCTGTTTAGTCCAAGAGATGGCTCCATCCGGGGGATTGGAGGTACTGGTAGGCATGAACCGGGATCCACAATTTGGTCCATTGATCACCTTTGGTTTAGGAGGCATTTATGTGGAAATCTTGCGGGATGTCACCTTCCGGGTGGCACCATTTTCTCGACAAGAAGCTGAAGAAATGTTAACTCAGATACGCGCGCATGCCTTATTGGATGGAGTTCGTGGACAACCACCCATCGATAAGACTGCTATTGTGGATACTCTTTTGAGGATTTCTCAGTTAGTTCAAGATTTTCCTGAGGTAATTGAGATGGACATCAATCCTCTTATGGTCTACCCCCAGGGTGAGGGCGCTCTGGCATTGGACATGCGATTGGTCTTAAAATAATAACAAGGGGAAAAAACTCTACCAAGATACAAAACAGGCATCAGTACTCGGCTAATCTTATGGAAAGGGAAAATCGATGAACTCACTCTATATTACTGGGGCAGAAAGATATTCTGGAAAAACAGCCACCTGCCTGGCATTGGGAGTTCGTTTCCAACAAGATGGCTATCGCATCGGTTATCTTAAACCCCTTAGTTTACAGCCATGGCGAATTGGCAATAGGATCACAGATGAGGATGCAGCCTTTGTCATGAAAATTTTTAATCTACCGGCTGAGCCATGGGAACTTTCCCCGGTCGTTATCACACCCGAATTCCTGCGTGAACGATTGCTCAACCCAAACCCTGAAGATTTAATGGAAAAAGTGGTCGAGGCTTATAAAAAAGCAAGCCAGGATAAGGATATATTGATCCTTGAAGGGGGTGGTAGTTTACGAGAAGGTTATGTGGTCGGATTACCCACTGTCGGAGTGGTGAGCCGGCTTGGAAGCCAGGCACTTGTTATCGCCAAGTATCGCGAAGACATTCGCATGCTGGATGATGTATTATCCACCCAAGCTAGATTGGGTGAATCTTTTTGTGGAATCCTAATTAATCGCGTCCCAAATGATGCCAGTGATTTTGTTAATAAAATAGCAGTACCATTTCTGGAAAAAAAGAAGGTCAAAATATTTGGTGTCTTGCCAGAGGAACGTGGATTATCGGCTCTCACAGTTGGAGAGCTGACTACACTCCTTGAAGCAGAGGTCTTGACCAAATACCAGCGTTCAGAAGCTTTGGTTGAAAATCTGACTATTGGGGCCATGACTGCAGAGGCTGCCCTCAGCCGCTTCCGCAGGTCCTCTAACAAGGCAGTGATTACGGGCGGTGACCGAACGGATATTCAATTGGCTGCATTGGAAACATCAACAACCTGTCTTATCCTCACTGGGAACCTGCGTCCAAGTCCACTTGTGATCAAACAGGCGGAGGAATTCGGTATCGCGGTTTTGTTGGTACGTACCAACACGATGGAAACTATCGAACAGATCGAAAAATTCTTTGGGAAAACCCGCCTTGGTCAAACTGCCAAACTCAAGCAATTCCAATCCTTGCTGGATAAGCATCTGGATATAGAGAGACTCTACCAGGCGATTGGGCTGAAACGATAGCTTTCTTCTAAAATGATCTAATTATCTAACTAACCATAAACCAAAGTATCTTGTTGGGTCAGTATCTTAAAACCCACCTACCTGATTACTACGAATCTATATACTTTTTTACTTGATCATTGAGACATTTGATAGATTGAATACCAAAGCTTTGTATTGCCTGATTACGTAATCTCCCGATTGACTCACGCTGTCAGTAATTACTTGATATTCCAAGTGGTTGTTGTTGTGTAATGCAGTGAATATTTCCTCCCCCAAGCAATATTTCATGTGCTGGCACACCCTCCACCTTACGTTCTGGCATCAACCTTTGTAATAATTCTAAAGCTACAACATCATGTGGATCATTGAAAGTTGGGATAATCGCTCCTCTATTACATAGATAAAAATTGACATAAGAAGCTGCCATTCGATCACCAGCATTACGAGGCATGGTACCCTTAACAACTTCCACTCCCATGGCTTCTGCTTTAGTAATTATCACCGGGTTTGGCTGATGTAGTTTATGGATCACTAGCCTTCGCCCGTGTGCATCCAATGCGTGCTCTAATCGAAGGTAGGCGTCGAGTGAGATTTCATATTGTGGATCATTGATATCATCCGTCCAGGTTAAAACAACAACACCTGGCCTCAGGAAGCAGCATAGATTATCCACATGCCCACTGGTTTCATCGTTATGCACTCCCCTTCCTAACCAAATTACTTTCGAGATATTTAGAAATTTCTTTAATATATTTTCAATATCGTTTTTTGATAAATTGGGGTTGCGATTTGGATTCAATAGACATTCTTCAGTTGTGATCAGCGTTCCCTCACCATCCACATGGATAGAGCCACCTTCCAGGACAATCGGAGCTTTATAATGATCAATCCGTTCATACTCAAATACTTTCTGGGGCACGGCATCATCGCGGTCCCAAGGAAAATACAGGCCGCTTTCCAGACCACCCCAGGCATTAAAAACCCAATCGATTCCCCGCACCGTACCGGACTTATTCACCACAAAAGTGGGACCACAATCACGCATCCAGGCGTCATCATTTCCAATCTCAGCCAGATGGATATGTTGAGGTAGCATACTTCGGGCGACTTCGAGCTGCGTTGGATTAGCCCCCATAATTACAGGTTCAAATTGCGAAATTACCTTGGCTACTTCCACAAAAGCTAGCTGTGCAGGTCTGGCATGTTCGCGCCAATTGTCCGTGCGTTGCGGCCATAACATCCAGGTTTTGGAATGTGGCGTAAACTCTCCAGGCATCCAAAATCCATCATCACTCGGGATTGAAGTAAGTCGTTTGGGCATTTCTAATAGGATTTCGATTTATTAGCCAATTTTATTGAGGTATGTACTTATCTGGTTTTGATGGAACGTTTTTAAAGCTTCTGTCGGTCGTTTTAATCCAGGTTGAATAAAATAAACCAACAATCCTTTCTCGGTATGCAGTCGATTTTCAGATTGATCAAAGATAATGGATCGTGGGTGATCCATGACATCGTCCGTAGCTTCTACGCCACGCGAAGCTGGCAGGCAGTGCATAAATTTGCAATGGGTCGGTGCTTTCTCTAATAGTTGCCGATTAACCTGGTAAGCGGGCATAAATGCTGCCCGACGTTCAGGGATCTGGTCTTCCTGACCCACCCACCACCACAGGTCGGTATAGATAAAATCGGCATCAAAAATTGCCTCGACTGGATCTTCAGTCAATCTGACTGAACCGCCTGATTCAATACAATTCTGCTGTGCTGATTCCACCCAATTTACTGGAGCCTGATATTTCTTAGGTGCAGCCTGGGTAAAGTGCATCCCCAGACGTGTGCTAATGAGCATCAATGAGCTGAGCACATTGGTTGAATCCCCGATGAACGTGACATTCAAATCTTCCAGTTTCTTCCCATCTGGCATATGCTCGACCATGGTTAATATATCACACACCACTTGAGTGGGATGGTTGTAATCGGTTAATCCATTGATCACAGGCACAGTCGCAAATTTTGCCAGGTCGGTGATGGTTTTGTGTTTAAGCGTCCTTGCCATAATCCCGTCCGTCATACGGGAAAGCACCTGTGCAGTATCATAAAGAGATTCACGCGCCCCAAGATGGATCTCGCCTGGTTTAAGGTATAAGGCATGGCCCCCAAGTTCAGTCATGGCTACTTCGAAAGAAACACGAGTGCGGGTGGATGGCTCTTCGAAAATCATTGCCAGGGAGGCATCCATCAGCAGTTTTGGCGTGCAGCCCTGCTTGTCGGCTGCCTTTATTAGACGGCACAACTCGATGATTTCTAATAATTCTGTTTTCGAAAAATCCTGCGTATCAATAAAATGCTTTATAACCATTGTGTACTCCTATAATTGTTCAAGTAGTCTATATGCCAGTTGTACAACAATCAGGTTGCGGCGTAAATCCTGCTTTTCTTAGCTGAAATAATATCCAGGAATTCCCTTCTTCATGACGCAGATATTATTCAACTCCGGGATCTGTTGTATGGGTAGGAAGATATGATACTAAAGTAAAGCCTAATAATGTGAATTATAGTGTAATAATGGTTCGTAGATAAATTACTAAACATTCTTCTTGTTATACAGTAGGGAAAATATTATACTACTCGTAATTGACTAAGCTTTTATTGAGAACGATAATTATTTCGAGATCGATCCGAAGGGAGAATCGTTTATGAATGTGATAACCGCTATTCGATATAAGCGCGCTGTTCGGCAATTTTCTGAATTACCTTTGGCTGAAAATGATATTCTCACCATATTGAATGCAGGCCGGCGTGCCCAATCTTCAAAAAATACACAACCCTGGCATTTTATTGCTATAACAGATAAAGTAACCCTTAGATCACTAGCTGAATGCGGAAGTTATGCAAGCCACCTTGCAGGAGCTGCTTTGGGAGTGGCAATCGTTCACCCGGACCCAGGTGAGAAATTCCAAATCATGTTTGATATTGGTCAGTCAGCTGCATATATGCAACTGGTAGCATGGGAACTTGGGATTGGCTCTTGTCTGGCATCAATTTACGAACCTGATAAAGCCCGAGGAGTGTTGGGGTACCCCCAAGACTTGTTTTTACATATCGCCATCTCTTTTGGAAACCCGCAAGATGGGGAGGTTCTGGTTCAAAAGCCTAAAATTGGTGGACGTAAACCACTTGTTGAAATCGTTCATTGGAACAAATGGTAACCTCCGACCATGCAACTATTCTGACATTGCAGCGTAGAATTAGTTAAGTAGTTAGTTAATGCGCAATGTTTTCAAAGGAGGTATAAGATGTCCCTTAATGAACGTAAATCCTTACGCCGGTCTAGGCAAAATCGCATCTTCGCAGGAGTGTGTGGTGGGTTAGCCAATTTTTTCGGCATCCGTGCATTTTGGTTCCGGTTGGCTTTCTTAATTGCCCTAATCCCTGGTGGTGTGCCTGGATTCCTGCTCTATCTGCTCCTATGGCTCATTATCCCAAATGAATGATTTAACATTAACATTGAGCGATAGCAAGAGAGACGCCTAATCAGCGTCTCTTTAATTTTATTCTCCAGAATATTAGCTTTCATTTCCCTCCGCCATGGCGATGCGTTTTCTTAAAGCTGGGTGTGAATATAATAGCCACTCCACCCATTCTTCTGGATCGGCATCAGCCAGATTTTGGTTCGCTAATCTCCTTAATGCTGAGGCGAATGCATTTCCATTGTTCGTTAGTTGCAAAGCATATTCATCAGCGCATCTCTCCCGCCAGCGTGAGAAGCCATTTTCCAAAGGCATGGTGACCAATCCAAATAGCCCTAAAACTAGTACAAACAGGGGAAAAGCAGCGATATCTGCGGTTCCATTAAAATTGAGATATTTCACTCCCCAGGTTAATCCTAATGATGCAAAAAATAGGCCTGCTAGAGTTGTAAGACTTCCAAATATAATACCTAATGGAATATCCTTATTTACCTGGTGACCCAGCTCATGTGCCATGATGGTCTCAATCTCATCAAGTGTGAATTCATTAATTAAGGTGTCACCAATAATTATGCGCCTGGTATTTCCAAGTCCCGTCAAACCCGCATTGGCTTGTTTGGTCCGTTTACTCATATCAAATTCGAACACACCCCTGACGAATGTGCCTGATCTATTGGCAAGGGACATTAATCGTTCTGTCAGCTCCGCATGCTCGTCTCCTAACGGTACGTATCTATTGAACAATGGCATGAGCAGTGTTGGAGCGATATTTGCCAGGATCACATTAAATATCAGCATTATCCCTGCAGCCCATAACCACCATAAAGTCGGGTATAAACGCAGGATAGCATATATGATTTCCAATAAGATTATCCCCAAAGCGCTCCCAAGCAGCAATCCTTTGATTTGATCACTGACCCACCCTGTTAATTTCTGTGTAGATAATTCAAACCGGTGCGGTAAGGTAAATCCTTGGTAAAAAGAGAGCGGTAAATTGATGATAAATATTACTCCGCCAATGACAATGACGTAGAAAAAGACAAGCATCCAATCGTTTGAACTGAATTGATTCAACCAGTTTTTTAACGCTTCTGACCAACCCAATAATAACCATGCAAGCATATAAACGCCATTGATGATTAAATCTACGACCATTAATCTACGGTTGATGCGATCATACTCTTTCGCTCGCATTTGCCTTTCCTGATTCAATTCATTTGATTCCTTTACCATCCCTTGAACCATTCTTTGTCATCCTCTCTCCCACGGAAGGTAGGAGTTCCTAGAAGCTACCGATTTCATACCTAAATCATTGAACCAGATTGATCTGTTCTACCAAACAAGGAATCATAACCCTGCCTCTGAATACAGCATCATCCATAATGCTATTTGCTCGAAATCTTCCTTAGTTAAGAGAGTATTTATACGGAATAATTCAATTCCTTGTTCAGGTCCAATCAAAACTGGCACATAGGTGTTATAGGTTTGATAATACATAGCGATAAGTAAACCATACTGCATCCAGCGAAGACGCTGAGATGATGATGCATTATCCCAGCGCCATACATCGTGTGACTCGCCAACCGGTGAATCAATTGATGGTGGAATGAAACTTCTCGTCGATAGCCAGTCACCTCGTACGTATTCTGCAACGGATCTTCCGGGTATTGTGGCTATGCGGGTATGAAGGATTTCCGCGTTTTCCCCAACGGACATCGTGGGTGGTTGCGACGACCCGATAACCTTCTCATAGATGTAAAGCGTGCTCTGTTTCCCTGGTTGACTGGAAACAGTAAACCGCAGAGTGACACTATCATCCTGATTGATCCGGGCTTCTTGAAAGTTAATGTCCTCAGGAAGACGGGTAGGTATGATAAGTGGAAAATGCCTTGCTACCTGGTTAAGAGTGAGATGCTCGTCACCCGCACCTTTCGCAGGAGATTGAAACTGGGGGATATCATTCGCAAAAGACTCTTGGAGCGGTGGAAAATCGAAATATGTATCTAAAGAAGAGGGTACAAAAAATGTGGATGAGAGCTTTATTGGAATTCTACAAAGCACGATTTCATTCTCAATCACAATTGCTAGTTTTCCTTCATCTGAGAAAGTAAGGCTGGTTATCTTCCCAATGGGAAACGACGCTGATGCGGAATATAAATCTCCATCAGGCACACTCCAAACCATTATTTGCCCAACTGTGCCAGTGGTTGCCAAATATTTATTATCTGGTGAAAAGGATAATGCTCCGACATTGTTTGTAGATTGGAAGGAGTTAAGCGCGGTGATGGATAACGAATCCGAATCATCCATTTCTATTTGCCACAAATTTATAACCCCTTCTAATGATCGAGTGGCAAGTTGCGTTCCATCGTTGGAGAAAGCCAGCTCACTTATTACAACTTGACTGCCACCTAACCGTCCAATCACTTCTCCTCCAGGCAGGCTTTGCAACCACACAGATCCATCTTCTCGCGCAGATGCCAGGATATTTCCAACCGGCGAGATATCGATGGCATAAACATTCGATGTCCCATACGAAAATTGATTCACATTAATAAGTTCTCTATCACCAATTTGCCAAACCCAAGATCCATTTAATGTCGTGATAACGAGCTGAGAGCCATCTTGAGAAAATATTACGTTTTTGATCAGACCTGTTTGTTCTTTCAACTTATACAGCAATTTCCCATCAGGTAAATGCCACACATAAACCGTCCCGCCTTCTGTACCGCCAGCAATCCATTGTCCATCTGAGGTAAATGCTATTACGGAGAAAGGTTCATTGCCCCCTGAATCTAATGTCGCCATAAGCTGATTCTCTCTGAGTGAATTGTTTTCATCATTAATTTGCCAAATTCTTACGGATGAATCTATTCCACCCAAAGCTAACAACTTGCCATCCGACGAAAATGTTATAGCCTTACTGTCCCATAATTCCCATGGTATTCTCAGACTTCCTGTTACCAACCAGGGAAGGGTTGGCACATCCTCTTTATACTTTGTCAGGTTGGTCATCCAACCACGTTTCAGATCATAAAGCATCACATCTGAACAAAGGAATTGAGTGGAGCTGCAATTATATACAGACTGCATAAACGTTATCCAATGTCCATTGGATGATATTTCAGGGAACAATGAAAAATCTCCGTTGGGCATCGCACTGATCCATTCTATTCGGTTCGTCTGCATGTCATGAACATATAGCACTTTACAAACACCAACCCCGAAATGGTTGCATTCAGGATCGATATTTTGATCTAGATTCGTTGAGTCTGATTCAAAGACTACATATCTGCCGTTATTTGATATGTTAATGCTGTAATATCCCCGCTCTCCGAGGGTTAAACCACTGTCACCATTTCCTTGCACATTATCCGCCCTCGCACTGACCAGTGTAATTCTCCCGCTCTCGCGATTTCGAAGAAAAACATCACTATATTTATTCACATCCCCTTTTACCAGGTTCGTAGACGCAGAGACAAAGGCCACAAACCGCCCATTTGCGGATAGTACAGGGGATGACGAATCCCCATCACCTGATTTACCATCCTGGGATTGGTTTTCAAGCTCATAATTTCCTGTCTCCCGGTCATATACGACTGCTTCTGCATTATTCCCTGTATCAAAGCTGAATGTATTATTTATAGAACTAATAATCGACCCTTGTTCAATATTATACTGATCACCAATTGAGGAGATATCTGACTGGGGAATCGAAGAAATTGTGAATCCAACAAAGCGTGCATCCGCGGATAAGCTGATACGATCCACACCATACACACTATCACCAGGGAATGTGGGAATTGGGATTCTTTCAACTTTTCCAGTATCCTGGCTATATAAATAGATATAAAGGCAGGTAATCGCAGTCTCTCTATTTTGGCAGGTGACATCAACTCCTGGTTCCAAATTGGTGGCTGCAGACCAAAAAGCTACCCATTTTCCATCCGCTGAAACTGTCGGCGAGAAGCTATCCCCATTTGCTGCACTCCCATCTGCTCCATGGGTTATGCGCTTGCTCAACCCAGTTTCTCGCTCATGAAGGAATATATCCAGGCAGCTATGTTGGTTGATCGTTTTACAGGAATATCCATTAATATTGGGATCATTTTTAGCACTTGCGTAAGCAATCCAACGTCCATCTGAAGAGATACTCGGAGCGAGGTTCCACCACACCCAAGGCAGGTTCAAGGTTGCTGTGCTTTCGCTGATTACTTGAATGGTATTTGAAGCTCGATCAAACAATTCGATGGTCGGTGGTAAAGTCTGCTGCGTTATAGGGTCAATTTTAATAGATGCAAATACACCCCAATTCCCATCACTTGAAAAATCCGGTTCTATAAATTGTGGTCTTGATCGTAATGTGCTCGTATTTTGGGGTAGTGTGGTGGCTGGTCGCATCACGATAAGTGGTGGTAATTGGGGTGAGTTGGTTGAATCTTGTTGGGGGAACTCTCTTTCCACAGGAGTTAAGCGTATGAACTGGATAGCCAATCCAACAAATACCAAAATAATTCCCGCAATCCAAGCGGTCTGTCGAATCGGAAAAGTAAATTTCGGTAGTCTTTTGGGTCGGTTTGACTCTTTATAGATGGTTTGGGCTAATGTTTGTATTTCATCAATTTGAAAAACAGGGAAATCCCACCGTCTTTTTAACTCCTCGGAAAGAGTCTTCTCTAATCGTGTGAATTTAGAAACATAGGTTTGGCACAATGTGCAATGTGCAATATGAGTATCAACTTCGCCCGATTCAATTTGCTTGTCATCCAACAAGTCATCCAGATACTCTTGGATATCGCTTTCTATGTGCGATTCAGGTTTATTCACCATTAAGGATTTGCGAACCGCAACAAGACGCTCGTGGATAACATTTATTTGGAGATTGAGAATTTGAGCAATATCCGGAATCCCAAAGTCAAATAGATAGCGTAAAAGTAATGGCTGGATAAGTTTTTCAGGTAAACGATCAACGCTTTTCCAATAGGCATCTCTCAATTTAACGACTGGAATACCATTAAAATCATTACGTTGTTGTTCAGTAAATAGTGCAGCTCCCTGGGTTTTACTCTTATTGTTTTTAATTACTTGATGGCTGATACCAAATAACCAATTTATAACGCTTGCTTGCCCATGAAATTGATTTGCGTGCTTAAATGCATAAACAAATATGGCTTTAAGGTTGTCGAGAATTTCTTCTCGTCTAGGTTCGATTAGCTGATGGTAATACAACAACACACCAGCCCATTTGTACAATTGAGCTGCATAATGATAAATAATTCGATCTAAAACATTCTGATCGTCCAATTGAATGTTTTGCAATTGCAAGGCGAGTTCTGTATCTTCATGATCGGCACTTCTGTATAAGTCGTCATCTTGAATATACTTTCTTTTAAACTCGTCATGGTGATACATAATATTTATTGTACACCTAATTTCACCCGATTTCACCTATTTATCAAATGCTTAACTCAGTCGCGCTAACCAATGCTATACTAATTATCCACCTGATCATATGATTGGGGAAATAATACACCTCATGGAACAACCGCAACTATCTTCGCCTCGCATTTTTCATACCTGGTGGCCATTGGCAGCTAGTTGGCTTCTAATGGGTGTCGAGTTACCCGCAATAAGTGCAGTAATTGCTCGCCTGGCGAATCCGGAAATCAGCCTGGCAGCATACGGGGGCGTTATATTTCCTCTCTCCATGATCATTGAATCCCCCATCATCATGTTGTTGGCTGCTTCTACTGCTCTTAGCAGAGATTGGGCCTCATTTGTTAAAATCCGCCGTTTCATGATGGTTGCTAGTGCATGTTTGACTTTGTTACACATCTTAATCGCCTTCACACCCTTATACTACGTTATTGTCGGAAATATCCTGGGTGCACCTAAGGAAATTATCGAGCCTGCCAGGGTTGGTTTAATGATCATGCTTCCATGGACCTGGTCTATCGCTTATCGGCGCTTTCATCAGGGAGTATTGATCCGCTTCGGTCATTCCAGGACCATTAGCGCTGGAACAATAATCAGGTTGTGTGCCGATTTATTTGTTTTAACGATCGGATATTTCATCCATGACATTTCAGGTGTCATCGTGGCGACCAGTGCGGTTGCTGCGGGGGTGGTTAGCGAAGCAGTTTTTATCGGTATTGTTACCTCTCCAGTTGTTAAGTCCAAATTAAGACCAATTACACCCATCCAACCACCTCTCTCTTTTCGATCTTTTTTTGCATTTTATATCCCATTAGTCATGACTTCTCTCCTTGCCTTGCTTGTTCAGCCCATTGGCGCTGCTGCACTGAGCCGTATGCCTCATCCTATTGAATCTTTAGCAACATGGGCAGTAGTTAGTGGTCTGATATTCATGATGCGTAGTTTTGGGATTGCGTATAATGAGGTGGTGGTGGCATTGCTGGATGAATACCAATCGACAAAAAAGTTATGGCAATTTGCAGTCACGCTGATCCTCATCACGACGGGGATTTGGTTGCTGATCATGGTTACGCCTCTCTCTAGTTTGTGGTTCCGAGTGATCTCTGCTTTGCCTGATAATCTGGCATCTTTGGCACAATATGGAATTTGGATCACACTTCCCATGCCTGCTCTTGCAGTACTGCAGTCATGGTATCAGGGAGCAATACTCCACAGCCACAAAACAAATGGTATAACAGAAGCTGTACTAATATATCTGACTATCAATATCCTGACTTTATTTCTCGGAGTCCAATGGGGAAAGGTCACGGGTCTCTATATTGGTTTGGTTTCATTTGTACTAAGCACTTTAATCCAGACAATATGGCTATGGTTGCGCAGTAAACATGCGATTCACGCAGTCCACCTGCGAGATAGACCGGAGATTTCCATGCCACCGGCTGAGATTGTTTTATAAGCAGCGGTTTATCTATCAATGATCACATTCTAATGGAAGGGGTGTTTATGATAGAAAATTCTCCCGAATTGGCTTGAGGTTGCACATAAGGTTCTGCTTTCCAGGAAAATGGACCTTTTGGAAGTGCGGGAGCTCACTCCACAAGGAAAAATAAAATACCAATTTTCAGCAAGTGGTCACGAATTGGCGCAGGTATTGCTTGCCCAGGTTCTTACCCATCCTCATGATGCTGCCACAGTCTACTACCGCTCACGACCGTTCATGCTTGCCAGTGGGTTAACTGCTTCAGATGCATTGGCTGCAGGAATGGCACGTGCAGCTGGTTCGTCAGCCGGTCGTGATACAGGTGTGATGTACAATCTCACTGGTCAAAGGCAGCTGACCGTATTACCTACATCAGGGAATGTAGGTGCTCAATATTCCCCTGCGGCAGGTTGGGCACAATCCATCCGTTATTACACTCAAGTGCTTGAAGACCCTGGTTGGAACAGCGCCATTTCAGTCGCCATGGGTGGCGAAGGTTCTGTAGCTGCAAACGGTTTTTGGGCGGCTTTGAATATTGTCACAACGTTGTGGTACCCCTTTCTTTTCTTTATAGAGGACAACCAATACGGTCTTTCGGTCCCCTCCCTATGCCAGACCCCCGGTGGTAATATCGCTGCTAATTTAGCTTGCTATGAAAACCTTAAAACCATGGATGTGGATGGCACAGACCCTGCGCTGGCTTGGAATGCCATCCAGGAAGCAGTTCGTTTCGTACGTACTGAAGGTGGACCTTTCCTGTTGCGAATGCGTGTTCCTCGCCTGACAGGTCACACATTCGTCGATACCCAGACCTATAAATCTGATGAACAACTTCTAGAAGAAGCTGGGCGTGATCCACTGCCAAAGTTAAAGGCATATCTGATTGGACAAGGTATCACAGATGATGATGGCTGGAATGCAATTGAAAATAAGGTCGATGATGCACTCCTACAAGCCTTAACTATTGCCGAGGCAACTCCGGAACCCGCTCCAGAAACTGCCTTGGAACATGTGTATTACTCCGGGAACTGTCAAATCCAGGGTGGATTGCGCCCGAATGGTTCTTTATTGCCACCTGGATCACCCATCCCACAATCATATGGTGCGCGGATAAATATGATCGATGCCATTCGCCGCACCCTAGGCGCCGAGATGGAGCTTAACCCACGCATTCTGCTATTCGGTGAAGATGTAGGAGTAAAAGGAGGCGTGCATGGCGCTACCCAGGGAATGCAAGCCCATTTTGGAGAAGATCGTGTCTTTGATACATCCCTGAACGAAGATGGTATTATTGGGCGCTCAACGGGAATGGCATTGGCCGGCCTGTTACCCATCCCTGAGATTCAATTCCGTAAGTATGCCGATCCTGCACACGAGCAGCTCAACGACCTGGGTACAATGCGTTGGCGGACAGCCAATCATTTTGCTGCACCTGTCATTGTTCGTATGCCGGTGGGGTATGCAAAAAAAACAGGTGACCCATGGCATAGCGTTTCAGCTGAAGCAATCTATGCACATTTCACCGGTTGGCGGATTGCATATCCTTCCAATGCTGAGGATGCGGTTGGTCTATTACGCTCTGCAATGCGCGGGGATGACCCGACATTTTTCTTTGAGCATCGTGCGTTGTATGATAGTCCTGAAGCACGCCGCCCTTACCCTGGTGATGATTATTGCCTGCCTTTTGGTGTAGCTGCCCAACTCCGCAAGGGTGACGAATTGACCCTGATCACCTGGGGTGCCATGGTTCATCGCTGTCTTGAGGCTGCCAAAGATTTCTCACACCGCGTCACTCTTCTCGATTTACGTACCATTCTCCCATGGGACATAAATACTGTCCTGGAAAGTGTTCATCACACAGGCAAAGTATTGGTCGTCCATGAAGACACGATTACCAATGGATTTGCAGCTGAGATAATCGCCACAATCAGTGAACAATCATTTTCGGACCTGGATGCACCTATCTCGCGCATTGCCACACCCGACGTGCCCATCCCATATAATGTTGGCCTGATGGAATCGATATTGCCCACCAAGGAGAGTATTCATAAGGGGATAGAGCACTTGTTAAACTACTAACTGAATGGTATTCACACAGCCTAAACGAACCAATGAACCATTACTGATAAAATGAGTAAGAATAATGGTCCCACAGATTAGTATCAAATACAAGGAGGAAAAATGTCATCCAAAAAACTAGAAAAATTCATCCAGGCTCCACCAGCGGAAGTTTTTGTCTATTTTACAAATTCCACTGCACTTAAGGATTGGTTATGTGACGTCGCTACAGTTGATCCACGTCCAGGTGGACGGTTATATATGTGGTGGAATGGCGATTACTATACCAGCGGAGAATATCTTGCCATAGAAAAGGATAAATCAGTCTCATTTTCCTGGTTCGGTAGGGAAGAACCACATGCTACTCGCGTAGACGTTAAACTCAAGAATCAGAAAGGCGGCACATTAGTTAGGCTTACTCATCAGAAAATTGGTAAGAGCCAAAAATGGAATGAGATCGGGGCTGAATATGAGAAACAATGGGCAAAAGGATTGGAAAATCTCGCCTCCGTGCTCGAAAATGGCCCAGATTTACGCATCACCAACCGTCCAATGCTTGGCATTTATACTGATATATTCAACGCCGGTGTTGCAGAAAAATTAAGCATTCCGATTAAAGAGGGACTTCGATTGGGCGGTGTCGTGGAAGGATTGGGTGCGCAAAAAGCTGGTTTGCAGGCCGATGATGTCATCGTTGAAATGAATGGGCAAAATATCACTGGTGCTGCCACATTTGCTTCATTCATAGGAAATAAACGTGCTGGAGAAATTGTTGAAGTCACCTTTTATCGTTGTGCAGAAAAGATGACTGTCAAGATGACGTTATCAGGGCGTCCCATTCCACCCATTCCTGCTTCTGGAATCGAGCTATCAAAACAGATTGAGCCGACATATATCCGCTTTGAAAACGAAATTGAAACGTTGCTTAATGATACTAGCGATCTAGAATCCGCTAAGAAACCTGCTCCGTCTGAGTGGAGCGTCAATGAGGTGCTTGCTCATCTGATTCATAGTGAGCTCGGTTGGCAAAATCTCGTGACGGAGATCATGGGTGGTCATGAAAGCTTTTCTGATGATTGGGGTGGCAACATTCAAGCATATATCGATGCGATTGTGTCAGTTTTCCCCACAAAAACGGAGTTATTCAAACAACTCAAAATTCATCATGCCGTAACACTTAAATTACTAGCCAATATTCCACAGGAATTCTTATCTCATAAAGGGAGATTTTGGAAGCTGGCATTTCAGGCTAATCAGAACCCTTATCATCTGCAAACACATTTAGAACAAATGAAAGCAGCCATACACCCATCAAGAAAGTAATCGTTAACTCTCGTCGCTTGCGACTATAATTCGACCGCGAGTGTTTTTCTGCTGACTTTGATTCAAATATGGAATTCTGTATCATGATACGGGCTCGATACCGATAATAAGGCAACCGCGATTGAAAGAGGGTTCTATTTCCGTTAGCGATTGTTATACGGTATCGTACTGGAAATATATATCTGTTTTTGGCCTCAGATAAAGTGTGTGGAAGGGCAAAATTGATGTTTGAATTTAAAATAATTAGCTCCCAGATCTTATTTGATCATCCCTACGCCAAGGTGATTGTCGATACTCTGGAGCATGAAGGCGTAGAACACCCCTACTTTTATCTAACCAGTCCTGTGGATGCGGTCGCCACGGTTAGCCTGACCCACGAAGGATGCATCATCCTCACCCGCCAATACCGGCATCCTGTCGGTCAGGTCATCTATGATCTACCCGCGGGGCATCTCGAGCCTGGCGAGAACCCTATCCACGGAGCCCGAAGAGAATTCGAAGAGGAGACGGGTTATTACCCTCGTCTAATCGAGAAGCTAGGCTATTACAACCAATTTCCTGGAGTGTTACGCGCTGCTACTAATTTATTCTTCGCAACGGATCTGATTCAAACCAATCAAAATTTAGAACCGGGTGAAGTGCTGGAAACTGTTCATATGCCAGTGGAAGAAGTGGTCGGAATGGTTCTCAATGGAGATATTATCGACGGTTCACTTCAATTGGGTGTATTATTAGCGCTTCATAAAGGTTTGCTTGGGGTTCCAGGTAACTGAGTATTTATACTGTCATTTAAATATCATCGATGAGAGGGAAATATGGAATACAAATCATTGGGTAGTACCGGCCTCAAAGTCTCTGAGCTTTGTCTCGGTACAATGCAGTTTGGATGGACGGCAGATGAATCCTTATCCCATCAAATTTTAAGTGCCGCCTTTGAAGCTGGAATTAATTTCATAGATACGGCTGATGTATATTCTCGCTGGGTAGAAGGCAACCCTGGAGGAGTGGCTGAAACGATCATTGGAAAATGGATCAAACAAGCCAAAATACCACGCGATCAATTGGTACTTGCGACCAAGGTTCGCGGAAAAATGGGGACAGGCCCGAATGATGAAGGGCTCTCCCGCCGGCACATCCTTCAGGCTGTCGATGCATCATTACGACGTTTAGGAATTGATTATATCGACCTTTACCAGACACATGCATTTGATGAAAAAACACCGATCGAGGAGACATTACGTGTCTTGGATGATCTTGTTCATCAGGGTAAGGTGCGCTATATTGGCTGCTCAAACTACCCTGCCTGGCGGCTCACTGAAGCGATCTGGAATTCAAGGCTGAATTGTATTGCAAGCTTTGTTTCTCTTCAGCCGCACTACAACCTCGTCCATCGCGCTGAATTCGAGAGGGAGCTGGCAGAGGTATGCCGCACATATGGTTTAGGTGTCATCCCTTATTCTCCCTTGGCTGCAGGGTTTTTATCCGATAAATATAATCGTAACCAGGCAGAACCCGAATCCGTTCGTTTGGGTGGAATAAAACGACGCTATTTTAATGAAAAGAGTTGGGCGATTCATGACTCAATCGAGAATCTGGCTAAACTCAAGGGTAAAACAGTCTCGCAGGTTTCGCTGGCATGGTTGCTCAGCGATCCTCTGATCACCAGTCCAATCATTGGTGCACGAAGTCTTGAGCAACTTCAAGATAACCTTGGTGTGGTTGGTTTTCGTTTGTCTGCTGACGAAAAGAAGAACTTGGATGATGCCTCAGGGTGGCAAGACTAATATTGTTGGATGAACAGAGGTGTATAAAGTCACAGTATGTTGTATACTTTTCATAAATCCATTTACGAAGGAGACGCCCCATGCCAGAAACCTACGATCTCAAGTCTGTCAATCTGCCGAGATTTACTGGAGGCATTTTAAAATTCTTCACCAACGCGCTTGAAAGCCCAGCCACACGCTGGCTGTTGATTAATAATCTTCTCCAACAAGGTGGCATGATCTCCTTACGTGACCAGCAAATTGATGAACCTCCAACCTTTCTTCCACCGGTACCCCAATCACCCTACCCACATTCTGCTGAACAAAATGCACAAATTCTAAGTTCTTTGGCAGAAATAAATCCTGAACGTCAAAGCGGCTTCAACTTTAACACGATTTTGGACTATGCTGCTGCCTATCGCAATGGTAGTACCACGCCCGAAATTGTTGCCGAGCGTATCTTGACGGCTATCGAAGAAAGCCAGAAGCGCGAGCCATCCATGAGTATATTTATCGCCTGGAATAAGGATGATCTCATGGCACAAGCACGCCACTCCACCGAGAGATTCCGCTCTGGTGCACCCCTAAGTATATTGGATGGTGTTCCTGTACCAGTGAAAGATGAAGTGGATATGTTGCCTTTCGGTACAACAGTTGGCACCAGGTTCCTGGGTAAAACGCCAGCCAAACAAGATTCAACCGTTGTAGCGCGAATGCGGGCGACCGGTGCATTAATGGTTGGAAAATGTAATATGCATGAGATTGGTATAGGTGTCACTGGACTGAACCCCCACCATGGTACCGTCCGTAATCCGTACAATATCAACCATCATACAGGCGGCAGTTCGAGTGGACCAGCTGCAGCTGTGGCAGCAGGGTTTGGACCTGTTGCTATTGGTGCTGATGGAGGTGGTTCAATCCGCCTGCCGTCAGGTTTTTGTGGAGTTGTCGGGCTCAAGCCAACGTATAGCCGGGTGAGTGAATTTGGAGCTGCTCCTTTATGTTGGAGTGTTGCCCACCTTGGACCAATAGCTGGTACTGCGCTTGATGCTGCCATGGGTTATGCCATCCTGGCTGGTGCAGATCACAATGACCCGCATACCCTGAACCAACCGGAAATAAGCATGGATGGCTTTTCCCAGCTTGACCTGAGTGATTTAACCCTGGGAGTCTTCTGGCCGTGGTTCCGTCATGCCACTCCTGAAGTGGTGGCGGGTTGTGAAGCAATGCTTAAAGGTTTACAAAATTTGGGTGCGAAAGTGCGTGAAGTAGAAATCCCCGGATTGGAAGCTGCCAGGGTAGCACATATAATCAGTATCACCTCAGAGATGAATGCAGGATTGGAAAGATACTATAAAGAGCACCGTAAGGATTATAGTCTTGAAGTGCGCATAAACTTATCACTGAGTCGCGCATTTACTACCCAGGATTATATTCAATCCCAACGTATACGCACCCGTCTGATTGCATCGATAGAGCAAGTCTTTAATGAAGCGGATATAATCGTCACACCCACCAGTGCCGTCGTCGCCCCTCCCATCCGACCTGACTCTCTTCCCGATGGGGATTCAGACTTAACCTTACTCACCGAAATCATGCGTTATGCAACTCCCGCCAACCTGACGGGTCATCCTGCGATATCCTTCCCTGCTGGTTACGCACCAGGTGGTCTACCCATTGGTTTCCAGGCTATCGGTCGTTATTGGCAAGAACAAACCCTTTTACGCCTCGCACATGCTGCCGAAACGCTCGTCGAGAGGAAGAGACCTCAGATATATTATGATTTTCTTGGAAAACTGTAATCTTCATGAGGAAGAAAGATCTGTGATCCTTGCACTTTTTGTTTAATAATTTATTGGTTAAAGAAGATGCAACGAAGATACCATCAGTAGGGAAATGATGTGTGCAGATCTTTTATCGAATACGATGTTTTCTTCCGCATTTTGTTAATCCGACGGTTTCAATTGTAAATACCATTGACGCATAAATCTTTACTGGTAAAATCATAGCCACTTTACTGATATAAAGAATTGGAGATATTCATGGCTTTTCCTGAAGAAATTACCACAAATCCAGTTAGTTTGACTCAACCAGCTGCTGAAGCTGTACGTGATGTGATCACTAAAAAAAATTTACAGGGTTATGCGCTTCGTTTATACATTTCCGGAGGTGGTTGCTCAGGCTTCCAGTACGGTCTGGCTTTGGATAACAATATCCGCAGCTGAAGATTCTGTGATCGAGACGGATGGGATAAAGCTGATCGTTGATGAAATATCGATCAAATACCTGCAGGGTGCTACGGTAGATTATGTGGAAGGGTTAACCAATAGTGGTTTCAAGATCAACAATCCAAATGCCGTTTCTTCTTGTAATTGTGGACAAAGCTTTAATTCTGAATCATCCGAAGGCTGCACGGGTTGCGGATAACAAGTAGGTGTAGATGTCATAGGGTCGTGAAGGAATACTTCATAGCCTTTTTGTTTAACGACCACGGAATACTGAAATCATCAAACCAAACAAACCGATGACGCCTAATCCAATGACGATAAATCCCATTGGAAGTCCTGGAGCGACGCTACTAACTGGTCCAGCGGTATAGGTCGGTACGAGTCAGTGGTGGCGGTTGGGTGAAGGTTGGCAATCGAGTCGGACCAACAACAACAATATATTGGGCTGCTAACGTTGGATCTATGGTTGGGGTCACATTAGGAGTTGGTGTAGGGGGCGGTACAATCACGGGCAACTCACCACCTGAGATGCTCACCAGATAAGCATATACCCATGCCACTCCTCCATCTACGATTGGATACGCGATTTCTACCCAATCACCGCCAACAGAACGACCCAACGCTGGCACCCTCTCACCTTGTTGGAGCACTCCCACAATTGGATAATCCTGACTCGGACCTCCTCTTACATTAATCTGTTCTTGATCCAGATTAACTGTCGCCATCGGTCCGAACGGGCTGCTGGTTACAGTTGGAATTGAGACTGTGGGTTGTTGGGCGACTACATCAGCCCGAACGGTAGAAGCCAATCCCAACCCCAATAGACCGCTAGTTAATAATATCGCTAACCATAACCTGACTAGAAAGTGATGCATTAATGCTCCAAAACATTGAAAACCCTGATGAAATATGTGGTTTTCCTGTGTATGGAGATTATAATCTAAACTATATAACGTTTATCTCAGTATACGCACCAGCTCGATTACAACCCTGCCAGGATACCCACGTATTAAATACAGGAGATTACCCATGGAACAACGCATTTATCACGGAAATCTGACCCCACTGGATATGGGAGAAGCTCTGATAGCACGCTTCAATCGGGGTAATTTACGCGCTCAGCAAATAGGTGATGCTGAAAGGCTGATAGTACAGATTGGTTCTCGACCTGGGTCAATTGCTGGAGGGGATACGACTATTTCTGTGATCCTGGAAAAAGTTATCGATGGTGTGGCAGTTCAGTTGGGACAGCAAGCCTGGTTGGGGATTGCCGCGAGCCTGGGAACAACAGCTCTGGCAGCCTTACGCAACCCATTCAATTTACTTGGCAGACTGGATGATCTGGCGCAGGATATTCAAAACTTACAAATCAACGAGCAGGTCTGGCGCGCTATCGATGAAGTAGCGAAATCCGCAGGAGCATCACAGGAACTTTCAGAGCGATTACGGCGAACGGTGTGCCCCTATTGTATGACAGCCAACCCAATTGGAGAACCAAGTTGCATCGCATGCGGTGCTCCGCTGGGAGAAGCCCAACCTCGTACCTGCCCGAACTGTGGGTTTGTAGTTAAAAGCTCTGAAGCAACTTGTCCAAACTGTAAACGGTATCTACCTGTGTAAACAATTCAAAAGGCTTCAGACCGATATAATCATTATTAACCAATATTCACCTAAAGCGATTGGGTTTAAATGTTTTTCCCATAAATGGTTGGAATAAATAAGGGGAAATAATTTACCAAAATGGTTTTTAATTATCGGGCGTTCAACTGATTAATGGCTATACGCAAGTATGGCAATAGATTGTCTTCAGATTTTGTCGATGATGGTCCAAAAGCCATCACATACTGTCCAACTTGCCGGGCTTCAAGCCGGTTTAATATCCGTTCCAAGACAGGCAGTGCTTCCAGGTACCCAACCAATCCAATAAAATAAATGGCTTTCTGCCTTACTGCCAGAGTGTTTTTCCATTCAGTCAGGATGTCTCCCAAGTACCTCCCAACATACGGACAGGCATTGAATATATGAAATATGGATTTTTCAGCTTGCTCGTCAGCTATGGCTACTTCCAGTAAACCATATACAGTGGCTTCGCGCATATTGTGTAAATAATTGGTAACCGCCATCCTGACATCTTTGGGGGATTGTCTAGCATTAGGTTCTGCTGTGATCAGATCTGCCAAAATGTAAGATACTTTTTTGCGAATACTTATGTCTGGATCACAAATACAAGTTGCGACCATGTACGCTACCAATGGTGACACTTTCTGCGCACCTAACGCTACTAGTTCATCAATCCCACCCTGTCTGATGGACGAATCTTGTGATGTCAGGCATTCTGTTGCTTTCCAGACTGCTGGAAACATCTCGACGATATTTGTTATTGATTCACCGTAATCGAATAACGGGAGTTGTAAGATGGGAATGGTTTCGTTATCCATTTTGATATGTGTTTACCTGGTGGGTCCAAGTATATCTTAAATTAAGCCAGCCAAATTCCTCCCCATGCAGGCAGGATGATCTCTAGTGCCTGGTTGCTGATTGTATATTGTTTTTGTGGAAAGACAAGGTCGCTTAATACTCTCCCTTCATCCCACCCGATAGCTTTAAGGTTCATATGAAAACTCTGCTGTTTAGGGCTGGCATTCATGATTACAAGCACCTGCTCGTCAGAATAACTTCGCGTAAATGCATAGCAAGATGGATTCGATAAATCTTCCACCTTTTTATATTCACCTCCTCTTAATGCCTTAGATCGTTTGCGAATTTCTACCAGAGTTTTAATAAAGTTGCGTAAATCGGTATTCCACCGGTTTTCATCCCATAAAAATGCTCCCCTGCAGCCTGGATCTTTACCTCCTGTTAGTCCAATCTCATCTCCGTAATAGATCGCCGGTGCTCCTGGGTAGGCAAATTGGAAAAGGTATGCTAGTTTTGTTTTATCCAGGTCGTTTCCCATCCTGGTAAGTATCCGTTCGGTATCATGAGAATCGAGTGGAATATACATTGCATATGCATTTTCGTGGGGGTAATAGGTTAACAGTCTTTCAACTTTTTCGCCAAAACTGACCACATCCAGGGTGTTTGTTGCTATAAGTCCGGAGATTGCTTCCATGATGGGATAATTCATCAGACCATCAAAGTGTCCTTCCCCCACCCAACGCGAGTCAGCAGACCAGATCTCACCCATGATGTATGCTTCTGAGTTGGCAGACTTAACTACATGCCTGAATTCTGCCCAAAAGTTGTCGTCATTTATTTCATTAGGCACATCCAATCGCCATCCATCTGCTCCCTGATCAATCCAATATCTTGCGATATCCATGAAATACATTCTGACCTTAGGGTTATTGGTGTTGAATTTAGGTAGGCTTTTCATTCCCCACCAACCGATATAATCGCTCGCTTCACCCCAGGTATAAGCATTGATTGGAAAATGCTTGATATGGAACCAATCCCGATAGGCTGAATATTCCTGATTTTCTAGGATATCGTTGAAAGCGAAAAAACCTCTCCCACAATGGTTAAATACCCCGTCCAGGATGACCCGTACCTGGTTACGGTGGGCACATTCTATAAGGTTATGAAAATCATTCAGAGACCCCAACTTTGGATCGATTTTGTAGTAATCTGTCGTGTTATAACGATGGTTTGAGGTAGCCTGAAAAATTGGATTCAGGTAGATCGTATTAATTCCCAAATCAAGCAGGTAATCAAATTTCTGTTGGATACCTTGTAAATCACCTCCCTGAAACCCCCAGCTCGTCGGAGCTGATCCCCATGGTTGGACATTTGGTGGGTCATTTTCTAATTCACTGTTATAAAAACGATCAGGAAAGATTTGGTAAAAGATTGCATCCTGGATCCAGTCTGGTATGCTCATGTTCTCCCTTACGGCTCAATCCGCATCGCTTGTAGTATTTGAATAATATTGTCATTAGCGACCTTTAAAGCATCTGATGGATTAACTTCGCGCTCGAAGACATTTCGGATTGCCATATTTAGTTCATTCCAATACAAACTTAATACATCCCTATCGACGCTGTTTGGATATGGTACTCCGTCCGAAATTGCAATCATTGCTTCCTGGATGAGCCTATCCCTTGGTTGGGTAGTCGACACAGAAGGTATGTGCCCGACCTCAGCTAAATGCATCTGCACATTCGGATCTAGCAAGTAGCCGATGAAAGTCAGTGCAGCAAATCGGTCATTACTCGAGACATTGGCATTTAGATAGATGCTATCCGCCTCCACCCAACCAGTCAAATGACCAGTACCAAAAGTTGGCCATGGGTCAATTGCCAGATTATCCATTCCAATTACCCGTGCAAGCATCGAAATATTCATGCTCCAATCGATAATAATTCCTACCCGCCCCCGCATGAACATCTCCAGATCGCGATTGGTATTAAAAGTCACTGCACCCGCTTCATCAAAGGCGGTCAAAAGATTAAGCCATTCCAATCCAAACGTGTCATTGAAAGCCGGGTTTCCAGCGCTGTCAATCAGATTGCCACCCAATCCGATTATATTCGGAGCGGAAAAATATGATCCGCGTTCAAGATAAGTGCCAACCACACCTCCATGAGTGACTTGCTGAGACATCTTTATAAGCTCATCAAAGCTGCTTGGAGCTTTAGATATCACAGCTGTATTTCGAAACATCACCATTCCACGTTGGGATAGGGGCAGGCTGATAAGCGCTTTGTGATAATATCCAGACGCTATCGCATTTGAATTGATATTCCTTAGATAATCGTCAGGAATGAAGGGATCAAGATCAACAATCAAACCAGCCTCGTATAGGACTGGTCCCCAATTGGAAGGTCCCAATAGCAAGCTTGGTCCTTGCCCGAAGTAAGCTGCTGCTTGATAGGCACCAAGCAGATCATCTAACGGGATATAGATTAGCTTGAATGTCACATCTGGAAATAATCGCTTAAAGGATTGGATGACTTCTTGGAGCTTCTCTGTCTCTGCTGCTCCCCACGAATGCCAAATAGTTATAGAGCTTCCCGCAGGAGGTGGTGATAATGGAACCGGTGGAGGTAACTCAGTCGGTGACTCTTCTGGTGTACCCGGACTTAGTTCCGGTGTGGGAGATGAGATTTGAGTTCCATTATCTGGTTCGTTTGCAGTAGATGACATTGTGGGCGTTCTAACCGCGCCCGTTGTTGATGTTGCTGGACCAGGATATGGCGGAGGTGTTGCCGTAATTTGTGTTCTCGGATTTGGTTGTGTTGCAATCGGGGTGAAATCTGTGCTTCCTTCCGGTCCAGGATAGACCTGGTCAGCAGAAATAGTTGCACTTGGGGTGAGAGATATTATTGGCTGCGTCTGGGTTGCCAGGGGTTGTTGTGCCATTGGCTGCGTCTGGGTCGGTAAAGCTGGTGGGTATGCCGTTAGCAGGTCAGTTCCTATAGTTGAAATCACATCCTGATTGGAAGGTGCTGGGTATGGTTTCTCAGGTTCTGGGGTTATTATCGTATTATTTGGTTTTTGTGTAGTTTGAGATGTTATCTTTGTGGATACAATATCCTCTGCACTTTGAGTGGGTGAATAGGTAGCGGTTATTGTCGAAGCTTCTGGTGTATTTGCGCGTCGGCATGACCCGATGGTCATCATCGTTAAGAATAATATCAAGCCAGGAATGATCAGTGAATAGAATCTGCGCGGCATTTTGTCTCAATTTAGCACAATCTTCCCGGAAGCTAACGCCCTCCCGGGAAGATGTAACGGGAAGATTAGTCAATTATACTATTGACCTTTTACCAGCATCTCCACCTGGGCGAAATCGGTCACTGTTAGCTCAGTCTGTGCCGCCTGGTTTGGGGTGTAACTGCTAAGCCAGGTTTCCTGTGTGCCTGAATCCGGCCACACAAGATCGATTACCCGCGTATGATTAGTGTCTCCAGCCGCACCACCAAAACGATACTGTTCTGCACTTTGATTGACATCTCGCACACGCATAACCCCACCGCTTGGATATCCCTCCTGGCTAAGCACCATGGCAGAGTACTTCCATTCTTCAGGATTATCACCCAGAATATTACGCGGAATACGAATAGTCACACGTTTTTGGACTGGATCCGCTAGAATCTGGAAATCGCTGCTTGTAGCGATTTTCTCCGGAGCTACCTCGCCTGGAATGTAAATCCCAGGTTCCCAACCTTCCACCGTGATGGCATAATCCCAGGTGAAGCCATCCATGAGTGCCAGGTTACGACCGGGCAGGAAATTCACCCCACCTTGACCATCGCCATTTGTATCAATATAAATATCGAATGTCTGGACCGATAATCCATTCGGAGAACCCCACGAATTTTCAACCGCACCCCGCATGGTGAATTTGAAGACAATGGATTCTCCATCTGCTCCAACCTGAAAAGTTAGGATATCATAACAACCCGCAGGGAAAGCTACATCTGAAGGATAAGTATAAGTTCCTGGACCATAATCATCTCGTTCAGGGTCGACAATGTCCAATACCAGGGTCGTCGTACCCAGGTCAGGTACAACCAACGCAGCTGGACCGCTGTTGGGTAAGACATCTATATCTACATTCGTCTCAGCACCGGCCAGATTCATCTTTTCTTGATAGACAGCTCGTAAGTTGATGAGGTCACCTGACTCAGCCTTCCCTATGTCAGTCAGGGGGATCGATAGCTCAATCATATTCTCATTTTGAGCAACACTTTCCAGTTTCTTGGAATCTCCCCAGGTTTCTTCCCCGCTGGAAATGTAGTGATTGGCATTGGTCATCACACCATCATCGAGTTTAATTTCCAACAGATGGTTGGCGGGAAATCCTAACAGAGTGCCATTGCGGCTAAAATTATTGGTTGGACCACTTCCGGGTGCCTGCAGGTACAGTTCGATGCTGCTCTCTCCAGGTGTTGGCACGTAATCTGGTAGAGAAGTCACCTTGAGATATAAATCCTTGGAAGAGAATCCAAATGCCAGGTCTTGGAAGTAAGCTTGGCCAGATGCCATAACTCCCCCGGAAGCTAGATAGACCCCAGCCTTGTCCCATTCCCCGTTGCTCACCTGCCCATCGATGGTCACTGAAATCAACTCGCTGGAAGCGATATCAGCTGTAATCGGGCTGAGTGGAATGATCGGCACATCCAGAAAGGTAGGAGCCACCTCACCTAAGGATATATATACTTGCTTGAGGGTGGAACGGAACTGCTGGTCAAAGGCTTCATCGCTGCCAGAGTTTTGATCAGTCCCGAACCACCAGAACCAGTCTGAGCCTTCTGCAACATACATATAATTTTGCGCTTGCTGGAGGGCTTCAGTGGTTGTCTGGCGTACGCCGGTTACATACTTTTGCAATAATTCTCGTGTTGTTGCCAGATAATCCCAAGCCCGATTTTCTTCGTCTTCGCCAATCCAGGTGGAGAAATCGTGGTTGATCCATGATCCAGCCCACAGGTTTTCAATCTTTGGTTGGTCTGGAGCTAAAGCAAGGAATTCACTTGGGGTAACTGTACGAATCAGTGGATCTTCACTTAATCCAGAATACAGACTCGATAAAAATTCTTTGCCATCGTTTTCATAATACTCCCAGGCATTCTCGCCATCCAAGATTACTGACACCAGATGTGGTCCGTTAGCGCCGCTGGCAATTAATGAACCGCGGATGGCGTGGATGCGATTGATGAAATCTTTAGCAGCTGCTGAGCCGCTCACCCCTGAATATGAAAAGCCAACCTTATCTGAAATAATCAAATCTCTGAATACCATAGCAACCGGTTTTCCCTGTTTGCTTTGCACGTAGTATGGGCGATACAGGATATCCGGTTCGGTGACCACTTCTTTGCTATCGCGGGCAAAACTATCCAACCCTAAACTGGCAGCCAACACTCCCTCATCGGAAGCCATCCATTGGATTCCTGCTGCCGATACCATGTTTACGATTTCCTGTGCTACTGATCCTTCTGCAGGCCACATGCCACGTGGTGCTCGTCCAAAATGGTCCTGGTAGAATTGGACGCCTAATTGAACCTGAGCAATGGCATCTTGCCCATACGCATATTCCTTGCTAGGCAGGTCCATGGTTGGGTTGGCAATCAGTGCCATTCGCGTGCTTACCAACAACGGCAGGATGGGATGGGCGTAAGGAGTCATTGTAACTTCGATCTGACCCGAATCCTGCAGCTCGCGATGCAAGGGAATAACTTCCGAGATCAATCGTTTATGTTCAGAAAACACAATTGCTTTATCAAACTCGAGATAATTTGAGCCTTTGGTAACCAGGCTGGCGAGTGGTTCCTGGACTAGCCAATCCGGGTCGGTCCATGCAAGGTTGAATAGCACTTGCAAATCAAGAAAATCTTGGGGCATGTAATCTGTGCCAGCTTCATGCTTTTGCAGCAACTCCTGGTAACGTGGGAAACGTGCAATAATCTTGCGATTGGTATCGAAGAATCGATCCAATATGAATTGCTTCTGAGTATCGGTCAGCTGGTCTGCAGGTACTTCTGCTGTCACCCAATAAAGATCCTTCGCTCCTGCATTGAAATCATCTAGCTGGCGAATCAGGCTTGGCGTCAGGTTAAACGTAACATGCAGATTGGGGTAATTTTTTAACATTGCGGCCATATCCACATAATCTTTGGCAGCATGTACACGTACCCATGGTTTTTCATAGATTCCAGTCTCGGGATCCTTATAATATACCGGCTGGTGTTGGTGCCATATGATCGATAAATAAATCGGTTCTTCAGCTGTTGTCGTCGCTATGGTTGTAGGAGTCGGTGTAACGTTTGGTTTGCTGCATGCCGCAAATATTAATGCCACCATCACCAAAATACTAATATAGTTCCATATTTTTGAACTCATATCATCCTCAATTTCACTTTCTTGGTTCATAGATATCGATACCATAAGTGCGGGTCCCAAACCAATAGCGCCCAGTTTCGTCTTTTGCAATCGTCACTGTTTCTGCACCTGAGTAACCTGATAGATTTTTCCGGTAGATATGCCAGTTAGAACCATCATACTTTGCCATGACACCACCCGAAGCATTGGGTATGGAAGCCGCAATCCAAAATATACCTGGCTCAAGCTCGCCAACTGATTCAATGATGCTGTAAGGCAGGTGTGAATTGCTTACTCGTATATAGGACCAGGTTTTACCATCCCACAGGCTGATCCCATCACCTTCAGTACTCACCCATAATCTACCGGATGAATCAAACATCAAATCTGAAACACCACCCCATCCCAAGTCAATATCCTGGCGTGAAAAATTCTGCCATATGCCTGTACCAGGATCAAGCGCGGATATCCCATTTAAAGTTCCAAACCACACCACATCACCTGTAGATTTTGTTTGAACTGCAATAGAAAATACTACGTCGTTTACCAGATCTGATCCTTCTTCAGTGTAGGGTGTCCATGTGTTTCCATCGAATATTGAAGCACCTTCCAGTGTACCTATCCAAATCCGATTTTGATCATCGACGGCTATGGTATTAATTTGCTGGTTATTCAAACCAAAGTCTTTGGCTCGATAGATGTCCCAATTTTTCCCATCAAACCTTGCTAGCCCTGATGCAGTTCCAAACCAAAATACTCCTGATTTGTCCTGTGTCACTGCCAGTACCTGCTGATTGGGTAATGATGAATTTCCTGGAGTGTATATCGTCCATTCGTCCATGACTTCATCATCACTGGCTGCTCTCCAGATGGCAGCACCACCATCAGTTCCAATCAACATCCGCCCATCTGGCAGAGCCTGGATGTCATTCACTGCGTTATTAGGTAATCCCGAAGTTACATCAGTAATTGATGACCAGCCAATGCGGTTGATCGCAATAAATGCCTGGGACACCAGCACACCAAACACCAGTAAACCCATCAGGAATGCAGCAATAATAATATAACGTCTTGTCGGTCGTGGGAACATGTTGTGAAACCATTCCCAATATAGCTCCTGCTCTCTAAGCTTTTCATAAACCTCTTTTGCTGCAGTCGATGCAGCCAGGCAAAAAGCCGGTAAAACAACCAGTGTATATTGAGGCCACTTCGTTGGCCAGACTAACAATGTGAACATGCTGGTAATAGACCAAATCACCACCCATCGCTTCCGCTTCCATTCCAGCCATAGTCCGGGTAATGCCAGCAGGAAGATCAAACCATCAATACCGAAGTAAAAATAAACCTCCGGATGCCAGACAAAGCCATTGGAGCGTGAAACCCATAGGAAAGGCTGGTACCAGGGATAACCAACTTCCTGAACATGTGCTCCTTGGGCATATTGTGCGTGAAAGTTGAGTGATGCCCATAATCGGCTGATTGGTTCGTGCCACAGGTAAGGGTTAAAACTCAAGAAAGTGACTGATGCAAGGAGTAAATATAAGAGAATATTAGTAATTCTCTCGTGTTTTTCCCAAATCATGATAAAAAGGATTACAAAAAGGATTGGGAAATAGCTGTATTTACCTGCTGCAGTGATCCCAAGTGCAACAGCTGAAAGGATAAACCATTTGCTACGTGCTGTGGTCGATCGTCGAAGTAAGACCACGGCCAATAGGGAGAAAAATAATGGCAAAGCTTCCAGGTATGCCTGACTGGTATATTTGACCACTAAGGTCTGCACTGCCAGTAAACCGCCTGCCAGTGGGTCAACCATAGCTAACACGAAAACTGCCAGGCTGCCAAGTATGACCGAAACCAGGCGGGATAAGATTAATGCCTGATCCCAGTTTGCCCCTTGACCCATCACCAGAATAACAAATCCGTACAGTAGTTTTATCAGAGGTGGATGTTCGCTCGTCCCGCTATAATCAATGATCCCATTGATATCTCCCGTTTGTAGCATTTGAGCGTATTTATAACCCGCATCCAAATAAGTTGGCTCGTCAAAATCAACAGGAAGCTGCCACGCTGCCCAGAGGCGTAGGGATAAGCCAATCACAAACACCAGGAGGATAATTCGTTGGCGCGTCCAGAAAGTGCTTTTACTAATTGAATTGGAGTTCCGTTCCATGAGCTTTATTATATAAATACGTAATTGTTATTTTAGCTTAGCGTCCACGTAATTGGATAATCACCATACCGTTGGCTGCTATCTCAGGGAAAGGTTGGTAGCCATCAAAACCACCTGCACTGTTCGATTCTAAACCATTAATCTCTCCCTCTCCATAAATCGAGAATGCTTGAAAATTCCCAGAAAGAGGTCCTTTATCTAATGTTAATGAAAACCTGCCAACAGGTTCTTCACTTAGATTTATCAACACTAACAAGGTTTCTTCTTTGCTAATCCGTAGGTAGGATAATATCGAAAAATTATCTGAACGGACACTATAAAAATCACCAACACGTAATGCTGCATGATTATTTCGCAGCTGAATTAAATTTCGGTAGAGAGAGAGCAATGAATTGGGATCACCTGTTTCAGTTGCTACATTATATTGAGCGAAGTTAATGTTGGTAGACTCCCACGGAAAAACAGTAGAAAAACCTGCATAATTATCAGCAGACCAAAGCATAGGTGTGCGGATAAGCTCATCCGGTTTATTACCCGTCATCCCTATTTCTTCGCCATAATATATGAAAGGAGTACCGGGTGAGGTTAATAATACAGAAGCAGCCAGTTTGCTTTTAACATGATCACCGGCAAAAAAACTCATTACCCGTTCCTGATCATGATTGCTTAGGAATGTTGCATATTCGCCTCGTGGTAACAGATCGAAACTGGATTTTAGAGCCTGCATTTAAATTCACTGCATTTCGGCTTTTGATGTTCCTTAAAATCTGCGATGCAAGATCAAAGTTGAATGCCTGGTCAAATTCATCACCTTTTAGATAATCATCCACGATGTAATTGGTGGTATATACTTCACCAATCGTCATCGCTTCGGAATTGATTCCTTTATAATACTTTTGAAAATTCGACCACCATTCATGTGTTTCTGCAGTGTCTTGTTGATTATTTCCTTCTTCAACAAGATAACGGACTGCATCCAATCGGAATCCATCCACACCTACATCCTGTAACCAGAAACGTGCAACATTATACATTTCTTCAGTCACTGCCTCATCCGCGTAGTTTAGGTCAGGTTGCCCAATCCAAAATATAGCGTAATAGTATCCGGCGACAGAAGGATACCAAACCTTTTCCCCCCATGGACCAGCATATCCTGGATTGGTTGCGGACCAGATGTACCAATCATGCCGGGAGGATTGCGTCTGATCTCTCGCCTCGATAAACCAGGGATGTTTATTGGATGTATGGTTATATACCATATCAATGATCACCCGTATTCCCCGTTTATGGCATTCCTCCATCAATCGTTTAAAATCATCCAACGTACCGTAATCAGGGTTAACCCCGTAATAATCGGTTACGTCATAACCATGGTAGGATGCAGCTGGGTTGATCGGCATCAACCAAATCCCAGTCACACCTAGGTCAGTTTTCGTCTTTGGATCACCATCATTAAGATAATCCAATTTTTCAATGATGCCGTTAAAATCTCCTATGCCATCCCCATTGCTATCATAAAAACTTCGCACGAAAATTTCATAGAAAACAGTATCATTCCACCAAGGATATCCATCCGTACCTTGTGGGAGTCCTGTAATGGATTGGACTGGTTGTGCCTTCGTAGTACACGAAGAGAGCAGGAGACCTATTGCTATCAGGGTGATAATCTGAATTTTTGATTTCTTGACCATGAAGATCTCCACGATTAATTTGCACCGTACAGATATTCAAGACCAGCCCAGATATCGTCTCTCCAGGCAGGGTAATTGTGCCCGGCATGATATTCACGATAATCCACTTGATAACCCCTTTTATTTAACACGTTTTTCATCCGTTGGTTGGCAACCAACAATCCGGGAATATCATATATACCGACATCCATCCAAATCTTCAATGAGTGCTGTTCACCGTGCTCGAGAAGATCGAAAACCACCGTATCAAAACTTGCCAGAGAGAACGCACCAGATTGGCTGAGTACTTTTCCAAAAACCTGAGGAATACGGGCACCGGTATATAAAGCCATCAACCCACCCATCGATGCTCCAGCCACACCATACACTCCCGGAAATATATTAATATCGATAAGGTTTAATTGCTTAGTTGCCAGAGGCAGCACTTCTGTCATTAAGAAAACCAGCGTTGATTCGCTACACGCATATTCGATTGCCCGAGTCGCTGCGCTTCCATTATGCACAAAAGCCATCGCTAAGGGCTGGATCCGTTGTTCCGCGATTAAGTTATCAACGATAAGATTTAAATGTGCTCTGTGGAGATAGTCCTGACCGTCCCAAACGACCAGCAAAGGTACCGATTCACTCACGGGAGGTCGGTAAAGGTAGATTGTCCGTTTCGAGCCAAATATAAAATTTTCTGTTGTTATCACATGCTTGGTGATACTTCCGTGCGGAACAGCAACTCGTCTCTGTGCTAAGTATGTCGATTTATACTTCGGCATTTGGAAATAATGATTGTACCCACCCATGCCATTTGAGCTTTGACGTGGATTGAAAGGGTCTTGTAAACTTTCCTCCCCTAGTAAAAAGCCATATTCGATATAAGCATCAAGGGGCAGGGTCAACGGTAAGTCCAAATTCCAGGTCCAGATTTTTCCATACTAACTGGTTCCCCTGCATCCCAACCAGTAAAATCGCCCACCAGATCTGGTGCACTGTCTCCCTTCCACACAAATGTAGCTATGTTTCCATCTACCACGGGAGTTTGTTCTTTTTTGAGTCTTTTTAATAACGATTTTGGCATGGCCAGCCCGACTCCAAAGATTTTTAAATTATTTTTTCAAGATAGCTCCTCCGAATGGAGCTATATTAATGTAATTCTTGTCGACATGAATATCTCCAGGACTTGCCTGCATGAGAACTGTATCCCAATTACCCGACAACTCGATGGAACGATTTTTGGTTGACAGATTGAGTAAGACCAAGATTTCGTCATTTTCACCGCGGGTATAGAGTCAGGAGTTCTTCATCGGCAAAAAGGAGATGAATTCTTCCCCTCTTCAATGGGGATAGGTCATTGCGTAGGTGGATCAATCGTTGGTAATAAGACATTAAGCCATGGTCTTGCTCATCTCCCCATACCATGGGCAGGCGTGATTCCTCCGGTAAACCTCGCTCCCCTTGCCGTACATCTCTGACCTGGGATAACCCAACTTCCGTTCCATAATAAATTACCGGAGGGCCGGAGAGAGTGAATTGGCATAATGCTGCCAGGCGTAAACGCTTGATCTCGCCATTTGCCGCCCACAGGAAGCGGTTCATATCATGATTATCGAGAAAGGATGGGCGTGAGAAGGATTCGGGAAAGAACGCTTCATGCCGGGTGAGGTAGCTGGCAAATCGATCAGCTTTCAAGCCATCGTAAGCAAAAGCGTTCCGGAATGTTTCCATCAGGTTGAAATCCAGGCACCCATCCAGACCACCTGAAAAATTTATTTGAGAATCGGGGGGTTCGACCACCTCCCCGAACGTCCAGCTGTCAGGGCGCGACTGCCAGGTGACCTTGCGAAAGTCCGCCCAAAAATCAGCAGTTGGTCCAATTGCATAATCCACCCTATATCCATCCACACCAAAATCTAGCCAATAAGCAACCGCATCCAGCATATGTTGCCTGGCAGAGGGTTCGCGAAGGTTGAGCTGAGGTAATTCAGGAACGTCGAAGAATGAGCTATATTTATCTGGCCAATGTCTGAAAGTGTACCAATTCTTATAAAGACTTTCAGGATCCGTTATTGCTGACTGGAAGGTGGGGTGTAAGTTAGAAACATGGTTCGGGACTAAATCCAATAATATACGCATATTTCGACGGTGGGATTCATCCAGCAGTTTCCTTAAGTCTGCTTTGGTTCCTAATCTCAGCTCAATATCAAACAGGTCGGTTGCATCATATCCATGATGAGAAGGGCTTGGAAAAATGGGTGTCAGCCAAAGCACATTGACACCCAGATCGCTTAAGTAATCCAATTTCTCCAGGATTCCTATTATTGTGCCTCCGTAAAACCCAGCTGGATTCTTAGGTACCAACCAGCTTTTATCCTTTCCTGGAAAGAACCTGTCGACAAATATTTGATAAATAATTGCATCCTGCGACCAGCTTGGAGCGGGGTCATCCGCGATATAGCAAGCATAAATGATGCCATTGTCGGCAAAGATTTCATCTCCACTGGTTGTAGTACCAGAGAGACAATACCTGATAATAGTACCTGTTGTTTGCCCTGGAAGGACTGCCTTAAAATGGTGAATATACCCCCATAAAACCGTGTCCCATTCTGCCCCATTGGGTTCCATGGGTAGAGTGTGACCTTTGGATGCTTTTCCTAACTCTCCATTTGGGTCACTACCGTCGTTCGTCCAGTAGACCCAAGCATGTTCGCAAGGATGTGATGGTCCAATGGTCAGCTCAAGTGTGATTTGCTGACCAGGGAGCGGATCACGCGGAGAACGGGCATAAGCATGCGACACCCCCGCCCGGCGAGTGCGTACGTGTTTGAGACGCAATTCCTCCGTAGCGAGGGTGCCGAAGATAAAATCTTTCATTTACCCTTTTACGCCACCCAGTGTCAGTCCACCGATCAGATAGCGTTGGAAATACATATAGACAACAATAACCGGGATAATGGTCATCACAGCGCCGGCAGCAAATAATCCCCAGGGGATGCTCTGGGTGTTTGCCAGGCTATACATACCAACCATCAGGGTGCGCTTGGCATCCGGAGCAGGGATCAACACTGAAGCGAAGATATACTCACCCCAACCGCCCATGAATGCCAGCAAGGCAGTAACTGCCAAAGCTGGCTTGGCCATTGGTAATCCGATTAACAAAAAGGATTGGATTGGACCACAACCGTCTATCATCGCAGCTTCCTCAATCTCGATCGGTATCGTATCGAAGTAACCTTTCAGAAGCCAGGTAGTAAATACCAGATTACCCACAACATACGCCATGATTAAGCCCCATAAGTTGGCATACAGGCCCAGCGCTGTTAAAAGTTGAGCTACAGGTACAAGTGAAAGTACTCCAGGGAAAGCCTGAATCGCTAATAACAGGACTAATCCAGCTGACCGACCATAAAAACGAAAACGGGAGAAGGCGAATGCTGCTGAAGTCGCTACCAGCATACATGCAATCGTGGTAAATCCCGCCACAAAGGCACTATTACGCATCCAAGATAAAAACGGATGTTCAACTCCAGCAAGCATGATCTGGTAATTATCCAGTGTAAATGTAGTCGGGAAGAACATGCCCAACAAGTTCAATGTATATAAACGCTGTCCCACTCGACCGGATGCCAGGATCACAAACCAGATAGGATACAGTGCAAATAAGCTCATTATTGCCAGAAATATGTATTGGAAAACAATGACCAGAGGTTTTGGGCGCCGGCTCATTCGTAGGCTCCTTTCGTGATCTTAGTGACACGCAAGCTGTATAGAGTCATGACAAACAAGAAGATGAAAATGATCACCGCGAAAGCACCCGCTTTGGCATAAGCATTGGATTGGAATACTTGTTTGTAGGCATAAACCATTACTAGCTCTGTGGAACCTGGCACACCAGCACCCCTGGTAGGACCACCAGCTGTAATTGCCCATACCGTGCCAAACATCTGGAAGCCACCTGCACCAATCGCGCTTAGGACGATCGCAGGCACAACTGCAGGACGGATCAATGGTAGGGTGATATTCATTAATTGTTGCCAGTAGGTTGCTCCATCTATCTCTGCGGCCTCATATTGATCCGCGGGTATGGATTGCAATGCACCTAAGATGATGTTAAAACAAAATGGAAATGAGAACCACAGATTCACCAGGATGATAACCCCAAAAGCAATGGTCGGATCTTGTAACCAGGCAGGACCAGAGATATTGAATACCTTAAGTATCTGGTTGATGACGCCAACATCTCGAAAGAAGAACTGCCATACCAAAGACATAATGATAAACATGGTGGAAGCAGCCCAGGGAATAATCATCACGGTGCGAAAGAACGTCCGGCCCTTGATATATTCAGTGTTCAGAACCAGCGCAAGAATCAAACCGATTGCGTAGTTAATTGGGGTGGTAATGATTACAAATAGGATCGTACGAAATACAACGATGAAGAAATCACTACCAGTTTGCAGGTCGTTGATAGCACCTTTTGCATTGATTAACCAGGCAACCAATATAGCTAGCGCTAATGCAATGATCCAAATCAGAATACCAGATATCGGACGGGTAAGCTTCCGGTCGTAATATTTATTGACCTGATTTGCCACAATCAGCGGTACAAAACAAATCACTAACTTCAATATCGCCAGCAAACCTGCAGTGGTAAATAATTTACCTACGAGATTGATATAGTTTTGAAATAAGGGTGATTCGATGGAATATGGTGTGCTGACGCCACTTGATGGCTTAAACATCGGCCAGCATGTTGGTTCAATAATATTGGTTAGAAATATACTGCAATCTGGGTTGGGGTGGTATTGATTTCGATTGGTAAAAGAGATAAAAACGTTATAGGTTATTGGGTAGATGTTAAATAGTATTATTCCTAACAGCGTGGGTCCAATAAAAGCAAGGATCATCAAAGCTTTTTTTCGCCCAGACCAAGCAATCATTGCAACCTCCTCTCGATGTTACTTCTTTTAAGTAACCTTTCTTGGGAAGATATGATTATAAAAAATGGGAGGGGCGCTCAAAGCGCTCCCTCCCATTTAGAATTGAGGTTATTGCATACCAGCAATGGCGGTTTCGATTGCTGTTTGAGCAGCAGCCAGAGCCTCTTCAGGCGTCTGTGCTCCACTCCAGATGGCATTGGTTGCATCACCAACGGGGCCCCACTGGGCACTAGAGTATGGTGAATTCGACGCAGGGATACCCAGGTTGAGCGCGACACCAAATCCCTTGATCGTGGCAAGAGCCTGGATCTGCGGGTCATTTAATGCGGCAGTGTTGGCGGGAATGGTCTTGTTGACCAGAGAAACCTGGGTTTCATTGGCCTGATTGGTGAAGAACTTCATAATATCCAGAGCCACCTCAGCCGTTCCACGATCCACAGCGTTCTTGGTGATCATGAGGGTCTTGACACCCACAAATGGTCTTCCCATCGGAAGGATGCCGTAATCGATTCCAGCAGCTTCCAGATCTGCAATTGCCCATGGACCAGTCCACCAGGCAGCAGCAGTGCCTTCAGTGATCATGGTCTTACAAATTTCATGGCTGGTTTCAGCAGGTGCATAGGCTTTCCATTCTTTAATCCAATTTCCAGCGGCAATTCCTTCGGGTGTATTTAGATATACTTTACCAGTGTCGTCTACATAGCCTGGAACACCGAATCCGAAGTAAACCGGAGCTACATGGAATGCATCCGCATTACCCAAACCCTGATTGCACAGCAGATATTTGCCGGGGTTAGCTTCAGCGTATGCTTTTCCTTTGGCTAATAAGTCAGCAAAATCCAATGGGTCAGAGGGGAAGTCAGCTTCGCTGGCAACTGCCTTGTTATAAACAATGGCAATGCCTTCCTGGCTTTCTGGAAGTGCCCAGATCTTGCCCTGCCAAATCACACCTTTCACAGCGGCTGGTTCATAGGTTGAATTCAGGAAATCCTGAGTCACACCTAAAGAATCCAGGTCTATGATGTTTCCGACCAAAGCCTGACTGCCAATATTATCTACTGCCCAACCGAGAATATCAGGACCCTCGCCTGCTGGGATAGCAACTTTAAGAGCATCAGTAACATTCTCGGGCTTATCTAAGACGATAGTCACATTCGGGTGTTCAGTCATGTATTGAGTGAACACTGCCTGAATCGCAGTTAGATATGCACCATCCCACTGGTGCCAAATGGTAACAGTAACTGGCGTAGCAGGTGCTTCAGTAACGACGGGTGCTTCAGTAACGACGGGTGCTTCGGTAACAGCAGGTGCTACTGTTGTTGCAGTTGCGCATGCTGACAAAACCATTGTTGCGATTATTAATACTGTCAGCAAACTCCAAAATTTCTTAAACATTTTTCTTCTCCTCTATATTATTTCAAGTATTTTTTTAGATATTGATTTTTGTAACTTTTATAATCTTATTTAGAGTGGCGTTTTTTCAATAATGTTAGACGATTAACTTCTCCCTCCTTTCATGTTCAATTATACATCTACTAAGCGATCTAGGGATAGATTGATTGCCTGAACCACTGCTCCCATCGTAGAGGCACGTCGTCCAAGTACCGCAGATGTAATACGAACAACTTTCGCCGCTGAAGAAAGACTTCTTTCCATAACAATTTTCCGGATCGGCTCGAGAAGCAGATCACCCAATTGTGAAACCCCACCTCCGATAACAATCATATTCGGATTGAATAAATTCACCAAACTGGCAATAGCAATTCCAAGATAAGTGCCTGCATCGGTGATAATTTGTTGGGCAACTAGGTCACCTCGTTGGGCAGCTGCAGCTACATCCACCGCAAGAATTTTATCTGCTTCAATTGCGGAAAGTTGGGTACGTCGCCCAGCGTGGATGGCTTCCCTTGCACTACGTGCAATTGCTTTTCCACCAGCCATGCTCTCCAAACATCCATGGTTCCCACAAGTACAAAGTGGTCCGTTTGCTTGAATTGTGATGTGCCCAATCTCGCCTGCACTTCCCGTCGCTCCTCGGTAGATGCGCCCGTCCAATAGTAAACCTGCACCGACCCCAGTTCCAACCTTAATATATGCTAAATTACTCTCTCCACGACCCGCACCATATGCCCATTCCCCAATTGCGCCATACTCGGCATCATTTCCAATCACTACCGGCACCTGCAATTGCTTTTCAAGATGCTCGCGAATTGGGTAACCATCCCACCCAGGCATAATAGGCGGAGAAGTCACTTCACCTGTTTCCACCACTACCGGACCGGGCACACCCATCCCAATCGCTGATACCTGACCAATGTTCAATTTCGCGCGGTTGAGTATCTCAGAAATATAATGCTCAATTTGGGTCAAGCATTTCTGTGGGCCGTCAATTACTGAAATGGGATATTCGAATTCATCAAGAACGTGAGCCAAAAAATCAGTCAAAACCAAACGGAGATGGGTTGCCCCCAGATCGATCCCAACCACATACCCATGATTTGGGTTGATTGCTAATAAGATAGGGCGTCGTCCACCTGTTGTGGGACCAGTTTCAATCTCATCTACCAATCCCATCCCTTTGAGGTCGTCTATGATGGTGGATATCGCTGAACGTGTCAGATACATCTGTCGCGCTAGCTCTGCGCGCGAGATACCACCAGGGGTAAAACGGATCATATCCAAAACAACCCGTTTATTGAGTGTTTTTCCTGTCCTGTATCGGTAAATGCTCGCCAGTGTATCCAAGGTGCCAACCATTTTGAATTAATAAAGTGATTGTGAATATTTTACCAAAGATATTATGGTTTGTCAAGTGTATTGACAATAATATATTATTTTGTCAAATCTTTGAACAAAGTTTTTATGCTGGTTATATTGGATTAAATATAAACACGATGACCAAAACTAAATTCAACGATGGCTGCCTCTGTGATGTAAATCCAGTATAATTCTCATATGGCAAGTACACACAATCTCACCGGGGTTTTTGCAGCTGCGGTTACTCCACTGAATCATGACCTTTCCCCAGACTTCGATGGATTGGCCAACTTAATCCATTTCCTCTCCCAACGAGGCTGCCATGGTATTCTACTCATGGGCACCACTGGCGAAGGTCCATCTTTTTCAATTAAAGAACGTTTGCTAGTATACAGAGCCGCTGCTGAAGTTCGCCGATCCATACCTGACCTCCAGCTTCTTGCAGGTACAGGTACCCCAAGCCTGGAGGACACAATCTCCCTCACCAAGGCATCTTTTGACCTCGGTTATGATGGTGTTGTGGTGTTACCGCCGTATTTCTTCCGAAAGACGACCGATGAAGGATTACTCGCCTGGTTCAGTCAGGTGTTGGAGAGGGCAGTACCAACGGATGGGGTCTTATTGGGATATCACATCCCACCGGTGTCAGGTGTTAACCTGTCCTTGGAATTGTTATCCCGTTTAAAGGATGCATATCCAGGACAATTTATTGGAATAAAAGATTCCTCAGGTGATCCTGAATGGGCGCGTAAACTTGGATCTTATTTTGGAAGCGACCTCACTGTACTGAACGGTAACGACCGTTTATTCAGCCTGGCATTGCAATCCAAAGCATCAGGGTGTATTACCGCCCTGGCAAATATACTCTCTCCCCTCCACCGGATTGTGTGGGACAATTTTCAAGCAGGTATCAACGATGAGACTACTCAGGCAAAACTAAGTCGCTTGCGTGATATTTGTGACCATTATCCTCCCATGCCACCCTTGATAAAGCTTATACTTTCCAGACTTCATGGTTTTCCGACTTCGAGGGTGAAACCACCTTTATTGGATTTTGACCCTGATCGTGTGGGACTTATTCTTTCGGAGTTTCTAACGTCATTGGGATAGACCATAAAAATGGTGACTAACTCCCCCAAACGTTCTCCTTTCATAATCCCGATATTGGTATTCTTTAGCCTGGCCATAATGATATTTTTGGTTGTAGTCATTAATTTTGTCAAGAATCCACCGGTCAAGCCAACGTTTACGACAGTAGCGTTAATATCCACCCTTACTTCTCAGCCCAGTCCAAGCCCAACAAATACCACCACGATTACGCTGACCCCCCGGCCTACTTGGACATTGCGACCTTCTGCAACTGTCACCAAAACCCCAACTCCAACCTTCACCCTTACACCAACATTGATCCGCACAATAACCCCAGCAAAGCCAGTGCGATTTAACGATCGTTATGAACTTAAACCTTGGGATCTTAGCGAGCAGTCAAGGACCATAGAGTTACTTCGGGCAAACACAATTCTCTCACCTTCAGATAAAACATATAATGTTCTCGCTTATGCTGAGGGCGAAGCATTTCTTCGCTTTCCCGAAGCCCTGGAGGCTACTCATTGGCGCTGGGATCGAGCTTATAATCTGATCCGCATACGCGATCCACAAGCCGTGACTTTATACGCCGAATTGATCAAGCCCGCAATCAATTCGGGACAGGTCCGTACAGGCGATCTTACTGGCTGGTTCAGACAACACGAATCTAGGCTTTCATTACAAACTTCCCCATTTCCACCACAACCGGGTGAGCTCGGAAGAGTACTGATTGAGATAACCGGTGAAGGAAGTGCATTTCTTTGGTTAGTAGAAAACCCGGTTGAGACAAGCATTTATCCATTAATTAATGATATTAATTTCGACCAGCCGCATGAAAACGCACTGCTATACGATGATCTGACGGGGGACAATATCCCCGAGCTGGTGATCTACCGGCGAGACTCACCAGATTTAACTCAGCTAATCACACCTCATATCTTCGATGTATCCGTATCACCACCAACGGAGCTTCCGATCCAAGACCAGATACCAATCAATTTTGGGTTAGAATTTCGCACTGAAGCAGGAATTGGAACAAGTTCAGAAGGCACAAAATATCTCCAGGTAACATCCATTTTGTTACCCTCTTGTCCCACTGTTGTGACCCAGGATTATAAATGGAGTGAGGCTACTTTCTCTGTCTCGTCACTCCAATATAATCTAAATCCCTTGAGTGAACTTCTGGCGTATTGTGAGATTGTCATTGATGCAGCCTCCAACAGCTGGGGACCTGAACCGGCGATCTCAATCATAAATCCTTTATTGGACCTGTGGCCTCCCAAAACTGATATCCAAGGTCGCCCATATCCGAACGATGCCTTTGATCAGCTACGGTACCGCCTGGGAATTTTATATGCGTTAGCAGGGCTACCCTCTGAAGCTGTTCGCTATCTGAGCGCGGTCGTGAACACACCTATTGTAGTCACTTCAACCTGGATTAAACCTGCACAACAGTTCCTTCAGGCATACATCCAATCACAGGATTTATATACTGCTTGCCAACAAGCACAATTCTGTAATCTGCACGATGCTTTGAGTACTATGGTGAAGAATAGCGGGATGAGTGACCCAACTCACGCCCTCGTCTATCTTCAACAAAATGGAGTCGCCACACTTTCAAGCGGAATCTTTGATTTTGATCAAGATGGTCAGGATGAGCGCTGGGTGATCATCCAGCCAAAACCTGAAGCGAAATTGGAGTTTTGGATCCTTTCACAGATAGTGAATGGCGTTCAGGCAATTTTCGTTCAAGTTTTTGAAGCAACGGAGTCATTACCGTATTATCACGAGCCATCTGGAATTCTACCCGTTGTTCAATTTGAGCTTCACAAAGGCTTTATTTTCAAACGCCTGATTGATACTCATGAAGCCTATATACAATGGGTAGATGTGGAATATGCCCGTCCCACGGTAATTCGCGATGAATACTATTTAGCCTTGAGTGCATTGATGGAGGGGGCTGATCCTGCTGCGATACGGGATACACTTCTCGAATTATTGAATTCCCCCCGCTTCATTGGGGATTGCATCGCTTTTAATATCTGTGCCCAGTTCCACTATACACTCGGGTTGGTTTACAATCTGACACATGATGATACGAATGCGATCGACCAATATTTATGGGTGTGGAGAAATTACGATCAGAGCCCGTATTCCTTATTGGCACGCCTGAAGCTGAATTATTTGCCCTTGCCCACGTACACTCAAAGTGTCTTGCCAAGCCGGACTCCTACAGTCACGCGCTCTCCGACCTCGGCTACACAAACTTCTACTCTTACAGTCACGCCGAGTATAACGGTTACGCCAACAATCACACACTCTCCAACGGCTACAGGTACGAGTACTTTTACAGCCACACCTTAAGCTTACATTCTGGCAACGCAATGAATTATCCTCCCCAGCAATGGCGATTATTACTGACTCCCCCATCGTGCGGAGCATGGAATATGGCTGTTGACGAAGCTGTATTGGAAGCTGTTGAGAAAAAGATTGTTCCACCAACATTGCGGCTCTTTTCCTGGGACCCACCTTGTGTCTCAATCGGCTATGCGCAGCCATTTGCGGATATTGACCGTGTGCGCTTAAACACACTGGGATGGGATTGCGTTCGTCGTCCAACCGGCGGACGTGCGATCCTGCATACAGATGAGCTAACCTACTCTGTTGTTGCCCCTCTATCTGATCCAAGGGTTTCCGGTGGTGTTCTCGAGAGTTACCAACGTCTGTCCTTCGCACTGCTGACTGCGCTACACTCTTTGAATATCCCAGCACGATCACTACCGAACCAACTGATCAATAGAAATCATGAAGCTGGAGCAGTTTGTTTCGAAATTCCTTCAAATTATGAAATCGTCGTTAATGATAAGAAATTGATTGGCAGTGCTCAGGCTCGCCGGAAGAATGTCGTGCTTCAACACGGTACGATCCCTCTAATGGGAGACCTGACCCGTATCACTAAGGTACTTTACTTCTCAAATGAGGCTAACAGGAATGCTGCAGCTACTCGCTTACTATCGCACGCCACAACTGTTGAGATGGTCTTAGGTTATCGGTTAAGTTGGGAGGATGCAGCGAAAGCATTTTTATCCAGCTTTCAGTCTGAATTAAATTTAGAACTTATCCAAAGCGATCTATCGGATCAGGAAATTTACCAGACACACAATCTGGAACAAGAAAAATATACCCATCCAACATGGTTGGAGCGGATTTAGCGTAATCTAGGATGGAAGAATTGTCTACTTCTCTGGAAAAGTGAAGGAAACCTGAGGATATCCAAGATTGTTCAACAAGCTCTCTAAAAAGGTTACTGCGTTTGTTTGGGCTTGGTCTAAAATCCCATCTTCGAGCGCTGCTTCTCTGATTTGGTCTTCTGCTGCCTGACGGGCGGTGGTTTCCAGGTTAATATCCCCATGGGTTAAAAGACCTGTTTCCCGGTCATATACATAAGATTTATCGTTATCTAAAGTGGCAACGAAAATCTCTACATCAGGAAGGTGAATCATTAACATTCCATCTTCAAATGCCAGGTCTTGGGAGCGAATTTTGCTCAGGTCAATCCCTGCAATGACATAACCATGACCAACAAATAACAACCGGTCACCAAACAAAGGAGCAAGTGCAGTTTGACCAACTTCAACGGTGATAACTTTCTCAATTGTGTATTGAATCGTTTCCAACCGTGCAAGAGGACGAATCTGATTGATGATTGTGACGGGATCAGGAAGTACAGTTGGTGTCGGATGCAGGATCTGCGCAACTTGGGTACCAATATCACTGGTTAAATTGCTGACCGGTTGGACTACCTTTTGAGTGGACCGTTGAATATTTAGCATTACCACGATCGCAGTGATCGTTAGGGTAATAAGTATCCCTACCACAAGTATCCACATGAGCAGATTTTTGTTGGAATTCATGGAATATATTATACTTGATTATATAGTGGCTATAGCTATCTTAACTTTACAAATCCAGCTCCCTGGATGTAAATCACTTAAGGAAAAACGCAGCCGCCTTAAGCCATTAATTGCGCGGCTTCGTCGTGAATTTAATGTTTCGGTTGCCGAGCTTGATCGTCAGGATGTCTGGGATGAAGCGATTATCGGCTGTGCGATAATTAGTAACCAACACGAATATTCACAAAAATCACTCCAAACCATCGTCCACTGGTTGAACAACAATTGGCCAGATATCATGCTGGTGGATGATCGGATCGAAATTATTATATAGGAAGGAAATATGGATCTACAATTAAAAAATAAACGTGCACTTGTTACAGGTTCGAGCCGGGGTTTAGGTTACGCGATTGCATGGTGCCTGGCAACAGAAGGCTGCCGGGTGGCGATCAATGGACGTAACAGCCATACTATCGATGATGCTGCTCAAAAATTACGTAATGAGACGAATGCTGAGATCCTCCCGCTTGCTGGGGATGTCGGCCAGCCTGAAGTACCTGCTCAATTGATCCAACAGACAGTGCAAGCCTTCGGCGGTTTGGATTTGCTGGTCACGAATGCAGGTGGACCTCCTTCTGGTAGCTTTGAGGGATTCGATGATTCCATCTGGCAACAATCGATTGAGCTATCACTACTTAGCCATGTTCGTTTGATCCGGGCAGCCCTACCATACTTGCGACAATCAGATTGCGCAAGTGTGATCACGATGACTTCCTACTCCATCAAGCAACCTATTCCTAACCTTGTTCTATCAAACAGCATCCGGGCTGCCACCGTTGGCTTGACCAAAAGCCTTTCACTGGAGCTTGGCGCTGCCGGGATCCGTTTCAATTCAATCTTGCCTGGATGGACGATGACAGAAAGAGTTCAAGAGTTGATGTCTTACCGTGCCAAAGTCAAGGGGACGAGTGTGGATGAGGAAATCGCCCGCCTTGTTTCTGATACTGCACTAGGACGTATGGCGCAACCGGCTGAAGTAGCGAACGCAGCAGTCTTTCTGCTTTCTCCAATTGCCTCTTATATTACAGGGGTAATGCTAACCATCGATGGAGGTATATACAAAGGAACCTTGTAATTTCGCAATCCAATACCAGGCTGATAATTCAATTCCTCGGGTTAAGAAACAAACAACGGCTCGAGGAAAAGCCCGGCCGCTGATGTATTCTCCCGTTGTTATTGACAGTTTGTTATACAGCTGTCCAACCTTCGGTTTTAATAATCCCAATCGGCTATAATGTTATTTCCAGCAGTCCTTCTGCTAATGCTCTTAATTTTTCAACCTTCAATTCACTTAATCTCACAGCCAATTCAAGATAAGGACGGTTAATCGCTTTTCCAACGAATTCTTGTAATTCCTTTGGTAAATCAAGGAATTCTTCCAAATTCCTTTGTTCCACAAACCAGCTTCCAACAGGACTCTGCTGATCTTCAAAATCCGTTATCGATTTATTTAGAACCAGCGAAAGATTCTCAAGATCTGGCAAAGCGATGGGTTCCTCGCCTTGTTCAAATGACTGGATAGTTTCAGGTGCAATTCCTGTTTTTTGGAAAAGTTCATCGATCGATAATACTTCTTCAATTCGAGCTTTTCTTAGCAGACCACCAATCACATCTTGACGTAATTTTTTCAGCTCTGCAGCATCGATCGACTTCTCGCTTCCATTGGTTTTCAATAACTCATTACCCCAAAAGTGTGAAAGCGGTACCGCCAGATAATAAGCCAAAATCTCAAGCTCGGGTAATGTCGGGGGTCTCTCACCGAACTCCATTGCGGCCATCTCTTCAGCAGAAAGTCCTACAGCTTGACAGCAATCTTGAACACTTTTACCAAGTTTGACTCGTGCATCACGGATTAATACACCCAATTTCTTTGCTCGTATAATTTTTAGATTCGGGTTGTTCATCATCTCAGTACCTTCCTTACCTATTAGACATTATAGCAAATATCATCGTGCGATTAGTTATTATCACTCGATCCTAATGGTAGTATTGGCATGATATATCCTACACCAGAACGAGTAACTATATGGCGTGGGTTATTTTGATCCTTTTCTAACTTCTGTCTTAATCTTGAGATGCTGACCCAAAGGATCTCTTTATCTTTCTGATATTCCACTCCCCAAACATCGGTAAGCAATTGCTCTGACGGGATCACGTTGCCCACATTTAAAGCGAGTTGAAGTAAGATCTTATACTCAGTCGCGGATAGATAAACCATTTTCCCATTAAGGATTACTTCAGCTTTTGCCAGATCAATTTCCAAATCACCATGCTGAAATATCGACTGGGCAGGGACATTGGTCGGTTTGGCAGCCCGGCGTAAAACAGCCCTAACCCGGGCAAGTAATTCTGTCGCAGAATAAGGCTTAACTATATAATCATCTGCGCCGATATCCAATCCACGTACCCGGTCTTGTTCTTCACCAATCACTGTGACTACAATGATCGGAACCGTCGAGAACTTTCTTATTCGTTCGCATACAACAAACCCATCCAAGACTGGCATCATGATGTCTAATAAAACGAGATCAGGATTCTCATTCGCCACAATTTCGAGTGCTTGTTCCCCATTGTATGCCTTTAATACCTGATAATTTTCTGTGGTTAGGTTCGCTTCCATTAGTCGAACATATCGCGGTTCATCATCGACAATCAAAATTTTCTTGCTCATGCGTGAGCCTCCTCTGTAGGTAGTGGGGTCTCTTTTATCCCCTCTTTGCATGGTAAGTTAATCGTAAACACTGTTCCTTTCAGTACTTCGGAGCTTACTGAAATAGAACCACCGTGTGCATGGATAATCTGTTGGCAGATGAATAGTCCCAATCCTGTACCATGAGTTGTGCCACTTGTCTCGGGAACGCGATAAAAGCGTTCGAACAAGTGGTCGAGATGATGTTGTGGTATACCCGGTCCATGATCCTCAACATTGATGATACAGTTTTCATTACTATCCATTAAAGTGATCTTTACCAGTGATCCTTTGGCATATTTTACAGCATTACTCAATAAATTATCAAACACTTGTGTAATTCGGGTTGGGTCCGCTATCACAACTACTCCATGGGCAGCATCTAATTGCACTTCCAAGGAGGAATAACGGGTGGTACTTCTGACCACGACTTCACGTAATATCAAATCAAGCCTTACCGGCTGTAATTGCATGAACATGGTACCAGCCTTTAACCGTGAAGAATCTAGCAAATCATCAATCAGTGCATGTAATCTATCAGCTTCTTCATCAATGATCGTCAAGAACTCACGGCGTGAACCGTTATCCCACTTTATATCCTCTCTCAGGAGAGTGGTTGCATAACCTTTTATAAACCCAATAGGTGTTCGCAATTCGTGAGATATATTTGTAATAAATTCGTCTTGCATACGTCGAAGCAAGCGCTCTGCTTCCAATTTTGTTACCCGGTCCATAAGGTGGTGATTTTCAATTAATTGAGCGATCTGTGCTGCAATAAATTCCGCCAGGCGGATTTGTTCCGGTGTATATATCGGGCCGCCGAACCGCCCGAATACTAACACACCTAACACGTCATCCCCTGCATTGAGAGGCAATCCCAGAAAATCTCGGCAGAATAAGCGATTATTCTCCCATCCATCGAGCTTCTCCTGGCGTAATGAGGTTTGCTTGGTCGTGAAAGTCTGAACCGCAACTGCCTCCCCCCATTCAATTTCACCTTCAGAATATTTTCCACGACCGACTACTCGTGCATATGAAGGATCCAATCTGTTAGATTCCTTGGGGAGATATAAAACCATATTATCAAATATTAACACTGGCCGCGTATGTAAGACTATTAAATCCAGCGCTTTATCAATATTCTCTGTTTGAGCGATGGCTAAGCTTATAGCATAGACTGCCCTGAGATCTTCTGGTTTTAAGACGATTGAGTCGCCCATTTCATCTGTCATATTCATTAGCTACACCAATAATTGGCAATTCGAATTGAATGGTAGTCCCTTGACCTACTTTAGAGTTCACCTCGACTTTAGAGCCATGCGCTTCAATAATCTTCTTGACCAATGCAAGACCTAGTCCAATTCCGCTGTAACGTCTTGTGCTTGAGCCATCAAGCTGATGGTATGGTTCGAATATTTCATTCATTTGTTCAGGCGAAATTCCAATCCCGGTGTCGATCACACACAGCCGGGCACAATCAGCTTCCCTATACAATCGTATCTTCACATTACCACCCGGTGGCGTGAACTTTAAGGCATTATCCACCAGTTCCATAACAACCCATTGAATTTTTTCCTGGTCCATTAGCACAAGACATGGATCAGTTCCCAGATCGATGCTTAATATAACTGGTCGGTTTGTTACTTTTATTTTTGCCTGCTTCAAGGCACCATCTACTACGCTTCTAAAATTCGCTGGTTTAATCTCAAGTGTAAATTGGCCACTCGCTTCCAGGGAAAATTGGATCATCTTTTCAATCAGCTCTTCAAGGCGTGCCTCAGAGCGCAGCATAACGTCCAATGCGATGGTTTGTTCCGCTGAGAGATCACCCAGACTACCTTCATTCATCAGGTCTAAATAGCCTCGAATGTGGGTTAAGGGTGTGCGCAATTCGTGGGAGACGTTTGATATGAAATTTGATTTCATTTGGTTCAGTTCAGCTAGCTTATTCAGCGCAGATTGTAATTCTTGCGTACGTTCCTTCACCCTCTGTTCTAATTTGAGATTTGACTGTTGTAAAGCAGTATGTAATTGTAGAATTTGTTCGGTGATTACCAGATCTAGTGTTTCACGATCGATTAACTTTAGTTCTAATAATGCCTGGCCAACTAATCGTTGATGACCAGTGGGTCCAGGTCTTTTTGAATACTCCAAAGCTTGTTGAAGGCCTGATTGGGTTAACACTCCTCTTTCAATCAATAATTCTCCGACCCTTGGCACCAAGATTTCTGGGGTGATTGGCACAGTTGGATTATTATTAATTTTGGAAATAATCTCTTGTTCCCCTTTTACTGCTGCTAAAGCCAGGTTAATTCCACAGTGTGGGCACTCAAGTTCCTGTTGATTAACCGGTTGTCCACAATTTGGACATGTCAATTGAGATTTCATTCTGCTCCAATTTGTGTTTCTAATATCATATCCTGACTTATCTCTAAACGCAAGCCTATCAATGTTGTAATGTATCTATAAGGAAATAATTGCCTAATTAAAGGCATAATATAATTTATGACATTTAATTCGGCAATCAGATTGCTGGTCATTGATCAAGATACTATTGGGGAAAATATCCTCGGTCAATCACTAAACCCAAGTGCTTTTGAGGTGATGAAGGTTAATTCCATCAATGATGGCTTACAAACCTCTCAGACATGGTACCCAGACATAATTATTATAAATATATTGCAGCCATCAGCGTATGGATGGAAACTCTGCGGTAAGATTCGTGAATACAGTCAGGTTCCCATCCTTGTTATTGCAACAGTTTCCGATCCACTATCAATTGCTATGTGGTTGGACGCTGGGGCTGATGATTATCTGACCAGGCCCTTTTCTCTAGACATTCTCATAGCTCACCTTCAAAAGCTGACCCGTCGATCTATAATCATGCATAATCAGCCAAAGTTATCCATAATATAATCGCATCGGGGGGATTAACCTTTGATTCTTTAACCTCTTAGGTTAGAATCAGGGATATTTGATGTCCAGGAGTCAATCTTGTGTCGAACACAAAACCAGTCCAATCATCTACAAATCCATCCTTTAAATTGACTGACCGGTCAGAGGATACATGGGGGAGTTCTCCAGCAGCCCAATCGCTTGAACGGATGAAAGCGAATTCACGCATAAAATATATCGTGGTCGTTGTGCCCGAAGATGCCTGTCCAGCGTGCCAGAATTTGACTGGCACATATCCAAAGGATCAAGTTCCTCACCTACCCATTGAAGAATGCTCTCATCCACACGGATGCCGATCATATTATTTACCATATTTGGATGAGATTTTCCCTTAGAATCTCCAACTTCATCAGACGGGCAATGTTGACATGCCCGTCTTTTTATTTATATTCTCCTGTAATAATTTCCTTGCCAGTGTAGTCGCTTCTTGCTGAGTATGAACATTTCCTGTCACCTGTGCTTCTCGGATAGATTCCAACAAGTACCCTATTATCGGACCAGGTAATAAATCCAGCTCAGCCATTAACATCTCACCATTAATGATTGGTGGAGGAAATAGGTCTTCAGCTGGATCTTCCCACCAGGCGCTTAATAATGCCCGTACTACATCTACATGTCTCATCCATCGTTCTTGTGGGAGCGTTGGTCCATAAGTCGCTAGAACATCTGCCAGAGATAGGATGCAGATATCGACCCCGGCAGCACCTGTATCGCGGAAAAAACGATAGATTGCCTTCTTGCTTGGTAATTCATCCTGGTGAGAAAGTAAGGATGGGCGCATATGATGGCCCACCATTGTTACCATACGATCAATTTCGATATTACTCAATTTAAGTTCCTGCCCACGTTTCTCAGCCAATTTGCTCCCTACTTGCTCATGATTAATAAACCGGATTTTTCCCGAATCATCTATGCTTTGGGTTTTATGCTTCCCCACATCATGGTACAACCCTGCCAGGAATATAAGACCGCAGTGTGGTCGGTCTGGGTTTAGTGCATTGCTGAGCTGTTCCATCAGTGGCCGGCGAAATCGACCCAGGCGTATTGCAACCAGTCCCATAGCCAGGTTACCCGTTTTTTCGGGGTTATATTCCAGCGCCAGAACATCCAATATGTTCTCTATTCGCGTTATGCAATCCAGAGTATGGTTCCAGACATCCATGATATGTGGTGGAGATTGTTGAACCTCCTTAAGCAAGCACAGCTCGGGCAGAACATATTCGAGAGCGTTTAGTTGATCCAATATGCGCAGTGAGGTGCTGGGGTGCGATTGCACTAAAATCCGAAATAACTCATCTCTCAATCTTTCAGCGGAAACTTCCGGAAGATGAGCTGTTGCCTGCCGGATAAGCTGTAATGTGTCAAATTGAATACTGAGGCCAAGATCGACCGAAAATCTAACCGCTCTCAGGATCCTGACGGGGTCATCAAGAAAGGAGCTGGGTGAACAGGTTCTCAAGCGCTTGGATATCAGATCAGCTGCTCCTCCCAGCGGATCGACCAAGTTTTGTGGGTGATATATATCCACAGCCATAGCATTCATCGTGAAATCACGCCCCCTCAGGTCACTCAACAAGTCCTCTCCTTGAAGAGATGAAAAATCTACTCGAGTCGAGAAACTTTCTTGACCGCTTATGCGTTCTGTGGATTTTAGGATCAACCTGGCGACATTACGTTCAGTATCAAGCGGGAAATACGCAGCACCAAGAGCATTGGCGACCTGGCGTGCGATTTTCATCGCATCACCAGAGGTTACAAAATCAAGGTCATAATTGGGTCGATTGAGTAAAACATCACGAACTGCACCACCTACCAGGAAAATAGGTGCATCTTTCGGGAGTAGCTCAATAATGCGTTTTAGTAATGGTTGATGAAATCTATCTAATAATTCATCCATTTGGGTCGATTGATCGGTCTTCCACCGCACTAGTTGCTGCTCATTATTCACCAGGATTGTACTTATCGGGTGCCATCACCCCAATAAAGGGCAGGTTTCTATAATATTCATCTGCATCCAATCCATAACCAAAAACAAATTTATCGGGGATAACAAATCCACAATAGTCAATCGGCACTTCCACTTCACGCCTTTCAGCTTTATCAAGTAATGCGCAAAGTTTTATGCTTTGAGGTTGGCGAGCGCTCAATAATTCCACCACAGCCTTAATAGTAAACCCACTATCCACAATATCTTCAACCAATAGGACATGCCGATTTTGGATATCAGTATTGAGATCCAGGGTGATTCGTGATTGCCCCCTCGAACGCCGCACTCCAACACCGTATGAGGAAACAGACATAAAATCGACCATGTGCGGGACTGACAGGTGCCGCATGAGATCAGTTAGGAACATGACACCACCACGCAGGATGCATACAAGGATTAATTCTTTACCTTTGTAATCGTGGCTGATTTCTACTCCCAGCTCTGCAATTCGTTTCTGCAAGGTTCCTTCGGATATTAATACTTCTTCCAGAAATTCATGATAATCCTGCATGTCTCACTCCTTTGGCACATCATGATGCTTCCGGCAGCGTGCTTCATACATTTCAGCAGCGCCAATAATTACTACAGGTTCATCAAATCGGGCTGGTTTGCCATTGATTATGCGTTGAGTACGGGAAGCCGGCTCACCACATACCATACAAATAGCCTGTAATTTATCCACATGTTCAGCTTTGGCCATCAACACTGGCATCGGTCCAAATGGCTCGCCACGGAAATCTGTATCCAAACCCGCTACGATGACACGCATATTATGATCTGCAAGCTGTTGAACAATGGCGATGATTTGGTTATCAAAAAACTGCGCTTCATCAATCGCTACCACCGTTGTATCAGCCTCCAAATGAGTAAATAACTCGCCCGCCTGTTCAATCGGGATTGCCTCAAAATCATTCCCCGCGTGCGATGTCACTTTTCGAACCGCAAATCGGAAGTCGATCGCTGGCTTGAAGACTTGCACTTTTTGGCGCGCAATCGTAGCACGGCGTAACCGACGGATTAATTCATCGGTTTTTCCACAAAACATTGAGCCAGTAATCACCTCGACCGATCCAGAACGATGTTCCATATTCTCCTCCTGCTGAATAAATCCACTTTCCGTTTCTAATTCAAGATTACTACTTTAGCAAACAGGCAGACGCTGTAAACGTCTGCCTGTTAAGTGTAACTGAAATTAGGTTAGTTGCAAGCTCAAACGACAATTTCCTGGGCTGCTTCAGGTAATTCGTAACCGAACTGGCGTAAGTGTTTCTTAAGGTCTGCGAGTGATTTTCTACCAAATCCATCCACGGCCAGGATGGCTGTTTCTCCCTTTTCAAGCAGATCCATTATCTGACCAACATTGGTGATATTGGCTTTAGCAAGGGCTTCGGTAGCACGTGTCCCCAAGCCAAGTTCTGCAACTGGGCGCTCAGGAGAAGTTCGGGCTGAATCTCGGGCAGTTTTATCGTCAATGTACTGCTGGCGAACTTGCAGTTTCTTATAAAAACGATCTACTTGTCCTTCAGTATCAACAATGCGCTGTTCTCCGGTGAAGAATGGATGGCACTTGGAACAGACATCCGTATGAATTACCTTCTTAGTGGAACCGGTTGTCCAGGTGTTCCCACATGCACAAATAACCTGTGCATTTGGAAAATACTCTGGGTGTATACTTTCCTTCATTGTGTTATCCTTTCACAAATAAAATAACGCTTACTCTGCTACAACTGGTAAAATGCTTACCCGTTTACGATCATCACGGATTGTCTCATATAGGACATATCCGTCAATGGTAGCAAACAATGTGTCATCCTTGCCCACCATGACATTATTTCCGGGTTTAATGTGAGTACCGCGCTGTCGAACCAATATATTCCCTGCGCGGACAAACTCGCCACCATATTTCTTTACGCCTAGGCGTTGACCCTGGCTATCGCGTCCATTACGGCTTGATCCGCCACCTTTTTTGTGTGCCATTGGTTATCTCCTATTCCTCGGTAATCGCATCTACGCGAACCCGCGTATACTTTTGGCGATGTCCTGTTTTCGCTCGGATACGCTCTTTAGCTTTGTAGCGAAAAACAACAACTTTTGGGCCTTTTACCTGAGCAAGGACAGTTGCTTCTACTTTCGCACCCTGAATGAATGGGGTTCCAACTTTTATATCTTCGCCATCAGAAATGAGCAAGACCCGATCCATGTCGATTTCCTCACCCACCTCTAACAGATACCGATCCACATCGATGGATTCACCGATGACGGCCTTATACTGTTTACCGCCATCTTCTATAATCGCATACTTCATAAGCTTCCTCCAAGCTTCACTTCACCAGAAAGTCCGCGTCCTTTAACAGCTGTAGGTTTTTATCGAACCACCCACTTTGCGCAGACATTCGGGGAAGTTGGGGATATGTTTGCTATTCTGCCTGGTACTTGACAAGACAGTGCCCCGGGAAATCTACCGGGGCACCCAGCAAGGCTGCCGGGGCAGTGCGGGCTGAATTATAATAGGGATGTTTTTTCCTGTCAACACATTAATCTTAGGACTTTTGTATCTTTTGTAATATGACAGTATTCACTAGCAGTAAGCATTATAATTGAAGATAATCTTGGTTGAATCTATCCAAATTGTATAAACAAATATCAGGAGGTATGGCAATGCCCGTTAAGGGATGGATCGAAGTCGATGATTTGTTATGTAAAGGTTGTGAGTTGTGTGTCAATGAATGTCCTCAACACGTAATGGCATTGGAGATGGAAAGGTTGACCCCGAAAGGGTACCATCCAGTCATCCTGGTCAAGGATGGTTGCACCGGTTGTGGTATCTGCGCTATAGTCTGCCCTGAAGCGGCTCTCACGGTTTATCGTGAGGCACCCGTAAAGACTGCCAAAGCTGTATCTACAGCAGCATCCGCAAATACATAGGAGAATTTCCATGGCTAAAGAATTCCTGGAAGGTAACTTCGCCATGGCTGAAGCAGCGGTGCGCGCCGGTGTGGAAGCCTATTTTGGTTATCCCATCACTCCCCAAACCGAGTTATTGGAATGGATGTCTCACCGCATGCCTGAGTTAAACCGGACCTTTCTGCAAGCTGAAAGCGAAGTTGCAGCCATCAACATGGTGTACGGCGCGGCCTGCACTGGTGCGCGTGTGATGACCTCCTCTTCCAGCCCTGGGGTAAGCTTGATGATGGAAGGTTTATCGTATATTGCTGGCACAGAAGTCCCCATGGTTCTAATCGACGTTGTCAGAGGTGGACCTGGTTTGGGTAACATTGCTCCTTCCCAGGGCGATTATAACCAGCTCGTCCATGGCGGCGGTCATGGAGATTATCGTCCCATCGTCTTAGCGCCAGCTTCTGTACAGGAAGCAATAGATCTGACTGTTTTGGCTTTTGACCTGGCAGAAAAATATCGCAATATATGTGTGGTGATGGCGGATGGCAGCATCGGCCAGATGATGGAACCGGCTGAGCTGCCTGAAATGCGACCCTTACGAACGATAACTCCCGATTGGGCGGTTAACGGATGTTTGGGACGCCCACAGCGAATCCTCACTTCCATATTGATCGACCCGACTCTTGAAGAAATATATAACCACAGGATCCTCGACACCTGGTATAGGATTCAAGCTAATGAAATCCGCTACAAGGAATATTACCTGGATGATGCTGAATATGTGGTGATTGGTTTTGGAACTGCAGGTCGTATTGCTCTGACTGCGGTGCGAAACGCCCGAGCAGAAGGGATCAAAGTTGGATTGTTCCGTCCAATATCAGTCAGCCCATTTCCTTTCCAACAGATCGAAGAACTGGTCAAGACTACTCAGGGCTTTTTAGTTACTGAGATGAACACCGGGCAGATGTTGGATGATGTGCACATGGCAGTCAAAGGACGCGTTCCGATCGAATTCTATGCGCGTTTGGGTGGGATTGTCCCATACCCAGACGAGATCTTAGGAGAGATCAGGCGATTAGTTCACGAGCCAAAGTCACCCGATGGTGATCCGCGCCAGCGCTGGATGCAGCGTCTGAAAGATGGCGTAATCACTTTATCTTGAAGCAGAGGATGCATTTATGGATACTCCTGTACAAACCGAAATTCAGACTGTTTATTCCCACCCGACATCTTTATCGCGAACCCCATCTCACTACTGTCCAGGCTGCACACATGGCATTGCCCATCGTTTGGTGGCTGAAGTGCTGGATGAGATGGACATTCGCGAAAAGACCATTGGCGTAGCGCCCGTAGGTTGTGCTGTGTTCGCTTATAACTATTTTACATTCGACTGGGTCGAGGCAGCTCATGGTAGGGCTCCCGCCATGGCGACGGGTATCAAGCGCGTACTCCCAGACAGGTATGTCTTTACATACCAGGGAGATGGTGATCTAGCTTCCATCGGGATGAGTGAGATCATGCATGTGGCTGGTCGAGGCGAAAATATCACTGTTATATTCATCAACAACGCCATCTTTGGTATGACCGGCGGTCAGATGGCACCGACTACGCTACCAGGACAAAAGACCACCACTTCACCTCATGGCCGGGACGTAGAAACCATGGGTTATCCCCTCCACATGGCTGAGATGTTGTCAAGAATGGATGGGGCAGGATATGTTGTTCGCCGTAGCCTGCATGATCCCAAGAATATACGGATGGCAAAGAAAGCCATTCGCACAGCATTTGAGACTCAAAAACGTGGTTTAGGCTTTTCGATGGTGGAGCTGCTATCGACCTGCAATACAAACTGGGGCATGACGGTACAAGAATTGTTAACCTGGCTTGAGGAGCACATGATCCCGATGTATCCAATCCAGGATTTCAAAATCTCGTCTGGGCTCGATGGGTTTAAGGCATAGGGAAGGGAGATTGTATGCAAACTGAAGTCATCTTTGCTGGGTTTGGTGGTCAGGGAGTTTTATTCGCAGGTCAGATACTTGCTTTTGCTGCCATGGACGCGGGTCATAACGTAACCTGGCTACCATCCTATGGTCCAGAATCGCGTGGGGGCACGGCAAATTGCACGGTTGTTATTGCGAATGAGGAAATCGGTTCTCCAGCAGTCAAGCATCCAAAGGCTGCCGTGGTGATGAATCTGCCATCGTTGGATAAGTTTGAGCCTCTGGTCGAACCAGGTGGAGTACTGATCGTTAACTCTTCGCTGGTAAACCGTGACCCAACCCGCACGGATATTACCTGGCTGATGATTCCCGCCCAGGAGATCGCTGAAACCATCGGTACGCGCCGTATGTTGAATATGGTAATGTTGGGGGCCTTGTTGGATAAACTCCCCATCCTCTCTTTCGATGAGATCAAAGCTGCTTTGAATGTACATTTACCTGAACGCCATAAAAAATTTTTACCTAGCAATATTGAGGCCTTAAAACTAGGAGCAGCTTTTTCACGCGGAGAGCTGAGTGTCGAAAAGTCTGCTACCCCTTCGCAAGAAGTCACTGAGACAATTGCTCCAACCTCTGTCTAAAATTATTCGAACGTGTACCGGGTTGCCTGATATTGGCAACCCATTTTTTATTAATCACTTACCAATTGAGTATTGTGACCCTGGTGAAGCCTGATCTTATCGGAACTTATTTTATAAATCTATCTTGACTTGTACCTGTCACCCACAATTACACCCACGGATATTGTGGGATTGTCTGGGTAAGGTTGAAATATATATTTTCATTGCTAAAGCAAGTATTGAAAGTATGGAGGGGAAACTTAATTAAATATTATCAAAAACCATCAGCTGAATTATTCCTTAAAAAAAACAATTGCATACAATTCGAGGGAAGTAATTGATAATTCGTGAGTCGTAACCTTATCATGTAATTAATCACCGATAGAATCACATATCATATGTTAGCAATCATAGAACCTAACCTTAAGCCAACATAACACGCCTGCAGAGAGGCTGACAACGGATTGTTACCACGGATTACACGGATTTTGACACCGTTAGACGGTAGCATGGCTGGCAGGATGTTTTTGTCATGAAAATTACACCAATCGATAAATCCTGAAGATTTGCCATAAAATGATAAGAATTAGTAAAAGGGGTATATTTAGTAAGTTGCATCAATTTTGTACAACATAGTGAGTAATTACAAACCGAAGTATGAAACTACTCATACCGAGAAGATCACTTAATCGGTGTGATAAGAGCACATTTACCGATAAAGTTCGATCTGTACAGAATGATCGCTTATACATCGCTCGTACAAATAACTCGCGATGTTTCGGTCCAGCATGAAGCGCTGGAGCACCCTTGATACCGCTCTCAAAATGAGGTCGCAGTACTGGGTCGCAAAGCCGCTTGCTCCCCTCGCTGTGCTTGCCAGGGTTCGCTCCTTGCATCGCTCGCAAAAAACTCTCGCGACACTGCATCGCAAAGAGCGCTCCTTGATACCGATAAAGAGCGATCGGTATGAAAGAAGACCGCTTTCATGTAATTACTCACCATGGTTTGAGCTATGCAAGATCAGGAAAGATTGTCATTGCGAAGGAGCGTTCTTAGCGACTGAAGCAATCTTCAAGACAGTTAATCATGGATATTTTTATTGGATCAGGTGCCTTTTTGACAATTTGGAGATTGCTTCAGCAAAAACCGCTTCGCAATGACAACAAATGAGTTGGTTTCTAGATTCGTAATAGCCTAACTAGAAAGGCGGTGAGTAATTACGCTTTCATTATAGCACAATTGTTCTAATCCACAAGGGGTTTATGAATTCTTTAAGGATTCTCATAAAATCCAGCATGGATAAGAATGACACCTAATAGATTTGGAGAGCACATACCGGTGAAGATCGACCGGTACAGAAGAACACTGTTGTTCTAATCCACAAGGGGTTTATGAATTCTTTAAGAATTCTCATAAAATCCATCATGGAAAAGAATAGCACCTAAAAGCTTTGGAAAGCACATTCCGATGAAAATCAACCGGTACAAAAGAACACTGATGTCCTAATCTACAAGAGGTTTAGGCAAAATTCCCGCAAAAACAGCAGTATTTTAAGATTTCTAATATTGAAGAAATAAGTGTTTGTCATTGGTCCTATGGGTTACTATCCATGGAGATATCGATTTAGGTAAAGGTAAATCCAGGTGGCAGAGAGATACAAACTCGAAAGAAATCACTCGACATTCACTAAGCAAACAATAAAAGGGCTGTCCAAACTCATATCGGACAGCCCATAAAAAATCTGTTGATCAGCTTGCTGAATCAAGGGATCGGATTACTTATCCTCAGCCTGCGATTTTCCGCTGTGCTTCAAGGCAGCGTGAGCGGCTGCGAGGCGAGCAATGGGAACCCGGAAGGGAGAACAGCTCACATAATTGTTCCCCGCCACATGGCAAAACTCGATCGAAGCAGGATCTCCACCATGTTCCCCACAGATACCAACCTCGAGGTCCGGGCGTGACTTGCGCCCATCCTCGATGGCCATACGCATGAGGCGCCCAACACCAGCCTGGTCAATCGTCTGGAATGGGTTGTTGGGCAGGATACCTTCTGCGATGTATGTAACCAGGAAATTGCGCTCTGCATCATCACGGCTATAGCCGTAGGTCATCTGGGTCAGGTCGTTGGTACCAAACGAGAAGAACTCGGCATACTCAGCAATCTCGGCTGCAGTAACTGCTGCCCGGGGTATCTCGATCATCGTTCCGAATTTATAAGTAAAATTGACTTTCTTCTCAGCCATTACATCTTTGGCAATTTTAATCAGGCGGGGTTGGATCCACTTTAATTCATTGACCGTACCAGTTAGGGGGATCATCACTTCAGGCTTAACCACCACCCCACCAAGGCTGCAATCGGCAGCCGCTTCAAATATCGCCCTGACCTGCATCTCCACGATTTGTGGCATGTAGATACTCAGGCGTACACCACGCAAACCCATCATCGGGTTGCTTTCATGCATGTTGCGGATATCTTTTAATAGTTTCTCTTTTTCTGCCAGTCCGCTTGTCTCACCCTTCACACGCATGGTGATCACTTCTTCGAGTAGTTTTTCTTCGTCGGGCATGAATTCATGCAGAGGTGGGTCGATCAGACGAATGATTACCGGGTAACCGTCCATGGCTTTGAATAATCCATCGAAATCTGCCCTTTGATAAGGTAATAATTCATCTAATGCAGCTTTCCGCACTTCCGGGTTCTCTGCCAGGATCATCCTTTGTACGATTGGCAAACGGGCTGTTTCAAAGAACATGTGCTCAGTCCGGCATAAACCAATCCCAACCGCGCCATAAGAGCGTGCTCTCTGGGCATCTTTCGGATAATCCGCGTTCGCCCATACCTGTAATCCCTTGGTAGGCCAGCCATCGGCAAATTTACGGATGCCTGGCGTGGCAGAAATATCATCAGCCCATTTCAACAGTGTGAGCAAATCCGTCTGTTCTTCCAGATTCGGAGCAATGGTAGGGATTTGCCCTAAGAATATCTCGCCTGTGGTCCCATCCACGGAGATCCACTCACCTTCTTTAACATCCTTGCCATCTACGGACATTAGCCTTTTTTCAAGGTCGATTTTGATCATGGAAGCACCCACCACACAAGGGATGCCAAATTGGCGGGCAACCACTGCTGCGTGGGAGGTGGCTCCACCTTCACTGGTCAGAACACCTTTTGCAGCGATCATGCCATGCACGTCATCCGGCTTGGTAAACGGGCGTACCATGATCACATCCTGCTTGTTTTGCTTGGCTTGCATTTCAGCGGTATTGGCATCAAAATAGATCTGTCCAACCGCTGCACCCGGGGAGGCGTTCACGCCTTTGGCATACAAACGTCCTTCTTTTTTCGCTTTATCCATGGCTTTGGCATCATATTGTGGGTGAAGCAACGTGTCCACCTGGTCTGGAGTGACGCGTAGTACTGCTTCTTCCCTTGTGATCAGAGCCTCGTTTGCCATATCCACTGCGATCTTGACTGCAGCTTTCGCAGTGCGCTTGCCATTGCGGGTTTGCAGCATCCACAATTTTCCATGCTCAATGGTGAATTCCACATCCTGCATTTCGCGGTAATGCTTTTCGAGCCTGGCAGTAATTTGCATGAATTGGCGATAAGCCTCTGGCAGATTTGCATTTAGGTTTTCGATTTTCTCAGCATTGCGAATACCCGCCACCACGTCTTCACCCTGGGCGTTCAATAAGTATTCGCCAAACATCTTCCCATCACCGGTGGATGGATCACGAGTGAAAGCAACACCGGTACCAGAGTCTTCGCCCATATTGCCAAACACCATAGTGACGATGTTGACGGCTGTGCCCAGGTCATCCGGGATATTGGTGGCACGACGATAATCGATGGCGCGTTTACCATTCCAGGACTTGAATACCGCTTCAGTTGCCAGCTCAAGCTGTTTGGATGGGTCTTGCGGGAAATCAAAACCCTTTTCCTTCCGAACAACAGCTTTAAATGCCACTGTGATGGCTTTCCAATCTTCAGCAGTCATCTCGGTATCCAGTTTGTAACCTTTACTCTGCTTGTAATCTGCCAATGGCTGCTCAAATGACTCATCTGCAATCTCTAACACCACTGTGCCGAACATTTCCACCAAACGGCGATATGAGTCATACACGAACCTTGGGTTGTTGGTTAACCTCACCATGCCTTCTGCCGTTGCATCGGTTAATCCGATATTCAACACCGTATCCATCATGCCGGGCATAGAGAATTTGGCACCTGACCGGCAGGAGACCAATAACGGATTCTTGGGATCCCCAAATTTCTTGCCCGTTTGCTGTTCAACTTTTTTCAAGGCCTCCAGCTCTTGCTCCCACATCCCCGCAGGAAATTTGCCTTCTGCCTGATAAGCATTGCATGCCTCAGTGGTAACAGTGAACCCTGGTGGAACGGGAACTTCTGCCCGGGTCATATCCGCCAGACCAGAGCCTTTGCCGCCAAGTAATCCCCGCACACCCTCCCAGTTACCAGCATATTCCTCCGCCAAATTTACTTCGTCGAAAGAGTAAACCCACTTCTTTACTGCCATTTTATGCCTCCAAATCGTATTATTGCTCTACACGTTTGTGTAGTAGATTTCACATCTAGTGGACAAGCCCAACCGCATAGTTTACCACAATCAGTAAGACTTCTAGCTAGTTTTTATATAAACTATTGGGAATATCATGAAGATTATGTGGATCTGAATGAAATCGTTCGTCGATGCAATCAGATAATGACCATCGATCAAAGATTACTGGTGGGAGGCAATTCCTGGATTGAACAGGTTTGGAGAGTTGGTTGCAATCCCATTAACCCCCAGTTTTTGTAAGGCATGTATTCGCTCCAGGTCATCCACAGTCCAGGTAAATACTTTCCCACCTGCCTGTTGGACTATCTGGATGACCGATCGTGTAACGATTTTATGGTATAGCATGACTGCATTCGCACCTGCATTCGCCATCATGGATTGAACCCGGTATGGAAGCGTGAAGCGCATCACAGCAAGTACAACATTCACCAAAGGCTGTAAGTAGGGCTTACTCGATGCATCGCCTCGATCTTCCGGGTAGGACAACCCAATCATCGCCCCTGGCTCTTGCTGCCGGATACGCTGTAAACTGGACGGGATGACTGAACTAAAGATCACATCCCCCAATACACCCTTGTCACAGACTAATTCAAGTACGGATGTTTCATATCCAGCCGCCTTCAGATCAATGTTCATCAGGGCGCGACCTTTGAGTAAATCCAACGCTTCTTCCAACGTGGCTATCTGGCGCTTTGGATCGATCTCCAAAGTACGCAACACTTCCAATGTGGATTGGCTAGCCAGACTGTCAGGGTGGTGATACCTGCTTAAGTTATCATCATGTAGGAGCACAAGTGCATCACGGCAAGGTCGGACATCAAATTCCACCACATCCACACCCATGTCTAAAGCCAGAGACAGCGAATGGAGTGTGTTGGCAAGTGCATGCCCGGATGCACCGCCATGACCGATCTTAAGAAAAGATTTTTTCCATGAATTAGAAGTGTTTCCGGAATCATCATTGTTGTCGCGGATAGATGATGGCAGGTCAGTCATAGAAGTTGCTCCATGATGCAACTTACGTGTTCAAGAACTTTTTCTTCCACTCATATAACTTGTTAATGGCTTCGATGGGTGATAGGGCATTGATATCCAAACCCTTCAGATCCTCCAACATTGGGTTGGTCTCAGGGAAGAGTGCCATCTGGTGTGGGGTCTCCGGATTAATTTTTATCGCTTTGCCCGATGATTTCTCCAACTGAAGTAATATCTGCTCCGCCCTCTGTACCACAGGTGAGGGTAGACCAGCCAATTGACCAACATGAATACCATAAGAGCGGTCTGCTCCACCGGGGATAATTTTATGTAGAAATACCACCTTTCCCCCTGTTTCGCTGACGGCTACGTTATAGTTGCGTACTCCGGGCAACAAATCCGCCAATTGAGTTAGCTCATGGTAATGGGTTGCAAAGAGTGTCTTGGATTTCAATGATGGGTGATTGTGAATATACTCAACCACAGCCCAGGCAATGGATACTCCATCATAAGTGCTGGTGCCACGTCCAATCTCATCCAGAATAAGTAATGACCGGTTGGTGGCATGATGCAGGATGTTGGCCGTCTCGACCATTTCCACCATAAAGGTCGATTGTCCCGAATATATCTCATCCTGGGCACCAATACGGGTAAATATACGGTCCACCAAGCCGATCCGAGCGGATGCAGCCGGCACATAGCTGCCCATCTGTGCCATAAGCACGATCAATGCAACCTGGCGTAAAAAAGTACTCTTCCCCGACATATTCGGTCCGGTCAGGATGCGGATACGCTCGCCATCTTCAAAAATTGCATCATTACTAATGAACCGCTCACCCCTGAGTGCATGTTCAACAACTGGATGCCTTCCTTCATGAATTTCCAATGTATCTTCCGCTACCACCTCAGGAAGCACGTACCCACCAAAAGCTGATGCTTCGGCCAGTGAAGCCAAGACGTCCAATTGAGCCAGAGCCCTGGATGTTCTTAACAATCGAAATGAAGATGAACCAAGCTGATCACAAACCTGCCGGAATATACGGGTTTCGATCTCATGAATGGAATCTTCCGCATTCAATACCAATGCTTCATACTCTTTCATCTCCGGTGTGATATAGCGCTCCGCATTGACTAAAGTTTGTTTGCGGATATATTCCGGAGGTACATGCTGAGCATTTGCCCGGGTAACTTCAATATAATATCCAAATACCTTGTTATAACCAACTTTGAGGGTCTTAATACCCGTTTGTTCCCGTTCCACCGATTCGAGATTGGCCATCCACTCACGTGCATGTCGTGATCTTTCGATCACCCCATCCAGCTCGGCAGAAAAACCTGGTTTAATAACGCCGATATTTTGAAGGGTTGCGGGTGGATCCTCTGCTATGGCAGCCTCAAGCAATTGCAGCTCATCCGAACAGATATCAACATCCTTGAGCACGTGACCTAATGCAAGTTGTGCCAAATCTGGTTCCGAATTGTGGAGACCAGAGTCGGCTACATTAAAAAACTGAGTAATTCCAGGCAAGCGTTGGATCGTTGCACGCATAGCGATCAAATCTCGAGGTTGAGCAGACCCGCTAACTACCCGGGTAGTCAACCGTTCCAGGTCACTCAATGATTTCATCGCAGCGCGAAGCTCAGCCCTGAGCATGCCATGATTGAATAAAAATTGCACTCCCAGCTGGCGCTGCTGGATAAGCTCCACATTCAGTAATGGTTTGCTCACCCATTGCCTAATCAAACGCTTACCCATGGGTGAAATCGCACGATCAAGCTCACCCAACAAGCTGCCCTGAACGTTCCCATCCCGAATCGTCTCAGTCAGCTCAAGGTTTCGTCGTGTAGAGGCATCCAAATTCATGAAATCCGATGTGGAATAGGTATTCAAGCTGCTCAATAACTTGAGAGCAGCCGGTTGGGTATCCATCAGGTACTGGATGATAGACCCAGCAGCCTCTACAGCCAATATCATCCCGCGTAACCCAAAACCATCCAGTGATGCAACCTCAAAATGCTTCAAAAGTGCGTCCTGGCAACGATCGGATTCGAAATGCCAGGCTGGCCAAGCAGTGAAATGGCTGGATATACCTTCCGGTAGCTGTATGATATCTGGGTACAAAATTTCAGCTGGATGAAGCCGGGACAGTTCCGCACGTAATGTGACCTGTATATCATCACTGTTTAACTCTGTGACCGCGAATTCACCCGTAGAAATATCCACGTAAGCAACACCTGCATGGTCATCCCTTACCTGCACACAGACTAAATAATTATTAGCGTCTGAAGGCAACAACCCGGACTCCATGAGTGTACCGGGAGTAACAACACGCACTACTTCACGAGGGAAAATCCCTTTCGCTGGCTGGTCACCAACCTGCTCACAAATGGCTACATGGAATCCGCGTTCGATTAAACGAGCCAGGTAATTCTCCGCCGCATGATGGGGAATTCCCGCCAGAGGCACTCTTACTCCTTTTCCAACCGGTCGGGAGGTTAAAACAATATCCAGCTCGCGAGCTGCAATCTCAGCATCCTGGTCGAAAGTTTCATAAAAATCCCCCAGTCGAAAAAAAAGGATGGCATTCGGATACTGACGCTTAATCTCCAAGTATTGCTTACGTATCGGGGTAATGTCTTCAGCTTTTGCCATTCGCGCTCCGTCCTTCATTCTAGTATGAGCTATGGAAATAGGCAAGAGAAAAGATAAGTTTACTCACCTGGAGATTGTATTTTTTGAAAACGAGGGCTATAATTGAACCACTATATTCCACTGAAAGGAGAAAATCTTATGGCAAGTGTCACGTACGAAAATGTTACAAAACGTTTCGGAGATGTCACCGCGGTGGGAAACCTGAGTCTTACCATCGCAGACAAGGAGTTTTTAGTTTTAGTTGGCCCTTCCGGTTGTGGTAAGACGACAGCTTTACGTCTTCTTGCTGGTTTGGAAGAGATCACAGATGGGCGCATCCTAATTGGCGACCGGGTGGTGAATGATGTGGCTCCAAAAGATCGAGATATCGCCATGGTATTCCAATCCTATGCGCTTTATCCGCACATGAGTGTGTACGACAACATGGCATTTGGCTTGAAATTACGCAAAACGCCTAAAGAAGAAATCAGAAATAGGGTAACCAAAGCAGCTGAAAACCTTGGCATACAAAACTTATTGGATCGGAAACCCCGCCAGCTCTCCGGTGGGCAGCGCCAACGGGTCGCAGTTGGACGGGCAATCGTGCGCGAGCCTAAGGTTTTCTTGTTTGATGAGCCCCTCTCAAACCTGGATGCAAAGTTACGTGTGGAAACACGTGCCATGCTGAGCAAACTCCACCAACAGCTGCAAACAACATTTATTTACGTTACACATGATCAGATCGAAGCCATGACCATGGCATCAAGGATTGCAGTGATCAATAAAGGTCTGTTACAACAGGTGGATACTCCGCAACAACTCTATGACCATCCAAACAACTTGTTTGTGGCTGGTTTCATCGGTTCTCCCGCAATGAACTTCTTCAAGACGAAGCTGGTACGCGGTGATGGCAAGCTGTACGTGGATGGGAGCTCGTTCAAAGTTGAGGTACCCACCTCACGCCTTGAAACCTATTCGAAATACACTGACAAACAAGTAATTATGGGCATTCGACCTGAAGATATCCAGGATCCCCATTATCTGCCACCAGAGATCATTCCTCAGCCAGTTGAAGGCATGGTTGATGTGACCGAGCTGATGGGCAATGAGATCCAATTATACGTAACGACGGGTGAACATAACTTTGTTGCTCGGGTGGACCCACGCACGAAAGCCACTATGGGCCAAAGGACGCAGGTTGTGTTCAACATGGGCAACATGCAACTGTTCGATCCGGAAACTGAGCAGGCAATTCGGTAATTTCTGCTCAATTAAGAGAAACAATACCTCTACTATAACGTCCTCTTGCATTTAGATTTTCTAACCGAAGGTCTAAATGTCGCGAGGACGTTTATTATATCGACATATAAAGGAAAAAAATGAATCCCGCATATACCCTGGTTTTATTACGGCATGGACAAAGCACCTGGAACCTCGAAAATCGCTTCACTGGTTGGACCGATGTTGGTTTGACCGTGCAAGGGGAGACTGAAGCACGCGAGGCTGGAAAACTATTACGCGAGGGTGGCTATACGTTTGACCTTGCATACACATCTGTTCTCAAGCGTGCCATTAAAACACTCTGGATTGTTATGGAAGAGATGGACCTGGAGTGGTTACCCGTGATTAACGGATGGCAGTTGAATGAACGGCACTATGGTGCATTGCAAGGATTAAACAAAGCAGAGATGGCTGTAAAATTCGGCGAAGCCCAAGTAAAGATTTGGCGACGCAGTTACGATATTCAACCTCCTGCGCTCGAGCTGGAGGATCCACGTCATCCACGCTTTGATCGGCGCTATGAAACACTCTCGGATGCTGAGCTACCGCGCACTGAATGTTTAAAGGATACAGTCAAACGCATGTTACCCTATTGGCACAGCACCATTGCCCCTACAGTCAAAACTGGAAAACGGGTCATTATCTGCGCACATGGTAACAGCCTGCGTGCGCTTGTGAAATACCTGGATCATATCCCAGACAACGAAATCGTTGAATTTAATATCCCCACCGGCATCCCATTGATTTATGAGCTGGATATTGACTTACATCCGGTACAAAGTTTCTACCTGGGTGACCCTGAAGCAGTACGAAAAGCTGCTGAAGCGGTAGCCAACCAGGGAAAAGCGAAGTGAGGAATTTTTTCACTCACAATAGGACAAATTTTTACTGATTCAATCCACAAATGACGAAGGTAACCTGCATGGCGTTCGATCCAATCTTCATTTAGCCAGCCCAGGATCAGGCGATGATAATGCGCTTTATCCGCAGATTTGTTGTTAAGCTACTTGAGATTGAGATGCTGTCAGGAAATTGTATATTTAGTAAATAACGATAACCTGTTGAACCAAAAAAATCCCATCATGACTGGTGGGATTTTTGGTTCGGTAAATCACCTTTTTTGTTTATGTAGGATACTCCGGACCATAAAAAAGAAGAGCAAACCTAACCCAACGGAGAGACCACCCACCATGAGGAATGTATCCTGCCAAAAACGCTCGGGGAAAAGCCGGATCAGGGTATCGCTATAGTAAAAAGTCCAGGTGCCGGTTTTGAAAAATATTTCATGGAAGATGACAAATAAGGTGTCGAATGCAACCAGGACGGAAAGAATCACCAGTCCAATTAATACGAGAACCATCATTCCACCGCGCTGCATACCTTTCAAATAAGGTTCCACCCATTTTCCCCTCCAAGCCCAGATTGCCAGAACAACCAGGAGCGCAAAGCCAATTTGCAGAACCACCATTGCACCTTTGACTACATTCTTGACATCAAGCATGTGCTCCAGCTCACGATCATTATACAAGTGGGAACAATCGCTCATAAATTGACATGAAAGCTCTGGTGTTTGCTGACCTGTAGGAAATCGTAAGTCGCCCAAGAATGAAATGCCTGCTGAATTTTTTAAATATTCAACAGCAATTTTTCCATATTTCAAACGGTCTTGCAGGTTAAAGCCATACCTGTCTGCTGGAAAACCCGGAGTGCGGTACTCAAACTCCAGGTACCATGGATTGATCACCAATCTAACCATTGATAAAACTATAACGACTGGAAGTATTATTGCGACTAACCAGGATAAAAATTTAACGAAAGATTTCATTACGAGACCTTTGTAACTGCCGGAATACCTGCATTGCGATTAATGTCCAATCTCTTCCAGATCTCCAAATAAAACATAACTTAATACCATGGAATTTGTCACCCATTCGATGGGAGACCAATCATCGGTATATACCACTCCCATTGGAGGTGTAGGCCGACATTGTCCAACACGACTCGCATAGACTCCAAGAGTAACTCGGAGATACCGGCCTTCGTAAGGAGAAAGTCCAGGTTTGCTTGCAGATTGGTGAATTGAGTGTGCTGCATGGTAGCATAGATCATGGTATTAAACGATTCGGGGACATCAGAGACATATACCGATGGGAATACAGTCTGGATCGTGCTGGCAATCTGGTCAACCAATGTACGGTCCGTGGGAGACCTACCCACATTGACTACCATCACACCATCGGCAGATAAATGATTTTTTACTACCTGGAAGAATTCCTGGGTGACCAGATGCGGTGGAATATAGGGCGGGCGATAAGCATCCACGGCGATGATAGTATAGCTAATACTACTGTGCTCCAAACCCACACGACCGTCCTGACCTATGGCATTCAAGTTCGGCATATTCATGTCAAAGTACTTCTGTCCGACAGCAATGATGGCTGGATCAATCTCAAATCCATCGATCGGAATTTCTCCAAACACTGACGATGCTTGCCTGGCAACCGTTCCAGCAGCCAGCCCAACGATTGCCATGTTTTTTACCTGCCCCAACTGGTAAGGTGGGGGATTGAAAAATGGAGCAGCCAGAAATTCCTGCCAAGGACCTCCGTAGTTTAGATTGGTTGCATTCCAAACCGAATGGATCCCCTGCCCTTCATTCAAACGGAGGTAGCGATAGCCATCCTTTTCGATAACCTGAATGTAGTTATACGCCGATTCCTTCTCAAATATTTCACCAGCAGTCTTTTTAATCGGCCCCCTCCCCCATACGGCCCCTAACACACAAAGCACAACAGGCATCCATAGCCATGTGATCGTATGCTGCCAGCCTGTGGTTGTAAGCCTGCCGATCAATGCCACCAGGGTCAGGAAAATGCTGAATGCCAGAAAAGTATAGGTCGTCCCTACGAGCGGTATCAGCACCAACACTGGCAAGAAAGTACCAATGAAAGAGCCGAGAGTTGAGATTGCATAAATCTGGCCAGAGATGCGACCAGCCTGCCGGGAATCGACGATGGCTAAACGGATAGCAAAGGGTGAAATCGTGCCTAACAATGTCACTGGCACAATAAACAGAATCAGCACAGTTGAAAATGAACCAAACAAAATACCCACTTGCAGCTGGTCGAATGCATCTGCAGCCAGGCGTAATACCGGGCGAGCAATAAATGGCACCAATCCCGATGTGAACCCTCCCCAGGCCAGCACTCCGTACATGGTTTGAGGTTTGGGTGATCGATCCGCCCAGCGCCCGCCGATGAAATACCCTACGGTCAGATAGATCAGGATCAAGCCAATAATACTTGCCCAAACCAGATTACTGGTTCCGAAGGTGTTTCCCAACAAACGGGAAGCCCCAAATTCGATTGCCAGACTGGTCATCCCAGAGCAAAACACGGCAAAGTAGAGATAGCCATTCCTGCTCCGTGTATTTGAGGTAGTTTTCATCCGACCTTCTCAGGCGAACTAAAGATTGAATAACGAAAGGATTATATCTCACAGCCTAAATTCAGACAAACCAGGTATCTCCTTCGATGACCAGAATCCTCGTCCTCTTTAAACCATCGACAACTTTTCATCTAATGAGACGTGAAAGTTACCTAATCACGAATTGGTAATCTTGCGTATAATTAGGACATTAATATCATTCTAAAATGGAGGAAAATGCAATGATAAAAGAATTTAAAGAATTTGCATTCAAAGGGAACATGATTGATCTTGCCTTTGCCGTAATCATCGGTGGAGCATTTGGTAAGATCATCACATCTTTAGTCAATGACGTCATCATGCCACTGATCGGCCAACTTTTAGGCAACGTAAATTTCACCGACTTGTTCATTTCACTGAATGGAACAAAATATGCTTCACTTGCAGATGCTCAAGCTGCTGGAGCTGCGACAGTAAATTATGGCGTTTTTATTAACACCATTATTGATTTCATAATTGTCGCGTTAATTATTTTTCTGATCGTCCGCCAGATCAATCGCATGAAAAAAGCACCCGCTCCGGTTGACCCAACGACGAAGGATTGCCCACATTGCTTCACCCCGATCCCCATCCCTGCCACGCGCTGCCCAAATTGCACATCTGAGCTATAGTGAAATAGGAAATTGAATGGATTCCAAGAAACCATCTGGCACTCAAATCCGACAAGAGTTTATTGATTTCTTCGTTGAGCACGGTCATACAGTTGTTCCTTCCGCTTCACTCGTTCCGGGAGGAGATCAAACCTTGCTGTTCACGAATGCAGGTATGGTGCAATTTAAGGATGTGTTTCTTGGAATCGATAAAAGACCGTACACGCGGGCTACTGATTCTCAAAAGTGCATGCGCGTAGCAGGCAAACATAATGATCTTGAAGATGTTGGACGCGACAGTATCCATCACACCTTCTTTGAGATGTTGGGAAACTGGTCATTTGGTGATTACTATAAAAAAGAAGCCATCGCATGGGCGTGGCAGCTGCTCACCGAAGTCTGGCGGTTACCCAAGGCAAACTTATGGACAACAGTATTTCGTGATGACAAGGGTGATATACCTCAGGACGACGAAGCTGCTGAAGCCTGGCGCCAACAACCCGGGATAGATCCGACGCATATATTATTTTTTGGGCGCAAAGATAACTTTTGGGAAATGGCTGAAACTGGTCCCTGCGGACCTGACAGTGAGATCCACGTGGATCGAGGTCCCAAATACTGTGAAAAACAAGGCATCCCTGGGCATGTATGCCAGGTGAATGGCGATTGCTCACGCTTTTTAGAGCTGTGGAATCTGGTTTTTATTCAATATAACCGCCTCAGCCCGACCCATATTGAACCCCTGCCTGCCAAACATGTGGATACGGGCATGGGTTTTGATCGCATCGTTTCAGTACTTCAGGATGTGGATTCCAATTATCGCACTGACTTGCTTTGGTCATTGATATTAACCACCCAAAGTCTCACCGGTCAAACAGATGAACAACGTGAAGCGAACTTCACCTCCTACTGTGTGATAGCTGACCATGCCAGGGCCGCTGCTTTTCTGATTGCAGATGGTGTCGTGCCAGGCAACCTCGGACGTAATTACATCACCCGTATGATCATTCGCCGTGCTTATCGCTTTGGTGGCAAGATCGGTCTACGAGAGCCATTTCTCTCTAATGTGGCAGATGTTGTGATCAATAATTATGGTGATTTTTATCCAGAGCTAAAACGCAATCGAGAATCGATCCTGCTCTCGATAACCAGGGAAGAAGAACAATTCCAACGCACACTGGACCGTGCAACCGCTCAGCTTGACGATTTATTGGACGAAGTTAAATCATCCAACCAGACAGTCCTTTCTGGTGTTAAAGCCGCTGATTTATACACCACTTACGGAATGCCATTTGAGATCACACGTGACATTGCCAGAGAACGCGGGCTGGAGGTAGATGAAGCTGAATTTAACAATTCCATGGATGAGCATCGTTTGGCTTCAGGTGCGGGCAAAGCGATGGGTGAGCTGGGGGGTGAAGATATAGAAATTTATCAAAAACTGGCACAAACCCTGGAAAGCCAGGGCAGCTTGCCGACAACGGGCGTCATCTACGATCCATACACCCGAATGGAAGTTTCTGGAAAACTTCTAGCGATCATTCGTCATGGGGCATCGATTCAGAGTGCAATTCTGGGTGATGAGATCGAAGTCATACTTCCAGAGACATGCTTCTACATCGAATCCGGTGGGCAGGTCTCAGATACTGGCAGGATTCATGCCGCGGATAGCAGCTGGGAAATCGAAGTAATGGATATGCGCAAACCAGCCGCTGGTGTCATTGTGCACGTCGGGAAAGTCACTAAAGGTAATCCTAACGTCGGCGATGATGCAATTGCCTCCATCGACACCCAGCGGCGCATGGATATCATGCGCAACCACACTGCGACGCACCTTTTACATGCTGAACTACGCCGAGTGCTTGGTGAGCATGCACGACAGGCTGGCTCGCTGGTTGAACCCGACCGTTTGCGATTCGATTTCAACCACACTGCTGCCGTTACCCCAAGCCAGCTCTCACAGATAGAAGCTGGGGTAAATCGTTATATCCTGGGTGATTACCCCCTTAAGACCACGCTTAAGCCCTTACAACAGGCTATCTCGGAAGGGGCGATGGCTCTATTCGGTGAGAAGTACTCCGAGACGGTGCGCACGATCACCATCGGTGGAGAGGAACCCTTTTCTTATGAGCTGTGTGGCGGCACACACGTAGGAGAAACCGGGGTGATAGGCATCTGCCTTATCATCAGTGAAGGAAGCGTCGCTGCGGGTATCCGACGCATTGAAGCCGTGACCGGGCGAAAGGCTTACGAACTCATTCAAAATCGGTTCAATATCGTTAATCAATCAGCAAGCCTATTAGATAGCCCCGCAGAAGCTCTACCGGAAAAGATAACCATCCTGCAGGACGAGCTAAGTAACACACGCAAACAGCTAGCCAGCTTGCGCCAAACCCTGGTGTCTGATGAATTCACCCAAAAACTGGAACAAACCCGTATCGTGAATGGTGTTAGAGTGCTTGCAGCCAGATTAAACGACGCAGACGCGGAGACATTACGTCAAATGGTGGACCGCTTCCGCCAGCAATACCCGGCGCAAGGCGTCGCAGTGCTTGGGAGTGTTAAAGATGGGCGTCCAACTGTTATTGCCGCCATCACAGAAGATCTTCTCGCACGTGGACTGAATGCCGTTGCGCTGGTTAAATACGTTGTTACACCTCTAGGAGGCGGAGGTGGTGGTAGACCGACCCTTGCGCAGGCAGGTGGAAGAGATGCTACCAGATTGGATGCAGTATTAGAAAGTGTGGTGACCTGGGTGAAGGAAAATATCCGTGCATGAAAATTTTCTTCAAACCAAGGTGTACACATTAGCAGTCACTTTGGGATCATCCTGATTTTATCTTTGATCGAAACCAATCGCCAAACTGTCTATTCGAATTGAGAATTCATTAGCCAGTCAAACCGGGCGAGATACAGGTTGGCGTGAAAACCCAAATAATCCGGCTTAATAAAAATGACGATACGATTTCAGTTCGAGATAAGATGAGCTGGAGTCAAACCGGACGCATCCTTCTGGTTTGGCCGAACCAGGTTAACCAGCTTGACCACCAGCTTGAGCTTAATCTCATTAACCGCTATGCTAACAGGCTTGGAGCTCAGCTTGCACTGGTCACTCATATTTCAGAGGTTCGCTTTATTGCTCAACAGGTAGGCATTCCGGTATTTAGCAGTCTCCAACGCGCTCAAAGGACCCCCTGGCAGGTTGATAAACACAGAAATATCGATCTTCGCAAAAATGATCAACAGCTCAACCTTGAAAACCTGCGTCAATTGATCCAGCCACAACCGGCTGCCTGGCTGGACCATGCATGGGTACGTATCCTAAGTTTCCTTGTAAGTGGGGTGGCAGTGTTAGCATTGGGAATTTTTATATTGCCGAGTGCCACGGTTGTCCTAACCCCACAGGTAGAGAGCCAATCAATGATCTTCTCAGGGTTTGCAGATCCGTCCTTTACCAAAATCGACCTATCCGCTGGGAGTCTACCGACTTTTAGCCGGGAGGTGATTGTCGAGGGACATGATAGCCAGATTGTAAGCAGCACAATGATCATTCCGAATCAGGAAGCACAAGGTGACCTCAGGTTTACGAACATTTCAGATCATATGGTCAATATTCCCACAGGTACTATTGTGACCACAATAGGTATCGATCCTGTACGTTTTTCCACGTCATCGAAGGAGTTAATCGTTGTTGCGCCTGGTGAGTCCGTTATCCTCAGCGCTCAGGCAACAGAGCCGGGAACATCTGGGAACCTGCCTGCAGACACACTTCAGGTAATTGAAGGACAGATCAGGTTGGATATGAACGTAACCAATCCTAACGCTACGCATGGAGGAACGAATGCTTCCGTACCAGCCCCAAGCACACAGGACTTCAAATTATTGCGAGAACGTCTTGAAAGCAAATTAAAACAAGTTGCATTGGCAGAACTGCAGTCTGGCCTATCCAACAATGATACTCCGATCTCATCTAGCCAAAAAATCATGAAAGTGATCGAGGAAAAATTTAGCCCCCCAATTGGAGAACCAGGCCAAGCGCTCAGCCTTTATCTTCGCCTCCAATTTCAAATCCAGGTCGTTTCTGGAGAATCCTTGCGCAACCTGGTGACGCCGATCATGGACGCCAACAATTCCACGGACTATTCACCTATCCCGAACACATACGTGTTTTCACACATATCAATTTCTACTCTTGGGGCAGATGGCAGTACTCATTGGAGTATGCTTGCTGAGCGTAAAATCCAAGCAAATATTCCAATGAGCCAGGTGATTGACCAGATAAAAGGGAAATCAGTTTCAAGCGCCACGAATCGCCTCCATGAATCCCTACCCGAAGTAAGGGAAATACGAATCTCGCTCACACCCAAATGGTGGCCGCTACTACCATTTTTGCCCTTGCGCATCCAGGTCATCCGGCCAGCTACCCAATGAGAATATTAGCCATCGATCCCGGAGAAAAAAATATCGGTATTGCCATCAGCGATCCGAGTGGAACGATTGCCAACCCGCTGATCGTTCTAAAACACATCTCGCGTCCAAAGGATGCAGCTACAATCGCACAGCTTGCTTCACAGTACCAGGTTGGATTGATCGTGATGGGTAAATCCTTCGATGCAGAAGGGTCAATCACGCCACAAAGCCTGCGTGCAGACCGCCTGGCTGAAGCAATTGGTGAATATTGTGATTTGCCGGTAACGATGTGGGACGAAAGCTTCAGCACACAGGAAGCACGACAAGCTCGCATTGAGATGGGCACCACCCGACGAAAGCGCCGTGGTCATTTAGACGACATGGCAGCAACCATTATTCTACAATCTTACCTGGATACAAAGGCGAGTACATAGGATGTCACAACAACACAACCGCTCCCGAAGTAAAACCTGCTTGCTTACTTTCATCATACTTATGTGTCTGGTTGTCCTCTTGGGAATTTTCCTTACAAAATTCGTCATCAATCAAGCTGAACATATCGTCGGTTCCCCCTCCCCCGAAATAAACCCCACCCAACGCCTATACCTTTCTGTATTGATCCTGCTGCAATCTGAGCATCTGACCTCACCTACCAATCCTGAGGGAGCTGAAATCAAGATCACAATCGACCAAGGGGAATCGGTACCATCCATTATTGGTAAGCTTTGGGAAGCTGGTTTAATATCCAATCCGGGTGTGTTCCGCAGTTATCTCCAATTCACTGGATTGGACACGCGCCTGCAAGCAGGGGAATACCATCTCAGCCCGGCGATGTCGGCTATTCAGATCGCTACAACCATGCAATCGTCTATATCCCCCAATGTCGACTTGACCATCCTAGCGGGGTGGCGCATCGAGGAAATTGCCAACTCGCTCTCGACCTCCGGTTTAACGATACCTTCTGAAGAATTTCTACAAGCCGTACGAAGTCACACAGAAGGTTACAGCTTCTCAGTCTGCCAGACCGAAAATTCACTGGAAGGCTATCTATTCCCGGATAGATACACCCTTCCACGAGAAACCACAATGGATAAATTGCTTCCACAAGTCTTGATGAATTTCGAAGCCCAAGTGAGCGCTGAGATTCGAAATGGTTTCAACATCCAAGGCCTGGATCTTTGCCAGGCAACAACCCTGGCATCTATAGTCCAACGTGAAGCTGTTGTGGAAGAAGAGATGCCAATGATTGCATCGGTATTCTACAACCGGCTAAATTCAGGAAGTGTCCTGGCGTCCGATCCAACCGTCCAGTTCGCATTGGGGTATAACACAAGCCAAAGTACCTGGTGGACGAACCCTCTCACCCTGCAAGACTTGCAGGTTGACTCGCCATATAACACATATCTATATCCCGGTCTTCCACCAGGACCGATCTCCAACCCAGGACTGGAGGCATTACGAGCCGTTGCTTTCCCCGCACAGACTCCTTACTACTACTTCCGCTCGGCGTGCGATGGTTCCGGACTCCACCTGTTTGCTGAAACGTTCAACGAACATGTAGCAAACGAGTGTCCCTGATCGATGAACCTGGCAATCAATTACTCACTTCCAGCTGCACAATTAGTCCAAGCCGGTTGCATCCAGCCCGATTTTTTTAAAACTCCTGATTGGGAGTGGATGATCGATGAAGCCAAAATGCTCCTGCCTGTGGCAGTACATTTTACGTTGGAGGCAGGTAATGGAGGCCTCGATGAGGTGGATTGGAAGAAGGTTGATAACCTGGCACATACCACGGGCACCCCGTATATCAATCTTCACCTGGATTCCAGGCAGAAACACTTTCCTACTATATCAATAGATACTACCGAGGAATCAGATATCAAGCAGGTGTACAAAGTAATGGTAGCTGATGTGTGGAGCGTGGTTGAGCGCTTTGGTGCACAAAGGGTGATTGTTGAGAACTCGCCATATCGCGGTGGATTGGGAAAAACATTGCGACCTTGTGTCGAGCCAGATTTGATCACTGGGATTGTTGAGGAAACCGGCTGTGGTTTGTTATTGGATATTTCTCATGCGATCATTACTGCGACGTATTTGGATATGGAACCGAAGGAATATTTTTCCCGATTGCCTGTACACAAGGTAAAGGAAATGCATTTTGCTGGTATCCATAAACTTGAAGGTCAATGGATGGACCACCTGTCGATCTTGGAAAAAGATTGGAATTGGTTGGATTGGGTACTTGCGCACATTCGCTCCGGTGAATGGAGTTCACCCTGGCTGCTAGCATTCGAATATGGGGGTGTTGGTGCTGAGTTCGAATGGCGTTGTGACCCTAAAGTAATCGCTGAGCAAGTTCCCAGGTTGTATGAACGGCTTAAATTATAGCGGGCTTAGCGAGCGCTTCCTCAAAGACTTTGGCGATCAAGAATTGGTTTCTGGAATTGGATTGACCACGACCTCTTCGATAATCACCTTGGGTTTCTTTGAGACGCGCCGACGATGGCTGGCTTCCGGTTTTGACGGTCTTAACGCTACCTCGAGAACTTGATCAATATGATCCACCAGGACGAGTTGCAATTCATTCCTTGCCCGTTTGGGAACATCAACCAGATCCTTGGCATTCCGTTTCGGCAGGATCACCGTTTTAAGCCCTGAACGGTGCGCTGAAAGGACCTTTTCACGAATCCCTCCCACAGGCAAAACATGTCCTCTCAAGGTGATTTCACCAGTCATGCCCACATCTTTCCTTACCTCACGCCCGGTATATGCCGAAATCAGCGCCGTACAAATGGTGATCCCTGCACTGGGACCATCCTTTGGGATGGCTCCTTCCGGAATATGGATGTGGATATCCAAATCTTCATAGATTTTTGGATCAATCCCGAATTGACGTGAGCGAGACTTTAAGTAAGAGAGCGCTGCCTGAGCAGATTCTTGCATCACATTACCAATTTGTCCGGTAATCTGCATATTTCCTTTCCCGTCCATCAGTAAGACTTCCACAGGCATGATCTCACCACCATTTTCTGTCCAGGCGATGGCGGTAGCGACCCCCACTTCATCTTTACGCTCAGCTTCCAGGTTAAAAAATTGGGGTGGTCCGAGAAATTTTTCCATTGCAGACGGAGTAACCCGCCTGGAATAGGATTTCCCTTCAGCTTTTGTGCGTGCGAGCTTCCTGCAAACCATCCCAATCTCACGCTCAAAATTCCGCACACCAGCCTCATAGGTATATTCACGGATGATACGTTGGAGTGCCTGATCCTGGAATTTAACCTTATCTTCGTCCAATCCTGCTTCTTCAAGCTGGCGAGGAAGCAAAAATCTATGGGCGATTTCCAGTTTTTCCTCCTCGATATAACCTGGAAACTCAATAACTTCCATACGGTCGAGAAGGGCAGATGGAACTGGCCCGGTGTAGTTGGCAGTGGTAATAAACATCACCTTGGAAAGATCATAAGCTAATTCAAGGTAATGATCGGAAAAAGCGTGATTCTGTTCCGGGTCAAGCACTTCTAACAAGGCAGAAGAAGGATCACCACGGAAATCCTGTCCCAATTTATCCACTTCATCCAACATAAAAAGTGGGTTGATTGTCCCTGCCCGCCGCATGGTTTGTAATATCCTCCCCGGAAGGGCACCAATATAAGTTCGCCGGTGCCCACGAATCTCGGCCTCATCCCTTACCCCTCCTAGTGACAAGCGCACGAATTTACGCCCTAAAGCTTCAGCGATTGAGCGACCCAGGGAGGTTTTACCCGTGCCGGGTGGACCCACGAAGCACAAGATAGGTTGTTTGGAATGTTTGGGTTTTAAACTCTTGACGGCAATATACTCCAGGATGCGATCCTTGGCACGGGGAAGCCCATAATGATAGGTTTCCAGGATTTCAGAAGCGTGGGGCACATCCAGATTATCCTCAGTAGTGGTCGTCCAAGGTAGATCCAGGATCCAATCAATATATGTCCGGATGATACCTACCTCTGGGGACATTGGTGGCATCTGGTTCAACCGATCAATTTCCTTTAATGCCCGCAGCATGACCTCTTCAGGCAAAGAGATACCTTCCACTTGTTTACGTAATTCTGAAATCTCTCGTACCCAAGGGTCTGATTCTCCCAACTCTGTTTGAATAATCCGCAATTGCTCACGCAAATAAAACTCCCGCTGAGAACGATCAACTTCACTCTGGGCGCGGGTGTGGATTTGATCCTCCAACTCGAGCACATCTACTTCTTGAGCCAATAATGCAACTACTTGTTTCAACCGTTCAGAAGGGTCAAGCGCTTGCAATAACTTCAAGCGTTCTTCCATTGCCGGCGCGATTGTTGTCACAACCATATCTGCCAGCCAGCCTGGCTCCTCGATATTCAACGCATACAAATAAGCTTCATCAGGTAAGCTGCGATTAAGCTGCACACATTTCTGAAACAGCTCCAATGCTGTGCGCATGGTTGCATCCGTCTCGCGATCCAAACGGGTAGTTTCATACAATGGACGTGCTCTGGCAACCATAAATGGCTCGTTTTGGGTGAATTCAACCACCTCCAACCTTCTACGCCCTTGAGCAAGGGCTGAACTTGAGCCATCGGGCATGCTCACCAGCCGTCCAACTGCCACTTCCACACCAATCGGCAGGAAATCCGTCAAGCGAGGATTATCTATGGTTGAATCGCGCTGTGATAGGGCGATCATGGTGTGGTTATCCATCTGGGCTTCTTCAATGGCAAGCAATGAAGCTTCGCGGCCGACAAAAACCGGAGCAACCATATGTGGATAGATCACCAAGTCACGCAATGGCAAGACCGGACACTCAATCAACCCATCCGGGTCGGTTGATGCATCAGGAACTTTATATAATTCTTCTGTTCGACGATGGACTGCTTCTCCAAAATCGTCATCATCATCGTGGTAATACCAATCACTGTCCTTCATTAATATCTCCTGATATTTGCTATTCTCTCCAAATATTTGCGCGCTTCTGCCACAACAAATATACTCCCGGTCACCAGCACAACCATCTCTTTTCCAGCGAGCTGGATGGCTTTTTCCAATGCATCGGGGATATGGTAAGTAATATGTACCTTGTTCGCCAAATGACTCAACCATATCCACCAATTTTGATGGTTCAATGGCACGTGGGTGAAATGACTTAACCAGAAATAATTCTTTGACCACAGGGAGCAATTCGACAAACATTCCCTGGATATCCTTGTCTTCAGAGGCTCCAAAAACCAGTTGACTACAGGCTTGCCTGGGAAATATTCCTCCAATGTAAGGCGTAATTTGGATGCAGAATCACGATTGTGAGCACAATCGAGGATTACGGGGGGTGAATTTTGAATGATCTCAAAACGACCTGGCCAAAATGCTTTGTCAAACCCCTCTATAATCTCATCCTGATCGATATTGAATCCCTTTTGGCGAAAACTATCCAAGCTCGCATACGCGGTCGCAGCATTTACTACCTGATGGGGTCCTAAGAGTGGGATAGATAATAAACTAGAGTTTTGTTTGCCTTGTCCAGGTGACCAAACCCTAAGCTTTTGACCTTCCAGAGAGTGTGAGACCTCCTCGAATAATAAATCACGCCCAACTTGTAGCAGAGGTGATGATCGATCACGAGCCACCTGTTCAATCACCAAACGGGCTTCTTCTTCCTGAGGTGCAACGACCACAGGTATATTGGGTTTTATAATGCCAGCTTTTTCGCCAGCGATCTCAGCGAGTGTATTTCCCAATAAATGCGTGTGATCATAAGAGATAGAAGTTATCACGCTCACTTCAGGGATTACCACGTTCGTGGCATCTAAACGACCTCCCAAACCAACCTCGATGACACCTGCAGATACCCCTTGCTTCGCAAAATACATGAATGCTAGAGCAGTGGTAATCTCAAATGTAGTTAACTCAGGGATGGCGGCAACAAACGGTTTAATTTCGTCGACTAAATCAGCCAGCTCTGCATGGGAGATAAATTCGCCATTGATTTGAATCCGCTCTGCATAATCATCCAGATGCGGAGAGGTATACAACCCAACCTTATATCCAGCCGCGAGCAAAGCGCTGGCACAAAGTACCGAAACCGAGCCCTTGCCTTTGGTGCCAGCGACATGAATAATAGGATAAGCTTGCTGGGGATTTCCCAATGCTTCGACCAAGGCTTGCATGCGTTCCAGCTTAAACCTGGCAGGTGAATAAGTTGTTGCTTTTTGTAAGCTGAAATCCACAAAGCTATACAGGTATTCCAGGGCATCTTTGTAATCATCATCGTTATGATTCATAGTTTAAAGATTGTAACCCCTTGGTTGGCTATAGGGAAGGGGAAACTATCAGTCGAGATGTATAAGACAACGCTAGAATTCCCTAATTGGCGTTAATGGTAGAATTGGCGCGTGTCGAAAAAGACCATAAATGGTTTCGTTAGATTTATAAAAATAACATTCGGTCTGGGATTGGCAATTTTAATCCTGCCACGGTTGATCACCGCTTTGTACAAGTTTCCGCGGGTGTACAGCGTAAAAGATGCACCATCGAAACCAGTGGCAATTGTATTTGGTGCCGGTTTATGGCGTGATGGAACCCCTACCAGCGTGCTACGCGACCGGATATCTACTGCCGCGGATTTATTCTTTTCAGGCAAGGTCCAAAAAATACTGATGAGCGGCGACAACCGCTATCTTGATTACAACGAACCAGGTGCGATGCGGGATTATGCACTCGTTCTGGGTGTCCCCGATACCGCCATCGTCCTAGATTATGCAGGCAGGCGCACATATGATACCTGCTACCGAGCCTTTGCCATCTTTGAAATCCAACAGGCGATATTGGTCACCCAAAGTTTTCACTTGCCGCGAGCACTCTACACCTGCAATATGCTGGGGTTAAATGCGATTGGTGTCCCTTCGGACCAACGTCAATACAGGTTGGCTTCCCTAATTTACTGGAACTTACGCGAGCTCCCGGCAACTCTGACTGCATTTTTAGATGTCCACCTTACGCGTCCTTTACCCGTGCTCGGGCAACCTGAGCCTATCTTCCCCGAAGCCAACCAGTGACATCCTGACAACTATCTAAACATATTCTATATGTTCCAATGCGAAGGAGCACGTATGGACCGAGCTGAAGCATTAACTATAGTACGAGATTATGTAAAAAATGAAAACCTGATCAGGCACATGTTAGCCGTTGAAGCTGCCATGCGATTCTATGCAACCAAATTTGGTGAAGACCAGGACATTTGGGGGATTACAGGAATATTGCATGACTTTGATTGGGAGATACATCCCACCCTGGAAGAACATCCATCGGCAGGTGCGCCATTGCTGCGAGAAAGAGGGGTGCCTGAAGATGTTGTGCGGGCGGTGATGAGTCATGCAGACCATACAGGTGTTCCCAGGCAAACGCGCATGGAGAAAGCTTTATATGCCTGCGATGAGATCACAGGACTCATCACAGCCGTCGCGCTAGTACGCCCTTCCCACTCATTATATGATCTTGAAGCCAGCTCAGTTAAGAAAAAGTGGAAGGATAAGGCATTTGCAGCAGGTGCCAACCGGGATGAAATAGCCAAAGCTGCTCAAGAATTCGACATCGAGCTGTGGGAGCATGTGACAAACGTAATCCTGGCCATGCGCAGCATTGCTCCCGAGCTCGGTCTGGCTGGATAATCCCATTCGCTGCTCAGCATTGTTAGACTTGTGTGAGCCTGCTCATTCTAAATTTATAATAAAATATTTGGTCATCGTCTCTGTAAACTGATGTCCGTAAACTGGTGTCCGTAAACTGGTTGACAAACCCAGGATTTTGCATTAAACTGAGTAATAACGGCTATACGAAAAACCTATGCGCAATCCAACATGGAGTTTTTATGTCAACAGAATCGAAAATCCCCTCCCAGATAACCGCTCATACTTCCCTCGTCCCTGCTGTTAATTCCTGGAGGATTTATCTTAACGACCAGGGAAAATCCCCCCATACCGTGAAAGCTTTCGCTGCAGACATGCTCCTCCTGGCTGGTTACCTGCCTCCCGATCGACCTTTAGGAGCGATTACGACCAATGAGCTTAACAATTTCCTTGAATGGATGCAAAAACATCGTGGGGTCCCCTGCAGCCCAAAAACATTGGCGAGACGTATCACCTCAATTAAATCATTTTTCCGCTGGCTAAATCAATATGGGGTGATCCTGATTGATCCTGCGGAAAAAGTCCTGCAGCAATCTGTGATCAGCCCCCTGCCACAAGTTCTCTCACCAGAAGAAGCTCAATCTGTTCTGGATATAGCCAACAAATACCGGCAAGCAATTCAGCCTGATGCGCGTTATTATGCCCTGCTTTCCATGTTGCTAGAAACAGGGATTAAAAAGAGCGAATGTCTTGCACTCAGTCCCAATCACATCGATATGGATGCACCCACTGGTCCACTCCTGTTTGTGCGCTACGCAAGCCCACAACATCGATATAAAGAACGGAAGATAGCCATCTCGGATGATTGGGTAAATGCATACGAAGAATATAAACAACAGTATGAACTTAGGGATCGGTTGTTTCCATGGTCACAACGCCGTTTGGAATATCTCCTTGAGGATCTTGGAGAAGAAGCTGGTTTAGATAAACATCTCTCCTTCGAGATGTGTCGATGGACCTGTGCCCTCAATGATCTCGCATCAGGCATGGAAGCCAACAAGGTTCGCCAAAAAATGGGTCTGTCAAAGATCCAATGGCGTGAAGTAAGACAAAAACTGCAGAAATTAGGTAGTTTTCCCCCGGCTTAACGTCAGGTGAACGATTCGCTGGCTGTTTTGTTTTACGCGCGCATCCTCACTCAAACGATAACCTGGAACCCATAGAATTATCTCTCCTGATAAGACAAGGGGCCAGGTAGATCGTACCCGTTTTGGCAGCTTAAGATTGATCATTAAATCTGATATTTTAATCGTATGATCATATTGACCAAACGGTTTTATCTGATCTCCCGGTTTACGTGCACGAATAATCAATGGCAATTCCAGCTCACTGACATCCATCCAGGCCTGAAATGGGTCCGTATTGGATTGATAATGTAATTTTGCCAATTCCGGATCTAAAAATCCCTCTACATTCAACTGCCAACCATCATATAACATTAGCGTAGATGGGATCAATAAAATGCGCTTCTCGCCAGGAGTGATCCTTGGATAGAGTTCCCCTGGGAGATTGGTTGTTCTGGTAATTAACCAGAATTGCTTCCCATCCTTTATCAAGCGTATACCTGCAACCAGGTCAGTTTGGGAGCTCGGTTTACCTCCAGCGAGGAGTGCCAGCCCCCGTTCAATACAATCAAATCCCACATCCCGCAATCCAGGCAAATGGTGTGCAATCGCCATTCGTAATAGATAGCGTTGTATGGAAACTGGAAAATCTAAAAAATCAGCGGTGTGAAACGAAACGATTCCATCACCCTGCTCGATCAGGGTTGATTCCCATGCCTTACAAGCGATTTGTTGGAGGATTGAGTAATCATCCTTCAGGTTTTGCTCCCATTCGAAGCAGGACCTCACGAATGTTTGGATTATAACTTTCGAGGATCGGGATTAATTCAAGCCTTACCCGGTTCCGGAAATATGTAGTTTCAAGATTACTTTGATCTGTGACGGGTTTTAGTTTATTCGTATCCACATAATTCTGGATTTCCACCCTGAAGGTTGATAATAGCGGACGCAGCAGAGGGAGAGACTCACTCCAGGGATTAGGCAAGGTGCGAAATTCAATACCCCGCAACCCAACTAAACCTGAACCACGGAGCAAGTGCATCAGGATAGTTTCCACCTGATCATCAGCGTTATGACCCACCAGGACAGCTTTTGCATTCAACAACTTTGCTCTGTTCGAAGAGCGAACGATACCGCAGGGTCCGTGCAGCTTCTTCAATGGAAATCGCGTTTTCACTAGCAAATTTCAATACATCAACCTGATGGCAGAAAAATTTAACCCCCAAACTCCTGGAGAATTTTTCTACCTCTTGCGCCTCATCTCCCGCCTCTGATCGTAATCCATGATTCACATGCACAGCAAAGATGGAATATCCTACCTGGTGCAAGATGTGGAGCAAGCATACGCTATCAGGACCACCTGAAACACCCACCACCAGGAGATCATGGAGCCGTAACTTGCACTCGTTCTGCAAAATATTAACAATTTTGTCAAGCATCGTATGAAGAATTATAGCGTATAATGAAATATCACTAAATTTATATTGCCATTTTTATGGTTTACCAGTATGATTAGTGAGAAATTGCTCAAACACTAGGGAGTGGCCAGCATGGCAGAAAAAATCCTAATCGTTGATGACGACCTGGATACGTTGCGATTGGTTGGACTGATGTTACAGCACCAAGGTTACAGGATCGTTGCTGCCAGCAGTGGCATTCAAGCAATCGCACTGTGTCAAGGTGACAAACCTGATCTGGTCCTTCTCGACATTATGATGCCAGAAATGGATGGTTATGAAGTAGCACGCAAGCTACGATCTGACCCAACTACAAGCGGTATACCCATCATTATGTTTACCGCAAAAACTCAGGTGGACGATAAAGTGGAAGGGTTTGAAGCTGGCGCAGATGATTATCTGACAAAGCCAACTCAACCACGTGAGCTTTTTGCCCATATGAAAGCAGTCCTTACCCGCAGTAAAAAACCTTCAGGACTTGCTCCCTTACCAACCCCATCTCAAAGCCGGGGATATGTTACAGGCGTCATGTCTGTTAAAGGTGGATTGGGAGTTTCAACGCTAGCCTTGAACCTGGGTATCAGCCTGCAGGTTCGCACCAAGAAAGACGTTATCATTGCTGAATTTCGTCCAGGTGTAGGAAGCATGGCATTAGACCTGGGTTATTTGAATCCCGAAGGTTTAGCCAGCTTATTACAACAATCACCCGAAAATATTACCCAGGATATGATCGAAGGTGAGCTACTATTACATAAATCGGGGATCAGATTATTAATATCATCCTACAATCCTGCACATGGAAAATATATAACTGCGATTGAACAATTCGAAGCGATTGCCAGACATTTGGCATACATGGCTTCTCACGTTGTGATCGACTTAGGTCCAGGGATTACGCCGATCACAGATAAGGTATTGGCGTATTGTAATGAGATCATCGTTGTTTTGGAGCCGATCCCCAATACAATTGTACGTACATTGGCATTGGTAGATGAATTAGCAAAAAAGGGATTCGGGGAGGGAAGAATAAATACGGTCTTATACAACCGTTTAAGAACAGAGATGCAATATTCATTAGCCCAAGTTCAAAATGAGTATCGGCATCCAATCAGTATCGTATTTACTGCTGCACCCGAGCTGGTATATCAATGTTCTAAAGCAAATGTACCCCTTGTGATTCAACATCCGGACAATCTGACATCGCAGCAATTTGCCAAGTTGGCGGATAATATTTCTCAACATGTCCGTGCCAAAGAATGACGAGAATTTCTCAAGATACCGCAAATACCATCCATCTCGCTTCAGAATTAATTAAAAAATTGCACCCAGTGGTCGCGCTGACGGGGGCAGGTATTTCAACGCCCTCAGGTATACCCGATTTCCGAAGCCCTGGGATTGGCTTGTGGACACGTTTCTTACCTATGGAAGTGGCATCATTAACAGCTTTCCGATATGAACCCGAGCTTTTCTACAAATGGCTACATCCGCTGGCTGTTCACATGCTATCTGCTGAACCCAATCCCGCCCATATAGCAATAGCAAAATTGCAAGAAGCTGGATATATATCCACAATCATCACACAAAATATTGATGGTTTACACACACGTGCGGGGACTAAAAATGTACTCGAGATCCATGGTACTTTAAATACTTTAACCTGTATAAAATGCTTCAGGCAAGTATCTTCTAAGGGAATCCTCCAGGATTATATATGCAATTGCACAACACCTCATTGTGATGTTTGTGGTGGCATCCTAAAACCGGATGTGATCCTCTATGAAGAACAGCTTCCAGTAAAAATCTGGGTAAAGGCTGAAGAAGCCAGCCGGAAATGTGGATTAATGCTGATTGCCGGGACTTCGCTAGAAGTGATGCCATCGGCTAAACTCCCCATTCTTGCTTTAGATAATAGCGCTCGGCTAATCATCGTCAATAACGCAGAGACTTATATTGACGTTCGTGCAGATGTCATCATCAGGGCAGATGTGGCAGAAATATTTCCTCTTATTTGCGAGGAGGTGCTGAGTGGTTGAATCTTCGCAACCTAACGCAGTTGAACGCTATAAACAATTGGTTACAGTTTTACTTGAACTGGAATCAATCCTTAACACGGACCAGATCTTGAAATACATCTCTGGTGCAGCAGCTAAATTATGTAACACCAGAGAGGCCTGGTTATTCTTATCAGATCAAACCAATCACAGGCTGTATCTACAAAGAGATAGCTTCGCAAATGATGCTCAGTATCGGGAACTTTCTTTACCCATCAACTCCAGTGCGGAAGGTTGGGTTATTTCTAATCAGCAACCAGTGATGATCAATGATGCCAGTGTTTATGATAATCGCATCGGTGATTTAATTAGCCTACCTGGAATCGTAATTAAATCGACCCTTATTGTACCTATGACCGTTAATGGTAAACAGGTTGGAGTGCTCGAGGTGGCAAACAAACGCGATGGAGATTTAGATTTTCTTGATCAGGAGATTCTCTTTTCATTCGCACACCACGTCGCAATTTATCTCGATAACTCCCAGCGCTATCTTCAAACCGACCTTGTGGCTGAGCTTGTACATGAATTACGGACCCCCCTGGCAGCGTTGAACACAGCACTCAACTTGCTCGAGCGAGATGATTTACCTGAGATAAAACACGATCAAATCCATCAGGTAATCCAAACTGAATTCTACCGCCTTACAAATTTGACCACTTCTTTCCTTGATTACGCCCGCTTGGAATCAGGCAGGGAGAAATTCAAACCTGCAAGGTTTGACTTGATCCAACTGATCAGAGACAGTGTGGATGTCATGCAAATGCATGCAGACAGCAAAGGTTCAATTATTACACTAGACCTGCCCGCTGAACCATTGCTACTAATTGCTGACAAAGATAAGATAAAGCAGGTGATTCTCAATCTGTTAAATAATGCGCTGTTGTACAGCCACATGGGAGGAATTGTCAACATCACGACAAATACCAGCTCCAAGGATATTTCCTTCTCTGTCCAGGATAATGGTCCGGGAATTCCTAATGAAGACCTGCATCTACTATTCGAGAGGTATTACCGCCACCCTAATATGGAAAGAGGAAATACCGGAAGCGGCTTAGGTTTAACCATCTGTAAGAAAATCGTTGAAGCCCATAAGGGAAAGATCGAAGTTTCCAGCGTTATGGGTGAAGGTACAACCTTTACCGTATATCTGCCCATCAATCAGGAGATTTGAGCATCCCTGGGCATATTAGGACTTTGAACACACCAGGTCTGGCAGCATGCATCATAGCTGTAGTACCCTGGTCAAGTGGATAAATTGCCTCAATTAACGGGCGTGGATCCACTTTTCCTTCTCCCAGTAAGTGCAAGGCAGGCTCAAAAGATCCGCAACGCGAGCCGATCAAAGTCACTTCATCCACAACAATCTTTGAAAAATTAACTGCGATATTCCCCTTATAAGTACTTTTAAGGATGAACCTGCCGCGTGGGCGGACAGAATGCATTGCCAGATTGAAACCATCCGGTGATCCGGTTGCTTCTATCACTACGTCATACTTTTTAGTACCAATGTCATCAGCTGAAATCGGATGAATATGATATATTGCCAGCAAATCACGCTGCTTTGAGTGTCGAGTAACAACGTCCAGCTTACAACCTGTCGCCTGAACAACATAAGCTATGAGTTGACCCAATCTGCCTGCACCGACGAGCAGGACTCTATCCGTAGACTGGATTATGGTTTGCTCAAGTATTTCATGCGCTGCAGCAACGGGCTCGGTAAAAACTGCCATCTCATCGGGGATGTGAGCCGGAATGACGTGCAAGTTGGTTAGAGGTAATACCAGGTATTCCGCAAATGCCCCGTTCCATTCATGAATACCCAATGTTTTACGATTCTCACAATGCCGATTGGAGCCTGATTTACAAGTTTCACACTTTCCACAAGATATATTGATCTCCCCCACCACACGCTTACCGATCCAACTCGGGTCATCCGGTGAGTCCATCACCTCCCCAACAAACTCATGCCCGGGTATACCTGAAAAAGGGTAATAACCACGTAAGAGCTCGAGGTCTGTGCTGCACACGCCGGCTAAAAGGACGCGGATGAGCGCTTCGTCTTTCCCTGGAACTGGAATCGGAACATCCTCACGAAATGTCAATTTTTGATGTTCAAGCCATAAGGATTGCATGCGTACAGTTTCCTGAATCAGCGGGCGCCTCTACGTCCAAACTGGCGCTCTAAAAGGTCCACCGAAAGATGGATCATGGTAGGGCGACCATGCGGGCAGGTGCGAGGAGATTGGCAGGCTTCGAGATCATTTAATAATGCCTTCTGTTCCTCTGGAGAGAGTGCCTGCCCTGCCTTTATTGCAGCTCGTTTACACACCCGGGCGATGATCCTGGCTTCAGTTTCGGCTTGTAGGGGGGTTTCGTCTTCTTCGAAATCCTCCACAATCACTCCCAGGGCAGCGGTTGGGTCCAATCCCACCAACAGGGATGGGATTGCTCGCACCAAAAAACTCCCTTTTCCGAACAACTCCACTTGAAATCCCATCCGGTTCAGATTGGGGAGTTGATCTTCAATCAATCGTGCGCTGGCAGGCGGAAGGTCGACGCTCACTGGTTGCAGCAATACCTGGGCTGGGACGTGTTGGTTGCTACCCTCTTCTCCAACCCGATTGGATTCAGACCAGATTGCCATAAAACTTTCGAACAATACTCTTTCATGAGCAGCATGTTGATCGATTAAATACAACCCGTCCGGTCCTTCTGCCACCAGGTATGCGGAAGCAATCTGACCGATCAGGCGCAAGATTGGAACGCCTACTCCCGCTATGCTTCCCTGCTTGGGTGAGGTTTGTGCTGATAGGTTTGAATCGACAGGGGTGATCGTTACCGCACCGTCCTGGAAGTCTCCAGACATGCTCCATGCAGGATCCATCTGATGACCCATTCCTTGACTGGATCGTGAAGGCTGCCAGTATAGATTCCCCGCCAACGAAGGGACGGGTGAATGCGCTAATAATGACCGTCTGACTGCCCGTTGAACACCCCGAAATACCAGATCTGCATTTTTAAAGCGCACTTCTGCCTTGGTCGGGTGAACGTTCACATCCACCGTGTCAGTAGGTAATTGCAGGAAGAGTATGGAAAGTGGATATCTACCTACCATCAACAGTGTGTGATAGGCTTGAACCAATGCAGTGCCAAGCGCAGGATCTTGAACTGGACGTCCATTGACGAAGAAGGTGATTTCACGCCGGTTTGACCGTGTCAGGCTGATCGGGCTGATGAAACCTGTCAGGGATAAACCATCTTCATCAGCCAGGACATCCAACATCTGCTTTGCCACCTCCACACCATAAAGTGTTGCCAGAACCTCGGATCGATTGCCGTTTCCACTGGTCAAAAGGACAGGTCGCTCATCCTGGTACAGGTGGAAGCGTACATCAGGATATGCCAAGGCATAACGAGTGACCATTTCATCGATATGTTTGCGTTCAGTAGTTGGATGCTTAAGGAATTTTAGACGGGCAGGCACATTATAGAATAAATCCTCCACTCGTACTGTTGTACCCACAGGGCTTGCTATTGTCTGCAACGGGTCAGCGAGACCACCTTCAACATGAAGCCGTGCACCAGTGGGTGAACCTTCTACCCGGGAATCGATTGTCAGCCTTGCCACCGAACCGATAGAAGCTAATGCTTCACCTCTAAAACCCAGCGTATCAATTTTGAAGAGATCATCCGCGGAGGTCAATTTACTGGTGGCATGCCGCTCTACGGCTAGAACCAGCTCTTCTGCTGGAATCCCGCATCCATCATCCGAGACTTCCACCAGCCTTTGTCCTGCCTCTCTTACATGGACAATAATATGTTTTGCACCGGCATCGAGGGAGTTCTCTAACAGCTCTTTTACCACTGAGGCAGGGCGTTCGACCACTTCACCTGCAGCAATTTGAGACGCCACTTCGGGAGACAATAAATGAATTGACACAGGGATATTATATAACAAAGGGTTATGCTTTTCCTCCAATATCTCGTATAATAACCCCCATGCATTTTACAAGCCTGTTTTTTGATCTGGATGATACGCTATATCCACCGAGTAGTGGTTTATGGGATGCAATCCGCGAGCGAATGAATACGTATATGCATAAGCTGATTGATCTACCACTCTCGGAAATTGTAAAAATACGACAAAGTTATCTCGAAAAATACGGTACAACATTGCGTGGTTTGCAGGCGAATTATGAGGTCGATGCAGATGAATACCTGGCATTTGTCCATGACCTCCCACTTAATAAATACATCCGTCCAGACCCTGCGCTACGGGAACTATTGCTCGGTTTACCGCAAAGACGTTGGATATTTACTAATTCTGATGCTAATCATGCCAATCGAGTCTTGAAAATCCTGGGAATTACGGATTGTTTTGAAGGCATCATCGATATTCGGGCAATTGATTTTGCCTGCAAGCCAGAGAAAATTGCTTATCAAAGGGCATTACTGGTTGCTTCAAATGATGATCCAACCCATTGCGTCATTTTCGATGATTCTTTACGAAATCTTGCTCCCGCACACGATATGGGTTTTTATACCGTTCTGGTTGGTACAGACGGCACCGAGCCATCAGTCGATCAGGCAATAACCAGCCTGCATAAACTGAAAGACTGTATGCCTGAATTATGGCAGAACGGTGATTGAGGCAAGTTATGCCGAGTAAACAAATCTCCATGGAGCAAGCTGTTGAGCTTATCCACTCGGGTAATATGCTGGCTTTGGGAGGAATGACGCTTTACCGACGCCCGGTAGCTTTCGTGCGCGCTTTGATCAAACAACACCAAGCATCTGGAAACCCATCAAATTTAACTTTATTGGCTTTCACTGCAGGTTACGAAAGCGACCTGCTGGTAGGTGCCGGGTTAGTCTCCCATGTACGCTCTTGTTATTTTGGTCTGGAGATTTTCGGTTTTGCGCCTATGTTCACCGAACTAGCCAATAAAGGTGAGCTTGATATCATTGAAGAAACCGAAACGAGTATTGCCATGGGTTTACGTGCACAAATGGCAGCCGTCGGATTCATGCCAGGTTTAGGCTGGCTCGGGACTGATTTACCCCGTCTTCGTCCTGACGTACAAACAATCATTGACCCATACAGCGGGGAGGAATTGATCGCTTTTCCTGCCATCCATCCAGATGTAGCCGTGATTCACGCCCTGACTGCAGATTTCGACGGGAACGCCTTGATTGGAGACAATAAAGGGGTGGATATCGAGCTATGCCTGGCTTCACGAATCGTCATCATCACTGCTGAAGAGCTTGTGCCTGAACTCACCAAAGCAGACCTGGTAGCGCCATGTGTCCATGCGGTTGTCCATGTACCTAAAGGGGCTGCCCCGACCTCCTGCCATCCAATATATCCGTTGGATTCTGAAGCGATCCTGGAATATACCGAACAAGTTAGTGACCAGGTTTCCTTTAACAACTATATATCCCGCTATATTTAACTGTTTCTAACCCAATTATGATGATCTTTAGACATTGAAAGCATATACTTTCACTTGAGTCAGGAGTTTTAATGGAATCAAATCGTAGCAGTAATAAAATAATCATTGGCTGTGTGGTAGCCGTTTTATTGGTTGGATTTTTGGCTCTCGGGTTTGTATTGGGTCGTTTCAGTACTGACCTGCCCACGAGTTTAGCAGTTTCAACCAGCACAAACACAACAACGACCAAAGAAGAGCTTTTCAAGCCTTTCTGGGAAGCCTGGCAGATAGTCCATGACCAATACCTCAGCCAACCCGTGGATGACGAAATAATGATGCGGGGAGCAATACGCGGAATGATGGATTCACTTGGAGATCCCCATTCCGGTTATATGGATCCTGTCGAGTATGGTGATGCTACCGCCCCACTCGAAGGTTATTCCGGGATTGGTGCCTGGGTTAATACCGAGGGTGAATTCCTGATAATTACAGAGCCAATGAAAGGTTCACCCGCTGAAGCGGCTGGATTAAAAGGCGGTGACACGGTCATTGCCATTGATGGTGAAGATATGACTGGCACGCTTCCTGAATTAGCACGACAAAAAGTGTTGGGAGAAGCAGGTACGCAAGTTATTTTAACCGTTATGCGGGAGGGAGTGGAACTACCCATGGATATCACTATTACCCGTGCTGAGATAACCATTCCTAGCACGGAATATCGCATGCTAGACAATAATATCGCCTACTTGCGTTTGAACGCTTTCAGTGGTACCACCGGAGAAGAAATTCAATCTGCATTAAAGGAATTGCTTGGAAACAATCCGGATGGCTTGATCCTTGACCTTCGATATAACTCGGGTGGTTATTTGGATGCTGCCGTCGAGGTCGGCTCAGAATTCCTGCCAGATGGTGTTGTGGCATTTGAAGAATATGGAAACGGTACTCGATATACATTCAATGTTAGCGGAAATGGTATTGCAACCGAGATACCAATGGTTGTATTGGTAAATGAATGGTCTGCTTCAGCATCTGAGATAGTAGCAGGAGCATTGCAAGATCGTGGTCGTGCTCAACTGGTCGGTGTGACTACTTACGGAAAAGGTACTGTGCAAAATTGGATTGCTTTATCAGACAATGAGGGTGCGGTGAGAGTGACTATCGCCCGTTGGCTGACACCTGATGGACGCAATGTTACCGACACTGGTCTCACCCCTGATGTAGAAGTGACCATATCTGATGAGGATGCACAAGCTGGCATTGATTCCCAGCTAAATAAGGCAGTGGAAATACTTACTCAACCATGATGTAATGTTAAATGCAACTTATGGTTGATGATTGCGTAAGAATTTTAAGGTTTGGTAGCTTTGGAGGTACGATATGTTATTCTTAGACCCAACATACATGCTGTTTATGATCCCAGCATTTATATTAATGCTAATCGCACAAGGATATGTGAATGGGGCATATAAAAAGTGGAGCAATGTAATCGCCCGCAGCCGTCTAACCGGTGCACAAGCAGCTGAACGCTTGATCTCTGCAGGTGGATTAAATGTCAACGTGGATGGAATCCGCGGAAACCTGACAGATAATTATGACCCTCGCAAAAAAATCCTACATCTCTCTGAGGGCGTGTATAACAGTCCATCTGTCGCGGCACTGTCAATTGCTGCTCATGAACTTGGCCATGCTATGCAAGACCAGGAAGGATATTTCCCATTACGTTTGAGGGCCGCGCTGGTCCCGGCAGTCAACATTGGCTCTTATCTTGGATGGATCTTGATCATCATCGGGTTGATCCTTCGGATGACCAATTTAGCCTGGCTGGGTGTGTTGGTCTTTTCGGGTGGAGCGATCTTCGCTTTAGCAACCCTGCCAGTAGAATTAAATGCCTCCGCACGGGCCAAGCAATTGTTAACCAACACTGGCATGATCGTGGGTGAAGATGAACGCAGGGGAGTAAACAATGTGTTGAATGCAGCTGCGCTGACCTATGTCGCTGGTTTAGTCACAGCTGTGATGCAATTACTCTACTTTGTCTCGTTGGTTGGGGGATTGGGTGGACGCAGGCGGTAAATAACCCTGGATCTGAATCATCGTGGAAGAATAGGATATTATCCTCCACGAAGGTTGGTATAATCCAATCCATGCGGAAGTTCATCCTCGCGGTTGCATTATTCCTGGGATTTATCTTTGTCGTCGCAAAACTTACCGAGTTACAGTCCATTGCAGAGACTTTACAACGAGGGATCTGGTGGTTCATCGGTCTGGCCCTCATTATTGAATTCGTTTGGTTCCTTAATTGTGGGGCTTCATTCAAGGCGATTTACCGTGCCATGGGAATTGAGGAGCAGTTAGGAACACTGTCACTCATTGTTTCAGCTGCGAATTTCGCAAATGTGGTCGCCCCCTCAGCAGGTGTAAGCGGATTAGCGATCTTTGTTAGTGAGGCACGCCGAAGGAATTATTCTCCAGCACGGGCGGCAGTGGCGGGTGTACTATTCCTGTTGTTTGATTATCTGGGCTTGATCAGCATCATCCTGGTCGGATTAATCGTCCTGATCAGGCGAAATGACCTGACATTGATTGTGATCATCGCTTCGGCAGCGTTGATTGGCCTGGCGATGTTGTTTGCGTTTTTATTAAACCTGGGGATGCAATCTGCTGTGGGCTTGGGAAATACCCTGGCAAAGATGGCTCGATTCATAAACCGGATATTACGACCTTTCATCCACCGAGAATATCTTTCGGAAGCCCGGGCGCACGAATTTGCTCATGACGCAGCAGATGGCTTGAGTGAGATGCGTAACCAACCTCGAAGTATGCTTCTCCCGCTATTGTTAGCCCTAACCAATAAGTTATCCCTGATCATCATCCTGACCCTCGTTTTCCTGGCATTCAAGATCCCCATATCCATTGGAACAATCATCGCCTGTTTTAGCATCGGTTACCTCTTTGTGATCATTTCACCAACCCCGGCTGGGATTGGAGTCGTAGAAGGCGCCCTTACGCTTTCATTAACATCGATGTATATTTCTCTTGAAGATGCAGCAGTGATTACCCTTAGTTATCGTGGAATAACATTCTGGCTCCCCATGTTGGCTGGCATGATATCTTTGCGGATGCTGGAAAGGGTGGGGATCAAACCAAATAATAACAACGATCATAAAACTGATGCTGTAAAAACTGATGTTTGACCAAACCCCATGCATCGGTTATAATCGACAATCGTTTAATCGTTGCACAAATTTATTTAAAGGATTCAGGTAATAAAGTATGCCAAAGCGAACTTATCAACCAAAAATTCGTCGTCGATTACGCGTGCACGGTTTCCGGCAACGAATGTCAACTGCTGATGGCAGGAAGGTATTAAAAGCTCGCCGCCTAAAAGGGCGATACCGTCTGACAGTCATCAAGAATAATCACGTTAAGAAGATTAACTGGCGTGGGTGAACCGCAATTTCCGTCTGAGACAATCAATCGATTTCAAGCGGGTGAGGCGTTTTGGAAAGTCTTATGCCCACCCGCTTGTTGTGTTGGTTGTGCTTCCGGCAATTGAAGGAAAAACACGATTTGGAGTCACTGCAAGTCGGTCAGTGGGTAGTGCGGTCCAAAGGAACCGAGCAAAAAGAATGTTGCGCGAGGCTCTTCGGACACTACAGCCCCAGATAAAACCTGGTTGGAATGTCATTCTGATCTCTCGTAAACCCATTCTACAGGCAAATTTTACCGAGATTCTAAGTTGTTTGAATCTGCTCTTCTCAAAAGCTAATCTTATAAACGGTAGTCATGGAAGCTGAAAATATTCAAGAAACTGATAGCCCACCAGAACCGCGTTTGCGCGATCTACCGAAAACTTTTAGGAACCTGGCACGTATACCATTATTGGCGCTGATCCGGTTATACCAAAAAATAGTATCACCCGCACTTCCAGAAGGAACCTGCCGATTTTACCCGTCATGTTCACATTATGGCTATCAGGCAATTTATAAATATGGTGCGTTAAAGGGTAGCTTAATGGCTGCCTGGCGCATTTTACGCTGTAATCCATTCAACCATGGTGGAATTGATCCTGTACCTTAGAAAAGATAACCGATGAAATTAAAAAAATTCCTGCTCATTAGCACTTTTGTATTTTTAAGTATTTTTCTCAGCGCATGCAGTAGCGCAATTTATGCATCTACAGGCTGGCACGGGTTGGCTTCAAATACAGATACAGTCTACCTTGCGGCTGGCACCCAGGTCTACGCGATAGATTTGAATACGGGAAGCGAGCAATGGCGATATCCTGCAAAGGTAAATGCCAAAATAACCTTTTATGCGAACCCTGTGTTGACCAGTGATGGACAACTGATCGTTGCCAGTTATGACCACAAACTCTATAGTCTTAACCCTAAAACAGGTTCAGAGAATTGGATCTATACTGGTTCCAAGAACCGGTTGATTGGTGGTCCTTTTGTCACCCAGGATATGATTTACCAACCATCCACAGATGGTCATATCTATGCTGTTGATATGACCGGCAAGCAAGCCTGGTCCTTCGAAACAGGTGGACCATTATGGGCTCGACCAACCAACAGTCCTGATTGTGGCTGTGTCATCGTTGCGGCCATGGATCATATCGTTTATTCTTTCAATGCATCCACCGGTCGGCTGCTTTGGCAAAGTCCAGATCTTGGCGGAGCAATGGTCGGTACCCCGGCAGTCAGCACTGATGGAGTTCTGTATGTGGGTACATTTGGTAAAGAAATGATTGCTTTGGATGCGACGAATGGAGCAATTAAGTGGCGCTTTACCACCCAGGATTGGGTTTGGTCCGGGCCAACGTTAGCGAATAATGTCCTATATTTTGGTGATTTGTCAGGCTATTTCTATGCGTTGAATGCAGCAGATGGCTCTTCGGAATGGCGTATCCAACCGAAGGATTTGATCGTAGATACTCCGATCGTGGTGGAAGATAAAATCTACTTTACCACCGAATCAGAGACATTGTTTATTGTTAATACTGCGGGTGAAATCGTCAACAGTAAAGTGATCGGTGGCTTGATTTACTCTTCTCCACTGATTGCAGGAGATACAATCCTTGTTTCCCCGACCAACTTCGATTCCCTTTTAGTTGCCCTTAATTTGGATGGCAACCAGAAGTGGGCATTCACCCCAGCTAAAAAATGACCATAAGTCATAAAGAGATGCGGAGATAATCATTTATGTGGAATACATTTATTCTCTCACCGATGGTAAATGTTTTGATATGGATTTATAACGTGATATTCCATAATTTTGGTCTGGCGATCATCATTTTTACCATCGTAATCCGTCTTATTACTTACCCGCTTACTGCCCAACAATTGAAGAGCCAGCAGAAGATGCAGGAACTTCAGGGCTCTAAAAAATGGCAGGAGATCCAGAAAAAATATAAGGACGATAAGGAAAAACTCGCCCAGGAACAAATGAAGATCTATAAGGAGATGGGGATCAATCCTTTAGGATCCTGCCTGCCTTTAATCATACAATTTCCAATCATGATCGGGTTATATCAATCCATAACTCTCGCCATGGCTTCGGCTCCGATCCAATTATTGAATCTAAGTCGAAATTTATACTCCTTCATCCCTGCCTCGCAGCTCATTCCACTAAATAGTAAATTCCTGTGGATGAATTTAGGACTACCGGAAATTGCAAGCCCGAATGCCCTAATCATTATGGGGTTTGCTGTCCCAATCATGACCATCATTGTAGTTCTGACCACCTACCTACAATCCAAATTAATGACCCCTGTCCAAGCCAATCCTGGTGACCAATCTGGCCAAATGTCAAAAATGATGAACTTGTATATGCCAGTACTGATGGGTTGGATTGCATATTCTCTTGCGTCTGGGTTGGCACTCTATTTTATTATCAGCAACATCCTTGGTATTGCCCAATACGCACTGATGGGAAAAGTCAATTGGAGCAACTTGCTTCCCAAGCGAAAACTCACCACCGCAAAATAAGGCTATTGCAAGTGTAATTTATTGAGAGTTAATTATGAATATAAAACGAGCGACACTTGAAATCATTGCCCCGACGATCAATGAAGCCATCGAAAAGGGTTTAGCTGAATTGGAACTCCCCCGTGAGTTTGTGGAAATAGAGATCCTCGATGAAGGTAGCCGGGGATTATTTGGTCTCGGATCCCATCAGGCGCGTGTCCGGCTCATCGTAAAACAAAACTTGACAGAAACGTATGAGTCAGACATTCATCCTCCCTTGGAAGAGATTCCGTATTCTCAAGTACCAGAAGAAATACCGGCAGCCAAACCTGTCCGCATACCCGCAGCGAACGCCAAAGAGGAAATTCCACTTCATGTAGCCCAGGAAGCAGTCAGCGAATTACTTGGGAAGATGCAGATCCAAGCTCAAGTGACTGCATCGTATGGAGAAATTGACGACGTACGAGGAACACGGGCAATATTGGTCGATATTACAGGCAAAGATTTAAGCATTTTGATCGGTAAACGCTCAGAAACATTAAATGCTTTGCAATATATCTCACGATTAATCGTCAGTAAAGAACTGGGGGAAAACATCACCCTGGTCATCGATGTGGAAGGATACCGTACACGGCGAGAGCGTCAGCTACGCCAGCTTGCACACCGCATCGCAGATCAAGCGATTAAAACTGGGCGAAAGCAAACCCTCGAACCCATGCCACCCAATGAACGCCGCATCATCCATATGGAGCTTAGAGAAGATGAGCAAGTTTCCACGGAGAGCATTGGGGAAGAACCTCACCGAAAGGTGACCATCATCCCAAAAGAATAAATGTGGACAAAGATGCTGTCTTTACAATAAAGGCAGCATCTTTTTAGATTCAGGTATAATTTATCCATGCTCAATCTCACCACACTTGAACCCATTAATTACTTAATTATTGGGCACCTTACCCGCGACCTGACTCCTGACGGACCCCGTTTAGGAGGAACTGCTGCATATGCCGGTTTGACTGCATCTGCTTTGGGTTTACGGGTAGGTATCGTAACCTCTTGGGGAGCTGAATTGCCCCTTGGCAACTTGAGACATATACCCATCATTAATTACCCAGCTGAGCAATCTACCACCTTTGAGAATATATACACAGAGAAGGGGCGCATCCAGATTGTACACTTTGTCGCACACCGATTAGATTACCACCTGATTCCTGAACCCTGGAGGCAAGCACCCATTGTGCACCTCGGACCGCTTGCTCAAGAGGTGGAACCTGGCTTAGTCAGGCATTTCCCCACTTCACTGGTTGGGGTTACACCTCAGGGCTGGCTGCGTTCATGGGATAAGGAAGGACGCGTCCATGCGTGTGAATGGCCAGAAGCAGCCTTCACATTGCAACAATCTGGTGCAGCAGTGCTTAGCATTGAAGATGTGCAGAACGATGAATCCCGGATCGAAGAAATGGCTTCCGCATCCCGTGTTTTAGTAGTTACAGAGGGTGCAGCTGGAGCAAGAGTATATTGGAATGGTGATGTCCGACGATTCCGACCACCCAATGTGGAGGAAGTCGATTCTACCGGTGCGGGTGATATCTTCGCAGCAGCTTTCTTTACTCGACTCTACCTGACACGAGATCCATGGGAGTCTGCCCGATTTGCCAACCAGATTGCAGCCACAAGTGTTACCAGACGAGGATTGAATGGCATCCCATCCAGTGAGGAAATCCAGGAATACCTGATCGAGGTACTTTAATGGGGCGGATCTACACGATTGCCAATCAAAAAGGTGGTGTCGGTAAAACGACTACTGCAGTCAATCTCAGCGCATACCTGGCGACCTTTGGACAACGTATTTTGCTTGTAGACCTTGATCCCCAGGCAAATGCTACCTCATGCCTGGGAATAGACAAGCAAACGATAAAAAACAGCGCTTACGATGTTATTATTGGCGAAACACCCGTAGCAAAGAACATTTTATATAACCACCGGCTGAAATTATCGCTATTGCCATCCTCACCCGCGTTAGCGGGGGCAGAGGTTGAGCTGGTTTCAGTTATTTCGCGTGAAACCCGTCTCAAGGTAGCCCTCCAACCCATCATCGAGCGCTATGATTACATCCTGATCGATTGTCCCCCATCATTAGGTTTACTGACTTTAAACGGTGTTGTCGCAGCTAAAGATGGTGTCATTATCCCGGTTCAATGTGAATACCTGGCCTTGGAAGGTATCGGCCAGCTTAACCAGACGCTTTCACGCATTCGCAGTGCCATATTTCCCAAATTACTTGTGCGTGGGGTTATTTTGACCATGTTCGATGTTCGTACAAAACTCAGCGCAGATGTAGTCCGTGAGATCAATCGTCATTTTCCAGACCAAGTATTTACAACCATCATTCCTCGATCAGTCCGGCTTGCAGAGGCTCCCTCCTATGGGCAGCCAATTTCAGTTTATGCTCCCGGATCCAATGGTGCAATGGCGTATTCCGACCTGGCACGTGAAATCCTGGTTGGGGATGGTGTGATACTGTCCGAACCCCTACAATCTCTAGTGAGCTCAGAATGACAAAAAAAACCGGTCTTGGTAGAGGGCTTGATGCTCTCATCCCGAGTGGAGATTTCACTCCTGAAACCTTACCATCAACTCCTCCGAGTGGTTATGAGACTTTGCCCATTGCGGTAATTAATCATAATCCACGGCAGCCTCGTACACAAATTGACCAGGAAGAACTGGCCGAACTGGCTGCATCCATTCGTGAAAATGGTATCCTGCAGCCACTGATCGTCACACCCGCTGACGAGCCTGGCAAATACATATTGATCGCAGGTGAACGACGTCTTTTAGCTGCGGGACTGGCTGGTTTGGATTCTGTTCCAGTCATCGTACGAGAAGCTTCGGAACAACAGCGGCTTGAATTGGCACTCATCGAAAATGTCCAGCGTACCGACCTCACTCCGCTTGAGGCAGCTGAAGCATATCGCCAATTGGCAGATGACTTCAACCTGTCGCATGAAAAGATCGCCCAACAACTTGGTAAAAGCCGGGTGTCTATCACCAATACCTTGCGACTGCTCAAGCTGCCTGAGGATGTGCGCCAGTCACTTGCCAGGGGAGAGATCAGCGAAGGGCATGCACGGATAATCCTCAGCCTGCCGACACCTCAGGCACAGTCTGCGGCATTGCATACGATAATAAGCCATGAGCTAAACGTCCGGAAGGCTGAAGACCTGGTACATAAATTACTCGGCCAGCGTCCAACACCGGAAGCAAAACCCACTCCAAAACCCGACGTCTCATTCCTTGAGGAAAGATTGCGGGAACGCCTGGGTACAAGGGTCAATCTCCATCAACGAAAAAAAGGTGGTACTCTGGTAATCCATTATTATTCAGATGAAGAGCTGGACGCACTGGTTTTGCGCATTCTTGGTCAAAATGATTGACCAAATCGAACATGCTTGTCATCCATAACGCCAAGATTTATACTCAAAACCCTGCGCATCCTTTTGCTGCCGCTCTCGCAATCAATGATGCACGTATCCTTGCAGTCGGGACAGACGACGAAGTCCTGGATTCATTCCCCACAAATCATAAATTCAATGCACACGGTCTCACCATCATCCCTGGGCTCACCGACGCACATATCCATTTGGAAGCTTTGGCGTTTAGCCGACAAAAAGTGGATTGCGAAACTCAAACCCTATCGGAATGCCTAAAACGGATTGCTGAGCGGGTCGCCAGTACACCACCCGGTGAATGGATCCTGGGTCATGGCTGGAACCAGAATAACTGGGCTGAAGGATATAGTAATGCAAGCGTCCTTGATGGTATTGCACCGCAAAATCCGGTCTACCTCACTCATAAATCACTCCATTCTGGGTGGGTTAACAGCGCCGCCCTGCAACAGGCTGCAATAGACGGCAATACTCCCGATCCTGTTGACGGGCGTATTGGTCGTACGCTCAGTAATGATCCAGATGGGATCCTATTTGAAGCAGCAATGGAACTCATCGAAAGGGTAATTCCCGAACCCAGCCTGGAGCAGATGATTTTAGCTCTCCGATCCACGCAAACAATTCTTTGGAAGATGGGTCTGACTGGAGTACATGATTTTGATAGCAGCCTTTGTTTTTCGGCTTTACAGGTTTTGCACCAGGCAGATGAGCTGAAATTGCGCACAGTTAAAGGGATTCCTTTGGGAAATTTACCTGACGCTATTTCCTTGGGTCTTCGTACGGGGTTTGGGGATGATATGCTTCGAATCGGACCTGTAAAATTATTTGCCGATGGTGCTCTTGGACCGCAGACAGCAGCCATGATCCAGCCTTATGAAGGAGACCCACAGAATTATGGAGTACTGAAGCTGGATGCTGAAAAGCTTTTCGAGTATGGACACCAGGCAGTGACGGCTGGCATCAGCCTGGCAGTGCATGCGATCGGTGACCAGGCCAATCATGAAGTACTTAATGCCTATGCGCAGTTAAGGGAATATGAACGATCACTACAATTTCCTACAAAGAACTGGCTTCGCCACCGCATTGAACACGTTCAGGTTATCCATCCTGATGATATCCATCGTTTCTCTGACCTGAACATCATTGCCTCCATGCAACCGATTCATGCACCGTCAGATATGTTCATGGCCGATCGTTACTGGGGTAATCGTTCAGCTTTCGCATACGCCTGGCGGGCACAGCTAACCAATGGAAATACCTTGATATTCGGCTCTGATGCACCTGTGGAATCCCCCAACCCATTTTTAGGGATACATGCAGCGGTCACTCGCTGCCGGGCTGATGGCACCCCTTCCCCGTCTGGTTGGTATCCGGAGCAGCGACTTAATATCACTGAATCATTGCAAGCTTATACTACAGGTCCCGCTTTTGCAACGCGAATGGAAGACCGTCTTGGGAGACTTGCCCCGGGATACCTGGCGGATCTTATCATTGTAAATGATGACCCATATACATGCCCTCCAGAAAAGCTGTTGGATATCCATCCACTCAGCACAATGGTTGGAGGTGAATGGGTCTTCATGGAGTTGGAATAAAAAATGCGCTCGACAAGTCATCCAGCGCATAAGAGTTTAATTAACCAATTGGGGATTACGGGGTATATCCAATTGTGATCGGTTCTGTACGAACCAGATCAGCAATGACAATAAGCCGGTTCAAATACGTTCGGACATCCTGATCCCAATCTACACAGGTGATCAACGTGACCTGGGGGTTATCAGACGCTAGAATCACTGACATATCACCATCATCCGTAACCCGGCTCTCCCGCACGTTGTATGTATACATATTTTTCTCAGTGTAGAGGATGACCACTTCTCCGGTGGTTAGATCTTCTAGATAACGGAAAGGACCATCGCCCATTCCGGTGACGGTTACATGACCGGCAAGCCCGGTATTTCCTCCTAAACCCGGCCAGGAGGTATTGCCCATCCATGCCACTTCCTCTCGCAATCCGGTTATCATCCAGGTGAATCCATCGTATGGCACATATTTAACTTCGGTATCCAGGAATAATGCTGGTATTGCAATCCGAACCACAGGACTTGTGTCCGGTCCAGAATCTCCTGGCTGTGGAGTTATGGTGAGTTCAGGCGTTGGGATTGGATAATCCGGTAGAGTCACAATCGGTACAAAAGCCTCTGGTGTCGAGAAAGCTGATGCAGGTAGATGGGGCAATTTGGTTGCGGATGGCTCGACAGGTTGTGCATCCGCGATGATCCCACCAGCTGTCGGAGATATCGAATCCTGGTTTGTTTGAGGAATTCGAGTAAGCACGCCCGCCGCTTTTATCACCACAACAAACCCGATAATCACTAATATCGCACCGACCGGCTATCATCCAAAGGCTGTACTTCTTGTTACGAACTTTCGACCACATTCCAATAAATAACGGCAGGATACCCAATCCCATATATAAAATCCCTGGAAGGTATGGTATCGGTTTTTTGCCTGTTTCTCGCCAATTAAGAGGCAACTCACCTGTGGGAGGTAAGGTTTGGAACAACACCTTGTAAGTCACATTTGCTGTTACCGATTTTGAGACGTCGTATGTCATTGTCACAGCGTTGGTTTGTGTCTCAGTTCGAGTGAGAGTCGAGTTTACCTTGACCACCGCAGTAATCGTAATTTTTTCACCCGGATTAATATCACCGATTGTTACCACAAACGAGTGAGAAAGCTTGGTGATGGAGCCTCGGGTGGAGGTAACCGTGATTACGTCAATATATGCCGGGAACGAGTTTAGCACCAGGTTGTTATGAGTTGGCCCGGATCCGTTATTCCCTGCTTCAATGGTAAATGTAAAGCTTTCATTGACTTTCGCTTGAGTAGGCGAAACACTGACCTTTAATGAGGGTGCAACGGTTATGGTACCGGTTCTGGTTGGGGTTGGAGTCAGCGTTTTTGTTGCCTGAGTACCAGTCACTGTTGGGGAGGCAGTTGACGTTTTAGTCGGCGTAGATGTGTGCGTTGGGGTAGATGTATACGTTGGAGTGGGTGTAAATAGAGGCGCTACGTAGTATTCCTTAAATACAAGAGGAAAATATTGCTTAATACCCAATTGTTCAATTATTTGAGCCGAAGATGCAAACGTGGGGAGCAGAATCAGTCCCAGTAATATCAATATCCCCAGGATAAACAAGGATGCCCTGGCAATCACCTTCGAACGTTTGTCCAATCCTGCTGGCTGAGTCTGCATGAATAATAATTAATTAGATGAATATTGTTGTTTTTGGCACTCTTGTCAATATTATAACACTACAAGTGAGTGGGATATTAATTAACCCATGTAACAATTGGAATATAAAAGCATCTAATGAGAATAAGAAAATATTTTTTATTTTAAATATGAGGAGTAATATGCCTGCAAAGTTGGTCGACGAAGAAATAATAAAACAACTCAGCCAGATATTCGATACCCAGTTAGAGCACCCAGTTGAGATTATCCTGTTTTATGATAACAATAATTGCGCATCCTGTAAGGATACCCATCATTTATTGGAAGAAATCACGGCGTTATCTAAGAACTTATATTTCAGCGCATTTGAAATAAACGAAAACCCTATGCTAGCGCAAATGTATCATGTTGATCTCACACCAGGTCTGGTGATCATCGGACGAGATACAGATAAATCATTGGATTACGGTATCCGCTTTATCGGTATTCCTTCAGGCTATGAGTTCAGCTCCCTTATCCAGGATATCCTCCTGGTGTCCAAACGCGATTCAGCATTAAAACCCGAGATTCGTAGTGAGCTCAAAGGATTAACAAAACCAGTTCATTTGCAGATATTCGTCACTCCTACCTGACCACATTGTACGCAAGCCGTGGTGCTTGCACACAAAATGGCAATGGAAAACCCACTTATTCGAGCGGAAATGATTGAAGCGAATGAATTTTATGATCTTGCGATGCGTTATAATGTCAGCGGTGTTCCTCAGACAACGATTAATAATGGTTTAGGATTGGTATTGGGCGCTGTACCAGAGGAATATCTTCTCCAGGAAATAAAACGCGTTATTCAGCAATAAGCCAGGAAGTTAATGGACTTTCAAACAAAGAAACACAAGAAAATACCAAGCCACGTTCTCCCGTTGGTTTTAATCGGCTTAGGATTGATTCTGCTAGGCCTGGTGGCAGCCAAAGTTATCACAACTGAAAGCACTGCTGCAGGTGATTACACTGTTGTTCCGAAGGCAGTAAATTTTCCGGCTCCGGAATTGACCTTGAATAATCTTGCAGGTGAAAAAGTATCCATCTCCGATTACAAACAACGAATCGTATTGATAAATAACTGGGCTACCTGGTGCCCACCCTGCAAAGCCGAGATGCCGACCTTATCGAAATACTTTGAGGCGCATAGCAACCAAGGCTTTATATTGTTTGGTATCGAGGCAGGTGATCCTGAAGACGAAGTAACCAGCTTTGTGGATGAATACAATCTATCCTTTCCGATATTACTTGATCCGAACACAAAGTCACTGATCGCATTTCATAACGACAGTCTGCCTAGTTCATATGTGATTGATCATGACGGAAATGTAATCCTTGCCTGGACCGGTCCTATCAACCTGGCGATGCTTGAAAAATATGTAACCCCACTATTGGAGCAATAATTTATGGAAGCAAAAGTTACCTGGAATAAGAAACTATCATTTAGCAGCACAGGTGCGAATGGTTATACTGTCCCACTAGATGCTGATCCCACGGTTGGCGGAGAAGATGATGGGTTTGAGCCAATGGAACTGATTGCAATCGGGTTGGCAGGCTGTACTGCCATGGATACCATATCCATCTTACAGAAAAAACGACAGGATGTGACTGCTTTTGAAGTACAGGTACATGCAGAACGAGCCATCGAATTTCCTAAGGTCTTTACGCATATCACTCTTGAGTATATCCTTGAAGGACACAATGTTGATCCTGCAGCTGTTGAGCGTGCCATCGAGCTTTCGTCCACTAAATATTGTCCTGCCCAGGCGATGCTTAGCAAAGCCTGTGAAATCGAATATAAGTATGTAATGATAGAAGCAAGCTAATAGATAAAATACGAAATACAGATAGACCACATAAATTTAGCATTTACAAAATAATCAATAATACAGACTGAGTGACCTACTATTTCATCAGGCATGTAATAAAATGCTCGGACTGAATACCAAACCCGAGCATAAGCTAACCGACCTGAAAACGAAAATGCATCTCGGGGAAGAATTCATAGCAAATTGCCCAGTAATATTAGCAAAAAGCTTTGCAATCAATTGCACAAATATGATTTACATGCTATAATTAATAAGTCCAATTCCCCCCTTACCAGTAATTAGCCTTAATAATTTCCTGGCTGCCCGCCATAATTTTTCGTTATATTTGTGTGATTCGGCGGGGGTAAATATTAAAAACTTGTTATTGTGTAAAAACCCAAAATCTTATTTCAGAGAAAAAACTAAATGAAAGTAATAGAATTACAAACGACAGCCCTGGATCATCTTCGTCAGATAGCTAGGGATCTCAATATTCAGCAGGCAAACCGTCTGAAGAAAGACGACCTCATTTTAAAAATTCAGCAAGCCGAAGCAGAAAGAGACGGATTGGAGCTACGCGGAGGCATATTGGAAGTCATGAGTGATGGGATGGGCTTCCTGCGCTCAGGTCACTATCAACCCGGAGCTTTTGATGTATATGTATCCCAATCACAGATCAGAAGATACAACCTGCGGGATGGTGATTTGATCATTGGGCATGTGCGACCTCCCCGCGAGTCGGAAAAGCATTATGGCTTACTCAAGGTGGAAACCGTAAATGGATTTGATCCCGAAGAAATTCGCAACCGCCCTGCATTTGAAAGCCTGACACCTATCTTCCCAGATAAACGTTTCAACTTGGAGACGGATCGCCACACTCTGGCGACACGGCTGATCAACATGGTTACACCTATTGGGCGTGGACAGCGCGGTTTAATCGTCTCACCACCCAAAGCTGGGAAAACCACAATCCTAAAACAGTTGGCTAACGCGATCTCGACCAATCATCCTGATGTCTATTTAATGGTCGCATTGATTGGTGAACGTCCAGAAGAAGTGACAGATATGGATCGCTCCGTGGATGCTGAAGTGATCTCATCCACATTCGATGAACCCGTGACATCGCATGTGCGGGTAGCTGAGATGGCCTTGGAACGTGCAAAACGCATAGTGGAAACTGGGCGGGATGTGGTCATCTTGATGGACTCAATCACCCGACTTGCGCGTGCGTACAACCTGGTCGTCACTCCATCCGGACGGACATTATCAGGTGGTATTGATCCTTCTGCCCTTTATCCACCAAAAAGATTCTTTGGTGCAGCGCGAAATATTGAAGAGGGTGGCTCGCTCACCATTATTGCCACATGCCTGGTCGATACAGGCTCACGCATGGATGACGTGGTGTATGAAGAGTTCAAAGGTACCGGGAATATGGAGTTGCTACTCTCCCGCCGGTTACAGGAACGCCGTGTATTCCCTGCCATCGACATTGAGCGGTCTTCTACGCGTCGTGAAGAGCTTCTGCTTGGACCTGATTTAACTCCGCGGGTCTGGCTGATGCGCCGCATGTACGACCAGATGGTCGCTGCTCCCCCATTTGGTGCTGGTTTAGACCCTGCTGCCGCGACTGAGGCAATTCTACAACGCCTCTCAAAAACCGAGGATAACCTCTCCTTCCTTGAAACTCTAAACGAAGACCTAGACTAACCAACTCGCTGGTTAATATCGCGATCAGGTATATACAGTTATAATCAACGCGATAGTAATTGGTATTGCTCATGGATGATAAATTACAAAACAACAAGGCTCCATCCCGGGGAGCTTCACAGCAACCTTCAAAGGGAGATGGTCGAGAACTAAATGGTTGGTTCTTGACCGGTACATGGATGCTTGCTATGAGCCTGGTGCTTGTAGCTGTTTACCTTGGATGGCGTGTCCAATCAACACAAGCCGCTTCACCAGTCCTAACTTCAAATGTCGCCACACAATCTCCGCTACTGCCTTCAACATCATATCCAGCGACAGCGTACTGCCAAGATATGCTAAGGTTGCTTTAGAAGAGGGAATTAGCAGGCGCACGACGTTGCGTACAAATATTCCTACCCGACCACGAACAAAAGTTATCGATTATACCGTCACCACTGGAGATTCGGTTTTTGGAATCGCACAAAGCTTTAACCTCCACCCTGAAACCATCCTTTGGGCGAACTACGATCAATTGAATGACTCTCCTGATATGCTCGACCCCGGTATGAGCCTGAATGTTCCACCGGTGGATGGGGTGTATTACCAGTGGCAAGAAGGTGATTCAATGGAATCTGTTGCATCAAAATTTGATGCGAAGGTGGAAGAAATCCTGGGTTGGGAAGGTAATAATTTTGACCTAACCAACCCGCAAGTCGAAGCAGGGCAATGGATCATGATCCCAAATGGGCACCGGGAGTTCCGCCAATGGCTGGTTCCAACCATCGCCAGGTCGAACTCCGGAGTTTCAAAATCTGTCCTTGGTCCAGGTGCTTGTGAGGGGGACTATTCAGGAGCTTATGGCTCTGGTGCATTCGCCTGGCCGTCCTCTTCCCACGTCCTTTCAGGGAATGATTACTGGTCTGGTCACCTGGGGATTGATATCGCAGGCTCGCTGGGAGACGGAGTATTTGCCTCAGATGCAGGTGTGATTGTATTTTCAGGTTGGGCAAATGGGGGATATGGGTATATGGTGATGATCGATCACGGTACTGGATACCAATCACTGTATGCCCACCTGAGTGCTGTGAATGTCGGTTGTGGTCAAAGTGTTTATACAGGCTCATACCTTGGGGCAGTTGGCAGCACTGGTAATTCGACGGGAGCGCATTTACATTTTGAAGTTCGCTATCTGGGTGGTTTTATCAGCCCATGGTTTGTACTGCCACCACCGTAAATATTGACCCAATATTCATCCATCATTCAAACTTTACCGAAAGGATTGCCAATGCCGGAACATGATATGGATTTCAACACCCAGGTAATCGCAGAGACAGATAACTTACATTATCAGATATGGAAAGCTGATGAGCCAGATGGAGAAACAACCTTTCATCTGGAGTTAAATAATGTCACCGTCCATTTTTTTACTGAAGAATGGGAAGAGTTCCTTCAGCTCATTCGATTGTTGAAGAAGTAGATAAATCTACATTTGTAAGGGTAAATAACGGGGATATCTTCAGGGACCGGATATAACCTGAGTAACGTAAGGTATTACCGTCTCACATGGATCGGTAAGATAGGTGGAGACATGTTCCCAATCCATCGTTGCCCTGGCTGCCCAGGATGTATATAAGGCATATGATAAACAGCCAGGTCCAACATGATAATCCGCGACGGTAAATTTCCATAGGTCATCATAACTGGCAACTTCACCAGCAATCTTTCCCGTTGCATTATATACAATTTGTGCTACTTGTTCACAATTAGCCAACAAAGTATGCGCCACCAGACTGATGCTTGTATCTATACTTGTTAAATCGATACCAAACTCACAATTCGGACAATCTGCATCTGCACTGGTTGCCAGCGCTCCTCGCAAGATAGCTTGAGTCTCAGTATCCAATTTTAGATAGCCACCAGAACACTGCTCTTCAGTAAGGACAAGTGGGCAGAATTGGTTGAAGAAGGATGGATTCCACAAGAGAAGTGCATCTGCTCCATTATCTGTGATTTGACCCAACCCAAATTCATTGGGTTTACGGAACACTCCCGGCCAAAATTGGCTCTCCTGGGCAAAAAGATTCTTTAATAATTGGGCAGGGACTTTTGTCTCATTCGCCACTTGCATGATCTGGTCATCAAACTGGTTTTGCCACACAATCACTTTCGGCATAGCCAGGTCAAGACCACAGTTATCGGCATAACCATTGGAAAGCATCCCTCCACCTGCGCAAGTAGAGGCATCCACCACCCCTTGCGCAATCAATCTTCCAGCCAGGTAGGCAAATGGTTCCTCCGTGGCCAGGAAAGCCGGGTCTTCTGGGGTGGATAACCAATCTGGTACTCCACCGATGGGCGGGAACGCATGCCAAACCTGGGAGCATGTAGCGAGCTGATCCCCTTTCCACTGGGTGCTAAGCACATCCACATACCATCCACCATTTTCAGAAGAAGTGCTAACACCACTATCAATCACACGCAGCATGGCAGTAAATATCACACTTGAATCACCAAAGCTGGAATCAGCCCAAAATTCGACTGTCGTTCCTGCCAATCTGGTAGAATGCAATTGAATATCACACGTACTTCCCACACAAGTTGTTTCGATCCCATCCATGCGCACATGGATGGCAATTATCTGCTCATTTGGTAAAGGCTCATCACCCACGAAATGTAAGCTTGGAATCGTGGGGCAGAGATTCTCAGGAGCAATTGGAGTACACCCACTTAATGATACATATACTTGAGAGGGAGGTAAATTGACTTTAATTTCCTTCTCCGCTGGTGCACTGCCAATAAAATATAGATACAAACCTGTGCATCCAGATGGTAGTAATAGCCCCTCATCCAGGCCTGCACAAGCCTGGGTGCCAAGCCATTGTTTATAAATCGTTCCCCCGCAATCCGTAAGAACGTCATCCACAGTAGGCCAGCCTTCATGATCTATATACACCTGACAGATGATTTGATTATCTGACCAACGGAGTAACCACCATTCATAACGTGTGTATGTAATAATGATGGTCGACTGACGAATAATTTCCCCTTCTATATTATCTGCGGCGCGAACACTGCCTGATCCAATTATGGTAATCATAATGAACAGGCAACCAAAACACACACGGAAAAGTCGTATCAGCTTTTCCATCCGATTATTACAATATCATGTATAGCCACGGTTGTCAATATTCCTTGCGGCAACAGTAAGGGCATGATAAACTGATAATATGGCACGCAAATTGCTAGTCTTCGTTATAACATTATCTCTGAAATACACATCTTCAGACTTGAATACTATTCAAATAAAGAATTAAATCGTTATGCCTCCAATTATTTACCTACTTGATGGACATGCTCTGGCTTACAGAGCATATTTTGCTCTGACAAGAGGTTCGTCGACAGCATTTACCACGCATTCTGGAGAACCTACGGCTGGTGTTTTTGGTTTCACTTCCATTCTGTTACGCCTGCTGGAGCAGGACCACCCAGATTATCTGGCAGTCACCTTTGATACTGGTAAAACCTTTCGGGATAAGCTGTTTCCAGAATACAAAGGTACAAGGGCAAAGATGCCTGAAGATTTACGTCCCCAGATGGAACGTATCCGGCAGATTGTAGACGCCTTCAATATCCCTCGACTGGAAATGGAAGGTTATGAGGCCGATGACATCCTTGGTAGCCTTTCTCGGCATTTAGCAATGGATGGATATGGGGTCAAGATCATTACAGGTGATAGAGATCTTTTACAGCTTGTAGATGACCGTATCCTGGTTAACTTACCAGGAAAATCTATAGCAGACGCAAAGGATTATTTTAAAAAGGATGTTGTCGATTTATTCGGAGTCAGACCTGACCAGGTGGTAGATTACAAAGCCTTAGTGGGAGATAAATCAGATAACATCCCAGGTGTGGCTGGAATTGGCGAAAAAACTGCGTCATCACTATTGCAAACCTATGTCAGCCTGGATGGAATCTTTGCTCACTTAGATGATATCTCTGAAAGTGTCCGAAAAAAACTCGAAATAAACAAGGCAAATGCATATCTCAGTCAAAAACTGGCTACTATTGTCACAGATCTCAATGTAAAACTCGATTTAGACATGGCTCGGACTGAACACTTTGACCCAGCTCGGGTGGAAGCATTGTTCCGTGAGCTTGAATTTCGAGCTTTGATGGGACGTCTGGCTTCCTTATATACGGCATTCGGTAAATCCAGCTTCAAAAGGGAAGAACAGCTTTCCTTATTCACACATGCCACTCCTCCTGCCACTCCCACAACCAAAGCTGAAGGAGAAATCACTGTTCATATTGTGAATGACCATGAAAGCCTTGATAAGCTCGTGAAGCACTTGCAATCTGCTAAGGTCATCTCTTTCGACACAGAAACCACTTCCACAGACCAGATGCGTGCCGACCTGGTTGGCATTTCGCTTGCAGTGAGTGCTGATGAAGGATGGTACATTCCTGTTGGACATGAGGTTGAACAAGGTCGCCAGCTTCCCACTAGACAAGTCATCGATGCATTGCGAGATCCCCTTACGGATCCAAGCATCTCCAAAGTCGGGCATAATCTCAAATATGATTTTGTAATGTTGGCCAGAAATGGGTTGCGTCCGACTCCATTAACTTTCGACACCATGATTGCTGAATGGCTAACAAATCCCACATCCCACAACCTGGGGTTAAAAAACCTAGCATGGGTGCGCCTGGATTTTCGGATGACTGAAATTACGGCGTTAATTGGGACAGGGAAAAAGCAGATCAGCATGGCCCAAGTGCCGATTGATAAGGCAGCTTCGTATGCTGCAATGGACGCGATTGCAGTCATTCGACTTATTCCGGGGCTTCAAGCCGAGCTGGAATCAAACTCTGCCATGAAGTTATTCGACGAAATCGAAATGCCTCTCATTCCAGTGCTTGCAGATATGGAAATGACCGGGATTGCTCTGGATATTACCTTCCTGAAGAAAATGTCTGAAGAGCTGCATAGCCGCCTGAATGAGATCGAAATAAAAGTTTTTGATCAGGTTGGGGAACACTTCAACATCAATTCAACCCAACAATTATCCAATGCGATTTTTAACCGGTTAAAACTTACACCCCCGGATGGTACTCGCCGTACAGCCTCTGGTCATTATTCCACCTCTGCAGAGGTATTGGAATCCTTACAAGGTAAACATCCTGTTGTGAACTTTTTGCTCGAATATCGGGAGCTATCAAAGCTCAAGTCAACCTATTTGGATGCGCTTCCTCAACAAGTTAATCCTCACACTGGTCGCGTTCATACATCATATAATCAGGCAGGAAGTGTCACGGGGCGGATTGCATCATCCGACCCAAATTTACAAAACATTCCGATTCGTACAGAGCTTGGTCGGCAGGTTCGCCAGGGATTTGTTGCTGCAAAAGGCTTTACATTATTATCCGTAGATTACTCGCAGGTCGAGCTCCGCATCGCTGCCCACATGTCGAAAGATGAAGCCATGCTGGCAGCATTCCAGGCAGATCAGGATATTCACACTGCAACTGCAGCTGCTGTGCTCGGTACCACTCTTGATAAGGTCACCAAAGAACAGCGGCGAAATGCAAAAGCGATCAATTTCGGTTTAATTTATGGGATGAGTGCCTTTGGTTTAACCCGTTCTAGCGAGCTGACTTTAGCCGAAGCTGAAGATTTTGTAGAGGCATATTTCAAACAATTCCCGGGCGTAAAAGGTTATCTTGATAATATGCGCCGGTTGGCAGCTCAGCAAGGTTATGTCGAGACATTGCTAGGACGTCGTCGTTATTTCCCGGGATTAAAATCGGGTGGTAATCCAGCTACCCGCGCACGAGAGGAACGTGAAGCAATAAATGCTCCCATTCAAGGCACAGCCGCTGATATCATGAAAATTGCTATGATCCATGTTGCTTCAGCATTGAAAGACGAAGGTTTGAACGGGCACATACTCCTACAGGTGCATGATGAGCTGGTTCTGGAGTGCCTCCAAAATGAGTTAGATAAGACCGTAAAAATCGTACGCTCCAAGATGGAAAATGCCTATCAATTAGTGATTCCCTTAAAAACAGAAGCCCGCCATGGTCATGACTGGGGGGATTTATCAATAATAGAAGATAGGAAGCTTTTATGACTGGTGACCAACAAGTTTTTCAAAATGCCATGAATCAGGGACATACCGCGGCATGGGACCAGGATTGGGAAAAGGCAGCCTTAAATTACCAAAATGCTGTTAATGAATTTCCAGAGAATATTATTGCTTTAAACAACCTGGCTCTTGCGCTTTTTGAGCTTCAGAAATATCCTGAATCTCTAGCATTTTACCAACGCTCAGCTAAATTATCGCCGAATGATCCGATGCCGGTTCAGAAAATAGCAGAAATCTATGACCACATGGGAAATTTAGCCGATGGAGCAAAGGCATATATGGATTTGGCTGAGTTATATGCTCGAAACAGAGACATTGAGAAAGCTATCCGGGGCTGGTCGCAAGTGGTGGCATTGAATCCTGAGTATATGTCTGCGCACACTCGATTGGCTGTGGTATTTGAAAGATTGGGACGCACAAACGAGGCAATGGCTGAATACATTGCTATTGCCAGTTTGCTCCAAAACCAGGGTAACATTCAAAAAGCAGTCCAAACCCTTAAACATGCACTAGAAGTGGTACCAAATAGCAAGGAAGCCAATCAGGCTTTAATGCTGCTACTCAATGGTAAACCCCTACCGAGACCAAGCCGACAACGTAGTGGAACAAATCCGCAAGTAATGACCGAAATCCATCCAATAGAGACATCCAAAAGCATTGGTGAAGAACGTCCCAAGCTAGATCCCATCCAAGATGCAAAGCAGAAGGCATTGTCCTTATTAGCCGAATTGCTTTTCGAACAGGAGGAGGCGCAAAGCCCTCAAGCCCGAAAAGGTTTTACCTCTCTCGTCAAAGTAACAGGAGAGCTTGGACAAGCACAACATGATCAGAGGAAAATCATCTTCCACTTAAGCCAGGCAATCGATTTGCAATCGCATGGGCAGGATGCTAAAGCAACACAAGAACTTGAACGCGCGATGGAGGCGGGTCTGGAAAATTCAGCTGCTTTCTTTGATTTAGGCTTCATGCAATCAAAAAGTGAGCAATTGGTAAGCGCAGTACAAAATTTAAAAAAATCAACTCAACATGAGTTGTTCAGTTTCGGTTCACATCTGCTCCTTGCACTGACATTGTATAAGATGAATTTAACCAAAGAAGCATCCATTGAGTATTTAGAAGCTTTAAGGATGGCTGATGCAGAAAGTGTTCCTGCGGATCAGGCAGAGGAATTGCTCCAATTATATGAGCCATTGATCGAATCTTTTTCTCAACAGGCAGATGAAAAATTGCAAAAAAGAATATGTGAAAATATCAGCAGAATGCTGATCCGACCTGATTGGAGAGATCAAATCCAACTTGCCAGGCAACAACTTCCCGCTCAGCCATCAGATTCAATTCCAATTCCTCTCGCGGAGATGCTAACCGAGGCGACCAGCAGTCAGATTGTCGAGTCTTTAGCAAAAGTAAACCAGCTTACCCGAGCCAATAAACTGCCAAGTGCAATGGAAGAAGCTTATTATGCATTGAAATTCGCACCAACATACTTACCTCTGCATGTATGTATTGGAGATTTATTAGCTCAAGAAAAGCGTATTCCTGAAGCCGTTCTCAAATATTCCATCATAGCCAAGAGTTATAGTATACGCGGAGAAGTCAATCGGGCGATAAGTTTATTCAAGCGGGTGAGCGAGTTGGCACCCACGAATCTTGCAGTTCGCAATGACCTGATCGATTTGTTGATGTCACGTGGTAAGACTCCTGAAACTATTCAAGAATTTCTCAAACTTGCTGAAACCCATTATAGCCTGGCAGATCTTGCCAATGCGCGTAAAACATACTCCCGCGCTCTTCGGTACGCACAACAATCTAATGCCGGTCGAGATACCAAAGTAAAACTAATGCAACGCATGGCAGATATGGACGTGCAAAGCCTTGATTGGCGCAGTGCAATCCGTGTGTACGAGCAAATACGAACGATGGATCCTGATGATGAAAAAGCGCGTAATATGCTGTTCGATTTAAATATTCGCTTGGGACAAGGCAGCCAGGCAGTGTCAGATTTGGACAATTACCTCAATCATTTGCTCAGCCATCATAGGTCAGGTGAAGCATTGGAGTACATCAATGCAAAAATCCTCGAAAATCAGAATCAACCTGTTCTGTATCGACGCTTGGCGGATATATACCGCCTCTTAGGCCGAAAAGAAGAAGCCATAAGTCAGCTGGAAATTGCCAAAGAAATGTTCCTCCAAGATAAAAACCGGTCAGCAGCCATCGAAACTGTTATAGCTATCCTTGCACTCAATCCTGCCAACCAGAATATGTATCAACGTATGTTGGTCGAATTACAGGCTGAGAAATAAAATATTGCCGCCTTTTTTAGTTTTAACAATGAAGATGGAATGGGGTTGTAAGCGTCAAGCTTTTGAAAGCAAATTTACCAAATCGGCTGTACTATTCAAGATGAGGTCTGCACCCGCCTGCTTCAGCTCTTTTTCCTCACCAAATCCACATAAAACACCCACGGTCTGAGCTCCTGCATTTTTTCCAGTCAGGATATCTGCTGGGGTATCACCGATCATTAGGCAGGCTGAGGCGGAGACTCCCATCCTTTGGGCTACCCATACAATTGGATCGGGAAATGGTTTAGTGCGTGGGCATGTTTGACCCGTGGCAACTGCCTTAAAAAAAGGTACCAACTCAAATTGGAATAAGAATCTGAAGGTCGATTTCTGCCCGCGGGCACTGACAATGCTGAGTGGATAATGATTTGAGAGAACTGCCAGCATCTCACGGACACCATTTATTAACTGGAAAGGATCAGCATTTCCGTTTCCCAGTCCATCTAATCGATCACCCAAGGAAATAATTTTATTATCCATACCCAACCGGTCTGCGAGAGAATAGATCCAATTACCAGGTCCCTCGGTGAACATAACTAATCTACGGGCAAATGGATGAACATCGCGATGGCGAAATAAAAAATTCAGTGGGGAAAGATATTTAACCAATTTATGCACAAACTGGTCATCCGTGTTGCTCAATGTTCCATCGACATCAAAACAGACTGCCTTGACCCGAGAAATATCAATCGGCATGGTTTACCCGGCCCCTGGTAATCCACAGGTCAATAACACAGCCCCAAGTATAAATAACAGGCTAAAGAACAAGCCAATGACAGTCACAATAATAATACAGGAGGTGAGGACGGGTTTATAAGATTCGTTCAAGATGTACCTGTGCATGGATTGTAAACCCCATAGCCATCTGAAGCAATAGCTTTCGTTGAAAATATGCGTTAAAATACAATCCGTGGATGAGATTGCATTAATCCAATCAGCCAAGCAAGGGGATCTAGATTCATTTAATCGATTAGTCTTGTCGTACCAGGATCTGGTTTATAGTCATGCGTTTCGCATGATTGGAGAAGAAGAATATGCGGATGATGCTACCCAGAACACATTTATATCCGCTTATAACCATTTAAGTTCATTTCGGGGAGGCTCGTTCAAAGCCTGGTTGTTGCGTATTGTCACCAATGCGTGTTACGATGAGCTACGCCGACGCAAACGTCGACCAACTGTACCCCTTGAACCGCTAGATGATGCAGGTGAGGAAGTTGAGACTGCACGGTGGATGATAGATCCAGGTGAAAAACCAGAGGATCAGGTGGAACGAGTCGAGCTTCAACACGCGATCCAGCATTGCCTGGATAACTTACCAGATGAATTTCGGTCCACGGTAGTCATGGTAGACGTTGAAGGCATGGATTATCTTGAAGCCTCTCAAGCGATGGGGAAACCAATTGGAACTATTAAAAGTCGCCTGGCTCGTGCACGTATGCGTTTGAGAGATTGTTTAAATGGATTTGCGGAACTTTTGCCCACTGGATTTCGTCTGGAATAAGGATGTAAGATGAAAAACCAGATTACTTCGCGTGATTATGAACTTATCTCAGCTTACCTGGATGACCAGTTGGGAAGCCAGGAGCGTGTACGCCTGGAAGCGCGCATGAAAGCGAATCCAGAGCTGCAAAATGAAATGCATGAGATAAGTAAAACGCGATTATTGATTCGCGGCCTGCCAAAAATCCGGGCACCACGCAATTATTATATAAATGCTCAAACCGGTGTCAAACCGGCTCGAGCGCGTCAGTCCTTACGACTGGCTCCAACATTTGGGATCATTTCCGCTATTGCATCCATAATACTGGTATTAGTGATCTTTGGCGACAAATTTTTAACTCCCACCTCTCCAGTTGCATTAGCTCCTGCTCCATTACTAACAAATGAGACCATGGCTGTACAGGAAGAGGCAGCGAGAAGTGGATTATCGGAAGCCTCTCCAACAGAGATCCCGCCCGTAGTTATGATGGAAGCACCAGTGGACGCTTCCCCGATCCCACCGGTTAGCTCATTGAAAATCGGTGAAACAGAGAATGCTACGCCTACTACGATCTATCTGAATGCATACCCGCCTACTTCCACACCTGAGAGTATAGCAGGAATATTTGAAGAGCAATTTGATACAGCCACTTACCCATGTGGAGGAGGTTATGGCATGGGGGCTTATCCTGCACCGACCGATATTTACAATTGTCCGACACCTGAAAGCACCCTATCAGAATCCTTGCAAAGTATGCTTCCTGCGATTACACCTACCCCCTCAATGACACCATCACCGACACCCACAACCACTACCCTCACAGCCACACCTACGTTTACGCCATCGCCAACGCCCTCCCCAACGGAAACAGCACTTTCGCTCCCGAGCATCTCTCCGACGACATTGCCTGAAGAATCAACCGGAGTGACATCTCCTGGTCAAGTTGCGAATTCAAGTAATTCCACTCCCGCCGGGCCGGAACCCATCGAGAAACCTGGCACGGTCCCTAATACCAGTTTTATAAAGTATATCGTGCTTGTAGGCGAAATTAGCCTTGCAGCGATTGCGATCATAGCGGGAATTGCTGCTATCTTCCTGCGTATTCGAGCAGGTCGATGATAGACGGACCGATTCAATTTTGCCCACATTGTGGGAAAGCCCTCAAGCTGCAGAAACGTTCTGGGAAGATGCGCCCAGCCTGCGCACAATGCGACTGGGTGTATTTTCCAGATCCCAAGGTGGCAGTAATCGTATTAATCAAGAACCAGAACCAGGTGCTATTAGTTCAACGCAAGTATGGCCTTAAAAAGGATTATTGGACTTTGCCAAGTGGATTTATCGACTCGGGAGAGGATCCAAAATTAGCCGCTGAACGCGAGTGCCTGGAAGAAACAGGACTTGTGATCCACAATCTCAAATTACTGGATGTGATGTATAGCCGTGAAGACCCTCACGGAGCAAGTATATTGATCGTGTATCAGGCACAAGTTCAATCGGGAAGACTTATACCCGGGGATGATGCCAACCAGGCAATGTACTTCCAAACCGACAATCTTCCTTTGATGGCATTCTCATCCACGCAAGAGATCATTCGATTATTTTCTTAACCATTGAAATGTGGTAAACTTAGTCGATTTTAGAAAATCCCTGAAGTTATCAGACTAAACGAATACAGGAGGAATATATGAGCGTAAATAAGATCAAATCAGTGATTTTTATTAGTATGATTATTATGATCGTCAGTGCAGCATGCGGTCCTGCTAAGCAGGTAGTAACCGAACAACCCGTGATCCCTACGGCTGTACCAGCAAAACCGACTACGCCTCCAGAGCCAACTGCGACAGAGGTACCATCAGGCCTTGTTACGAGTCTTACCGATCTGAAGAAAGCAACCATTCAAATCCAATCCGAAGGTACATTTATTGATCCTGAATTTGGATATATGGCCAATGCTGCAGGACGTGGATCAGGCTTTATTATTGATCCGTCCGGGATCGCGATAACCAATAACCATGTTGTCACTGGTGCAGCCTTGCTCCAGGTTTGGGTGGGTGGTGATACCAACAAGGTGTATAACGCTCGCATCCTGGGCGTATCTGAGTGTTCGGATTTGGCCGTTATCGACATAGAAGGTGATGGTTTTCCATATCTTTCCTGGTACGAGGGCGCTGCCAATGTCGGTCTGGAAGTATATGCAGCCGGATTTCCCCTCGGTGACCCTGAGTTCACCATGACCAAAGGCATCGTTTCGAAAGAAAAGGCAAATGGTGAAACCAGTTGGGCTTCGGTAGATTCGGTGATTGAACACACTGCGACGATCAATCCTGGGAACTCAGGCGGTCCTCTGGTGGATGAGGCTGCCAAAGTAGTCGGGATCAACTATGCCGGAGCAAGCTCAACCAGCCAGTATTTTGCAATCGATCGCGGAACTGCTTTGTCTGTGATCGACCAGTTACGCGAGGGTAAAGATGTTGATTCAATCGGCATAAACGGACAGGCTGTGTCATCGGAGGATGGCTCGCTTACAGGAATCTGGGTTAGCTCAGTCAAGTCGGGCTCATCCGCAGATAAATCCGGGGTTAAAGCAGGCGATATTGTGACTTCACTTGAAAACCTAATCCTGGCTACTGATTACACAATGAAGGATTACTGCGATATCCTGCGTACCCACAACCCCGATGATACCCTGGCAATTGATATTTACCGTTGGGCATCCCAGGAAGTATTAGCAGGCCAACTTAAATGGTCGTACCCTGGAAGTCATGTCTAAGGGTGAAAATCCAGAGCCAACCGTTACAGGCACAACTTCGACAGACACTGCTGTAATAATTCCTGAAAATTGTGAAGCAAGTGAAACAAGCGGATTTATAACCTGCTGGGATGATACAACCAATATATCCGTAGACGTCCTGGATTATTGGACGGATGTTAATGGAGGCAAGTGGACCTTCGAAGGTGAGGATATTGGTGTAGCCATCTCCGCTGCCCCCAACCTGGCGGATTTCAATGATTATTACAATGCTGAAGGTATGTTTTTTGGGGCTTCGGATACGTTTGCCAAATGGGGCGGATATGTCGAGTTTTTGGATTACTATACCGGCACGTATAGCGGAGACTGCACTTTGGTTGGGCGGTATGATTATAATGACAGCATCTATGAAGGTAAATATGACCAATATAAGAATTGTAGTGGAGCAGACGGCTATGATGCGTATGTATTATCCGCACGGGATATCGTTGATCCCACTTCCAAAATAATCCTGATCATGGTTCAGACTTATCCGGATTTTGTTACTCCCGTTGAACAGATATTTAATACATTTTATGTATACTTCTAAACAGAATTAGCAAAAAAGGACCGGACTTGTTATGTCCGGTCTTTTTTAATTCTCCAAAGTTATGAGAGTCAATTATGACCTGAAAAATCATTGGAGGTCGAAAAAATCCACCTAATAACGTATGTTTTACCTTGTTTAGCTTTCTAATGGTAAACTATTGAGATAAACAACCAGGCGATTCACATCATCTATTCCAAATTAATCAGCGAGGAGTGAGATAATGCAACGTAGTAATTTTTTTCCCTTATTATTGATAACCATCTTGGTTATTGCCTTAATCCCAGCCTGTGGTAGTTCTCCTTTACCGCCAACTCCACAAGCACTTTTGTCATCCCCAAGCATAGTTCCCACTCTCCGTCCAACGATAACAACGCTACCGACGTATACACCTAGACCAATAAAAACCGTATCACCCACCCCCCCATTTATGCCCACTAATTCACCCTCCCCAATCATCCAAACTGCGACTGGTCAAGCATCATTAGCTAATTGCATTCCTAGTGAAACCACTGGTTATAACGTATGTACAGATAATAGTGGAAGTATTACAGTAGATCTCCCGGAGACATGGTCTGATATTAATGGTAGTACCTGGACATATAAAGGTCTGGATATCGGCTTCGCAATCTCAGCCGCGCCAAACCTGTCTGAGTTCCAAAATAACTTCGATGCGGAAGGCATATTCTTCGGTGCTTCAGGTACTTTTGCTCAGGTCATTGGTCATATTGAGCTGCTTGACTACTACACTACAGCTTATAGTGAAAATTGTGTTTTTATAGATAGAGTTGATTACAATGATGGAATATATCGAGGCAAGTATGACAGGTATAGCTCCTGTGGTGGCGAAGGAGGGTACGATGCCTATGTTTTAGGTGCCAGGGATATATCCGAACCATCAGAAAAACTCATCCTGATTGAAATCCAGAGTTATCCCAACGACACAACAACAGTTAATCAAATTTTAGCCACCTTTTTTGTATATTTCTAACCAGAATTTGCCAAATAAAGACCAGACTTTTATTTTATTTGTGCACAGAAAATGAGATCGTCGATTCACGAACGTTACCCGCCAGATCAAAAGCCTTAACCAACAAAGTGTGTTCACCCAGTTTTGTGGGCCAAAGGATGGTCCAGGGTGAGCGATGCAACGTTGATTCGAGAGCAGCATCCAGATAAAATTCCACTCGCTCTAACTCCAAATTATCACTCGGGGCTACCTGAATCATCAACGATTCCCCCTGCTTAAAGACAAATTCCTCGGTATCTGCTGGAGCCAGGATTTGAATAAGCGGCAAAGTGTTATCCACAATCACTTGCAAGATGGCGCGATCAACTCGCTGGCCTTCCCGAACAATCAAACATTGCACGATATAAGATCCTTCCAACCCATTTGTGTCCCAAGTACCTAATATGCCGTCATTCACCGTGTGGTTTATATCTTCTCCGACCTGAATCCATTGTTGAGGGTTTAGACCTTCTCCAACTTGTAATCGATAATATAAAAAATCATTCCCAGCTGCTCTACCGGTGATGTTTACCTTTCCCCTCAGATGATCAAACATCTGAGGGTTGGTAATCAGGACATCCTGCGATGTATTGGTAGTTGCGTCGATTGCATCATATGTATCCGGTGGAATTGGAAATCCTGCCTCCTTCGCCCAATTCTCTGCTTGCGAAGGGACTACCAGGAAAACCTTCTCTTCCAGCACATCAGATGGCGTGAATGCGGTTGCCAGTAGCCCGGTTTCTCGGTTAAGATAAAATTTCTGATAGAGATTGTCTTCTTGAGTTGGTTCATAGCCACTTAAAAATACTTCCTGCACAATTGATGGGCATAAAGTGGAGACTAACATTCCCGAAGGATCACAAACCTGGAGCTGCTTGATTCCATCTGGTACACTAAAATTTCTGACCGGTAACCTGCTGGAGGCATATTCGATGATGGCATGCCATAGCCCGGCAGGCATTTCAACGGATATTCCACCCATCTTTTCCTGAGAATGTCCCATCCATACACCTACCGCAAGCTGTGGGATGTATCCAATTGTCCAAGTGTCATTATTGTCCACAGTCCGCCCAACCTTGGCTGCCGTTGGCCGTCTGATTTCCAGCGAGTTTGGGTGTCCAAGGCTTGGCCAACGTGCGGTTTCATCGCTTAAGACATTGGTGGTCAGATAGGCTAATTGCGAGGTGATAATTGTCTTTGTTAGGGCGGTCGACCAATCCAACCAAACCTTGCCATCTACTCCCATTACCCGAAGGACTGCCGTCGGGGATAAGCTTTCTGGATCTGCCGTGGATATTCCCCCGAGATTAAACTGACCCGCCATAACCCCTTGATTGGCCAGGATTCCATATGCATATACCCCTTCCAGGAGGGTGATCAATTGGGAATATAAATCGTCTATTCTTGCTTCGGTTTTAAGATAAACTTCAGGCAGGTCGATCCCAAATCGCTTTTCAGTCAGAACCACATTTTCTACACCCACTTCCCGTGCTACTTCAGCAGCCACAGACAGATAATCATTCACCAATGCTGTTCGCAAACGGACAGGTCCATGGTAGTTTTCTGAATAAGCTGAAACCGAAGCGGTCAGTCCAAGACCAGCAGCTCCATTTTCAATGCTGGTAGGAATATCCCAATGCAAGGAGGCTGGGCTCATGCCGCGTGTAAAAGCAGTCAAATACAAAAAGGGAGACAATATCGTCCCTGCTGGATGTTTAGCCGTGAACGATTTACCCGTCTCAGAACCAGCCTCCCCAACCATTGCCAGTATCTGACCTGACTGTGGATCGAGAATGACTACATTCGCGGAGAGATCGTCAAGTCGATTCTCCTGACCTGCTTCGCTCGGTTGCAACGTGGAAAGCAATTGTCGCTGCTTCGCATGCAGATCCATCCGAATTTAATGGCTGCTCCTGAACACCCTGGAGTCGGGCAATCTGGACCTTTGTTGCACATTCCACTTCTAATTGCAGGTCATAATCAAGGCTGGTAACAATTACATACCCACCGTGCTGGATGCGCTCCAGAGGTATTTCAGAACTAAGCTGCATCAATACCAATTCGGTAAAGGCGGGTGCGATGGATTGAATCCTTGATGGAGTGCGGAGCGTAATTTTTTCGTTTAGTGCATCCTCCGCATCCTTTAAGTTGATCGTTCTATTACCAACCATCGCTTGAAGGATCTTTCCTTGCTGTTCTTTCAACTGCTGCGTTCGGGTCAGTGGATTCATCACAGGTATTTCTGCTATCGCGGTAAGCATCGCTGATTCAGCCAGACTAAGTCCTGTGGCTGATTTTCCAAAGTATGCATAGGCAGCTGCATCAGCACCATAAATAAGCTCACCATATTGAGCGCTATTCAGATACCATTCCAATATTTTCTCCCGCCCAAACCGTACAGTAATCTGTGCTGCCAGGACACGTTCACGGATATTTCGCCTCAGTGAATTCGGCTCAGAATCTAGAACCAGATCGGAGATCAATTGCTGTGTTAAAGTGGGGTGAGTACCCGCAAATAAACCTTCCAGGGTATAACCGGGGTGTGTCCAAAAACCAGGATCAAACTGAGTAATTGTTGCCTGGATCAGGTTTTCCGGAAATAATATTTTTTCCGCCTGCCCAGATTTTCCAACAAAAAGGTATTGTCTTCCTGCTACGGATGGATTTTCCAGCGTCAGGATCACATGTTCATTATTTCTATCGTATAAGCGGGTGGGTTGACTTAATGTCCCATCTGGAGTCTCTAATAGAGATGGAAGGACTTCTAATGATGGTAAGTCTCGAGTAATATCAGCATAAACCCAGAGTCCTATCAGGCTACCGATTGCCCCCAATAAACTGAACAATAGACTGAAAATCAAGCCAACCCTTAACAAAGGATTGTGCTGGTGCTTTAAACGCTTTTGATTCCGAAATATTATGATCTGCGATACGGTAGGCATGATGAGGAAGTTTTAATGCCTGGATATCATTATTCGATCTAATGGGTCTGGTGAACCTCCCAGTTTCAGCCTGACGGCTGATTGACCGATTGGTCGACATATTCGAGCAATTCACGCGCAGACTGGCGCGTTCCTTCGCTCAACTCGCCCATCATCTGTGCAAGTTCGACCAACCTATCCTCTCCTATAAGAGATTCAACCTGGGTCTCTGTCCTACCATCTCTGATTGCTTTTAATACCCGCCAGTGTTGCTCACCGAAGGCTGCCAATTGAGGTAGATGGGTGACACACAAGACCTGGTGCCGGCGAGCTAATTCCCATAGTTTTTTCCCTACGACCATACCAACCCGACCGCCGATCCCTTGATCGATCTCATCGAAGATCAAGGTAGGGATACGATCAGCTTGAGCCAGGACGTTCTTGATTGCCAGCATTAGGCGTGAAGTCTCGCCACCTGAGGCAATTTTTACCAGCGGTTTTAACCCCTCCCCGGGGTTGGGTGCTACTAAAAATTCCACATGTTCCAATCCACTCAAGTCAAAGGCTACCCTGCGTCCATCATTCAACAGGACTCCGTCGTCAGACTGATGCTCGGAAAAGTCCACTTTAAAGCGTGCTCCGGCCATACTTAAGTGCATCAGCTCGGTTTCAAGTGCTTTCTCAAGGTTGATTGCGGCAGCATGACGGTGTTCGGATAAGATCTCACCAATTTCACCCAATTTCATTAGCAGCTGATTTTCTTCACCTTCCAATTCAGCAATTTGTTCGGAAACATGGGTGATTGAATCGAGCTGCTGTTTCGCACGATCGACGAATTGAAGCACAGCTGGAATGTTCTCACCAAATTTACGTTTTAGATTTTGAATCAAATTCAGGCGTTCTTCCACCTGGTCCAAGCGCTTGGGATTAAACTCGATCGATTCAATGTAATCACGTAAAGTAGCAGACAGGTCGGTAAGTTCGTCCAAAGCATTTTGTGAGCGCTCACTCAGTTTTATTTGGGGTGAATCGAGCCGGCTAAGGTTATTCAAAATGCTGGTGACTTGCCCAACCAAATCAGTAACACCTGGAGATTCGGGGGTACCCTCATCCAACATTTGGATAGCTTCCTGAGCTAATGAAGCGATCCCCTCGGCATTAGCCAGGCGGGAACGTTCAGTTCGCAGCTCTTCCTCTTCCCCTGTATTAAGGTGAGCTGCTTCAATCTCGTTGATCTGGTATTTGAGTATATCAATCTGCCGAGTAGCATCCCTCTCAGCAATCCGCAGCTCATCAAGCTGATTGCGAACATGTGTGAGCTTATGGTAAGTTGCCTGATACTCAGACATCTCTAACTCGACGTGAGCAAAGGTATCCAATAGCCCAAGGTGTTGTTTGACATGTAACAAGGATAAATGTTCTGATTGACCGTGCACATCCACCAGGTATTCACTTAGCTCGCTTAAGACGTGAATATTAACATTCCGTCCATTAACTCGAGCAAAGCTACGTCCATTCGTGCGAATTTCACGCCCCAGGGTGAGTATGCTTGACTCCTCCTGGAGTGCTTCCCTTTCGAGGATGGGTCGAATGGAGGCAACCACTTTGTCTGAAAGCTCGAAGCTGGCTTCGACGATTGCTCGTTCAGCACCGGCCCTGAGCATGGTTATATCCGCTCGACTGCCAAGAATTGTCTCAACTGCATCGATTATTATCGACTTACCGGCACCCGTCTCGCCGGTAAATATGTTCAAACCACGATTAAAGCTCAACTCCAAATGGTTGATAATCGCAAAATTTTCTATTCGTAATTCACTAAGCATAACTAACCTATTCTGATGCCTGCCAGACGGGTATATAATGCTGAAGTCATTAGAATCGTGTAAGCGGCGTGCCAGATTAATCCCAGCAAGCTAAAGTTAAAGACAAATTGAAGAGCCAGGGGTATACACCCAGCCACAGCAGCGGCTGCTGCCAGAATATACAACCGTTTCGAGCGCCTGCGTCGGGTTACCAGGCGGGCAATTTCCGAAATCAAACCACCGGCAATCGGTGCTAACAGAATGATAAAGAATCCCAAACGGAAGGCCACCAGGCTTCCCAGGTAAGCCAGAATAGCGACGGTAGCAAATATGAGGGGGTAATCCACCCATTCGGCTGTTTCAAAGACCTTTTGCTGCCCCCTCACACACTCTTTGCATCGATAACCCGTGGGTACCAGGATGGCACATTTTACACAGATTGGTTTCTCACATTTATTGCAACGTAAGTTAGTCTCAATATTTGGGTGATTAGCACAATATATTTTGGGTGGTGCTTCAGTCATACGCAACCTCTACCGATGATTCCCTGTTGCTGGATTCTGACTCATATGGGGGGTTAAATTGCGATAAAAATATCCTGGATCCTGAAAACGAATGAATTTAACCACATGAGGTGAAGCATACACATTCACCCGATCATCATCTGTCAGTCCGATAGGTACCTGACCATCAATGCTGAACACTGCCTGGTGCTCAACCTTGACGGTGATGCTCACCGATGCTCCTTCAGCTAAAACAATGGCTCGATCCAATGAGAGGTGGGGGGCAACTGGTACTAATAAAATGTTCCTTAATTCGGGGGGCAAGATGGGTCCACCCGCTGCCAATGCGTATGCTGTGGATCCCGTTGGTGTAGCCGCAATCAATGCATCTGCGACATAGGTGGTTAAAAACCGGCCATCTACTTGCAGGGTTATGTGAATTGGACGAATGATCTGACCACGACTGACAACCACTTCGTTTAGTACATCCCATTTGCCCAATAATGCATCCGCGCGCCACTGCTCTGCAAATAACATCATGCGCTTTTCCAACCAATAATCTCCTGAAAGCATCCGATCAAGAAATTCTTTCCACTGATCGCGCGCAATCTCCGATAGGAATCCGAAACGACCCAGATTAATCCCTAAAATGGGAACATCCGAAGGTCCTCCCAGGTGACCAGCCCGAAGCATGGTTCCATCCCCACCCAATGCAATCAAAATATCAAATTCGCCTTGCTTCACCTTACGGTAAATCGTCTCATCGTAAAGGTATCCGTGCTGAGTTTCAATACCTCTTTCACTCAGGTACGCAGCAATTGCTACCGCTTCTTTCTCCGTATCGGGTAGTTTTTGGTGTCCAACGATAGCTATCCTGGTAATCGGTTTCTTTTCGTCTGCCATAATTTTCTAATTATATCCTGAGAGATTGATCACAGATGGATCGGTAACCACACCGATGACAGCATCTCGGGTTTTCATGGGAGCGATCTATATGTGAGCTGACCTTCAGCTCCTGCATCTCTCGGATGGTCTCCTTGGTTGAGGTTTCCAATGTGGGGGTGAAATCTATCGCAAATGTCCGGTCGGAATAATGAATAATGCCGTGATCAGGGCGAGAGCTATACACATAATTGACCAACAGGCAATATGCTGCCAGTTGGGAGATATGAGAATCATAAGGGGCTTGTGGTGAACGCCTGGATTTTACTTCCACAGGGATGATCTGGTCTCCATGTTCCACCAGATAATCTGGTTTGCCAGATAAGTGCAAATTAGGATCATATAACGGTTTCTCCACCTTACTCCACTGACTGGTGTCTGTATATATTACCCGTCCAGCTGGAAGTCCCGCCTGGCGCTTCTGACGTGCAGCAACAACAAATAAGGTCAGCGAAACCAACAAGAAAAGGATGGATAAGTATGGCACCAGCATCAACAATCCTGCTCTCTGACCTTAACTTACAGGATCGATTGAATGATCCATATCGTTGCAGTCAGGATCGCTAATAATAAAGATACATATGCGAAAACCTGTAAACAACTGGTAGCCATAACCATGCGTCCGTGTTTTTCATGCATTTCAGTCCCCCCTGCCAGTTCGACTTTGTTTTCAGGCTCATACCCCTGTTGTTGATACCACCATGCTCGATGGCAAAACTGGTATGTGCCGATCTCCGAAGCACGAATGATTTTCATTCTGATTGGTTATAATCGTCCAATCGCGTTTCCAATTCCCGTAAGCTGTTTTCCAGGCGTTCCTGTCGTAAACTAAGTGTGATATCACCTCTAGTTCGCTCAATGATTCCCCGGGCAACATCCGTTAAGCGGCGCAATCCACCGGTGATTGCATCGGGGTAATCCATGGTCACCAGAACCCCGTAGATATCATCCATCTCACCCAATAAGCGCTCAGCCTCTGAAGGATTATCTTTGAGCAGCATATCGAGGCAACGCCTGCGAAGCTCTCCAACCGCCTCCGCTAGACCCTGGAGATATGTAGCAGGTTCTAAAAGCAGGTCTTCGGGGGAAGGAAAATTATTGTTATTGATCAATGCATAAACCAGCGAAGCTTCAGCGTATTCTTTGAATGCATCTTGGGTATAGCCGGCATAGAAAAGATCGGGAAAATCTTTCAAATTATCCCGCAAGGATTGCACCAGCAGGCGGGCTTCTTCAAGATGCTCCTGCGCCAAGGCATACTCATCCCGGTGAATGGCGCGGATGGCATTGGCGCAATGCCGGGTTAGGGTGCGCGCCTGTGTAAGTGCCCGATCACGCTCTGCTGTGCAAGCCTCGAAAGAATGATGGATTGATTCAGCGATATCTTCCAGTTTTCCAGTCATATAGCTTACTCTTTCGGAGGAGCGGGTGGACGAAACAGAAAATCTGCCAGTGAGTTCTCGCCGGGAATTTTTATCTCACCAAATGCAGTTTCATAGCGGGACAAATTTTCAGCCAATGCCCTTTGCAATAATTTAGCTCCCAATGGAGACATAACCACCCGCGTACAAACCTTAGCGGGAGTTACACCTGGTAGGAGATGAGCAAAATCAAAGACCAGCTCGGATGGAGAATGTGCGATCCGGACCACGTTGGCATAATCTGTCTTCAAGTCTGCTGGAACTTCCAATGTAGGGGGAGTGGGCGATGCTGGACGATTCTGGGCAGGTGTCGACATAATTGAAATTCCTTTTAATGAAACGATAAAGGTGCAGAGGATATCTCTGCACCTTTATTACGGTGTGTGTTAGAACGGGATATCGCCTGGATCCTCTGCTTGACCAGCGGGTTCACCTGGAGGGACACTGCCGCCGCCGTCGTCTTCACCACGCGTGGACAAAAAGCGTACCATCTGCGCATTGACTTCGAACGAAGCACTAGGTGTTCCATCCTGACGGTTCCATATGCGTGGACCACCCGTATTAGCATCCGGAACTAGCCTTCCTTCCACCAATACTTTGCTTCCACGCTTGAGGAATTGATTGCAATTCTCAGCATTTTTACCCCAGGTGGATACACGGAACCATATTGTTTCTTTTACTAATTGTCCGTCACTACCTGTGTATTGGCGGTTGGTTGCAACACTAAAATTCGTAACCGCCTGACCGCTGGGTGTATAACGCATTTCGGGATCGCGGCCGAGATTCCCAACTAAAATAATTGTGTGATACATGGGGATCCTCCATTTCGATGAGCGGTCTGTCTAAGGTTCCGGATGAACACCATCCGGGGCAGAACCTAATGGGCACTCATCGGTCTATTCAGAACAATTGTACTCTTATTCCGAAAAAATAAAAGGGTTTGTCAGTCAGGTTTATTCATTTCGGAATTGCAAACAGTAATGATGAAAGGTGTTGCTTACCCATACATTGCCCATCCCATATGGCGCTAAACGTTGGTCATCCTGGCACCAAATCTTTTCATCTTTGAGAACATATGTGTCTCGCAACCTGCTTGCCAGGTCCCATGCCAAAGGGTAAATCTTGCCTCTTTTTTTTATGTTTTTGACAATGATGGTCATGTACGCACCATGACGTAAGATCGACTTTATCCCAACATAGATTTGAGTCAAGCGCTCAAGGAAAATGTCATATTCATGGATATTGCCCAGGTCTGATGGGTTCGCGGAATAAACCAAATCGAGTACTTCTGAAGTTCGGCGTTCTTTTTGAGTGTCGGCACCATGCGCATGTAACATGTCCCAATACGGCGGTGAGGTCAATACGTAATCGATGAGTGGGATCACGTTGCATGAGGCGATTTCAGATAAGCAGGTAGCATCACCGATAATCATCTTTGATATTACGCCTTCAGCTACCTGCCCTAACGAATTTCTTTCATCTATCAACCATTGGTTAGCAATCTGTGCATAAACTGGACTTAACTCGATTCCAAACGAATTCCTTCCAGCTCTCAATGCCGCCACCAATGTGCTACCTGTGCCTGCCATCGGATCGAGCACCACCTGATTCGGCTTTGTAAAAAACGTGATAAATTCCATTGCCAATGATTCTGGAAATTTCGCAGGATGCCGTAAGACACTTTTTTGCCGCGGAGGTGGGCTATGAATAAACCAGGATTTCTGAAATTTTAACCAATCTTTCGTAGATAATTCATTTAATCGGTTAATAAAAAGGCGTTTCGGCATAGGGTTTTCGTGTTTCTTAATGATCTAATAAAAATGATCTATCTAATAACATCATAAATAACAAGATTAGAGAAATTCACTGTTACCGCCATAGCATTGGTTGAGCGTGCAAAAACCCCTACCCCGCCAGTAGCGAGCAATGGATCATTGACTGAAAACTGGTATTGATCATTAATAAAAAAACGCATCTCCGTCCCAACCGCTGATATTCCCAAGCGGGATGAACTGGGTGCCCCAGGAGGTACCGAACCACTCGGCATCCAGGGTTGCGGTGATGAAACCTGTTCACCATAGTCTCTATCTAAGCGAACCTGCCCATTGCAGGACAAAGAAAAGCGATAATAAGCATTGCTCGGTGATACCCTGAATAACACTCCATATTCATCCAGGTCCCTACACAGGCTAGGTGAAGCAGTGATCTCCAGATAAAAATCAGAAAAAGTCGGCTCTTCGCGTACCGTGAACAGGTAAGCATTGGATTCACCGATTGCAATGGTCAACTCATCCTTACCCAGTGCAATACTCCCAATTTGTGATTGCATAAGCGTCCAACTATTTTGGATTGAGAAATCATCTTCCAGCAATAATTTCCCAATATTTGGGCGCATATCCTCGGTTGGCGTAATAACCGGGGTTGGAAATGGTGAAGAGGTTGCTGTGGGTGGAAACCACACAATCGTTGGGGTAATGGTAGCAGCTTGAGTAGGGGTTTCAGTAGGAAGTATTGGCGTGAGGGTAGGTGTGAGCATTGAAGCCATCGAGCATGACGATAATATTATTCCAATCATGCAAAACAAGATTATTTTCTTCATATGTAAATTAAAACAGATACCTTTGGGTTTTAAAGGCATGCCCATACGTACCAAAAAGGAAACCTGATGATTAAACCAAAAGGTGTTGTAAAATTGATATGTTCATTCTAGCATATACTTACGTATAATCGTAAACCAATCATATTATATATTCCTGAGGAGTAGATATGCGTAAAAAAGTCATCCTTATCACTGGAGCATCGGGTGAAATCGGTCAGGCATTAGTAAAAAGCCTGGCTGAGCAAAATCAAATGCCTATTATTACACTCGATATTGCCCCTTTGCCTGATGATATTCATGCATTAGTCACCCCTTTCCAAGGTAATGTCATGGATAAAACATTACTATCACGCATGGTCAGTGAATATGAGGTAGATACCATCTATCACCTGGCAGCGCTGCTTTCAACCCGCAGTGAATTTACCCCGGAAGCAGCTCACCAGGTTAATGTAGAAGGAACTCTGGGATTATTAAACCTGGCAGCTGAACAGTCGGGATGGAGGGATGAACCGGTTAAATTCATCTTCCCCAGCTCCATCGCTGCCTATGGTCTCCCTGATTTAGACACCAAAGCTGCTTATACACGTGTGCGTGAATGGGAATGGAATAACCCACGCACCATGTATGGCTGTAATAAGCTGTATTGTGAACAATTGGGCATTTATTACAGCAGGTATTACAGGCAATTGGCGGCTGACTTGCCGGTGATGCTTGACTTTCGATGTCTACGTTTCCCAGGCTTAATCAGCGCATTTACGGTTCCCAGCGGGGGCACCAGTGATTATGGTCCTGAAATGCTGCATTATGCTGCTAAGAAAATGCCTTATGCATGTTTTGTGCGTGAAGATGTGCGCATCCCCTTCATGGTTATGCCAGATGCAGTTAAATCCCTCTTAATGTTAACCACCGCTCCAAAGGAAGCTATCAAACATTCGGTTTATAACGTTACAAGCTTTAGCCTGTCAGCTGCTGAGTTCCGGGATTGGGTTCTAAAATTCTTCCCTGATGCCCAGATCTCCTTCCAACCAGATTTAAAACGCCAGGCAATTGTTGATTCCTGGCCGGCTGATTTGGATGACAGCGCTGCCCGGCGGAACTGGTCCTGGCAACCAGATTTCGACGTTAATCGTTCGTTTGCTGAATATCTGGTACCAAATATCCGCTCCATGTATCAAGTGGAATGACCTGGTTTATCCATATTACTTCCTGCAAAATACGTTTGCCATCTCCTTGTATAGGTTTGCTATATGAGTGATCTATCCTTTCCGGAACCCGGATTAATCGTCCTTTTCGGCTCGGGTGAAACATCCCCGAGTGGGCGAAAGATTTTTGATGGCTTACTTCGTTTGCTTCCGCAATCACCCCGCATCACCCTTTTAGAAACACCAGCTGGGTTTGAGCTGAATTCTCACCAGGTTATCAGCCGAGTAGGTGACTTTTTTCTCCATCGATTACAGAATTATTCTCCTCGAGTGGAAGTAATCTCTGCCCGTAAGAGAGGAACTCCGTTCAGCCCGGATGAACCGGATATCGTGGCACCCTTGCTGAAGGCGGATATGATTTTTTTGGGTCCTGGTAGTCCATCTTACGCAGTTCGCCAGCTAATCGATAGCCTTGCCTGGCGCTATCTGGTTGCCCGCCACCGCTGTGGAACAGCATTAGCGCTTGCCAGTGCAGCCACGATAGCTTTCAGCGCATATGCCTTACCGGTGTATGAAATTTATAAAGTCGGTGAGGATTTGCACTGGATCGTGGGTCTGGACTTTTTCGGACTTTATGGATTGAAACTTGTCCTTATCCCTCATTGGAATAATCAAGAAGGTGGAACGGATTTAGATACCTCCCGATGCTTTATGGGTCAGGAACGTTTTGCTCAATTGATGGAGATGCTCCCTGAAGAGACGACTGTCGTTGGTCTGGATGAAAAAACTGCTCTAATCATCGATCCATCGAGCGGTGAATGCCGTGTCAGTGGTCTGGGTAAAATAACCCTTTTACATACTGGTCACAAGCACATCCATACTAATAACCTGTACACACAAGCTAATTTGTCGATGAATATCGTTGGCACAGACGAAGATTTAGCCAAAATTACTCAGCGACGCGGTGGTCATTTCCACCAATATCGAGATGGGCTAATATTTCCGATATGTGATTTAGGCCCGTTTCGACCATTTCACCCGGAATCAAGTTTTCCTCCTTCCATCAGGGAAACAGCTTCGCAAGCATTTTCTCCTCCAGAGAGCGAAGCACCTCCTTCCCCTCCGGATGAAGTCATTTCTCTTGTACAGGCACGTGAGCAAGCTCGTATGAGTAATCTTTGGACAACTGCGGATTCTTTACGCAAGCAAATCGGGGATATGGGATGGGAAGTATCGGATACAAACTCTGGTCCAATCCTCAGAAAACTGCCAGGGATTAATTACAATAACTAGAAAAATGAGGTTTTAATGTCACTTTCATTGAAAATTGGTTACATCGGTTTGGGATTGATGGGTAAATCGATTGCTCGGAATATCCTTAAAGCCGGATTCCCATTGGTTGTACATAACCGCAGTCAGTCTGCTGTGACCGAGCTGGTTGCTGAAGGAGCTGAATTTGCTGCCTCACCAGCTGAAGTTGCGAAACAGGTGGATATCGTTTTCACCAATCTACCCGATTCTCCTGATGTAGTTTTGGTTACCCTGGGCAAACAAGGTATTCTCGAGGGAGCCCATCCTGGTTTGATCTTTGTCGATAATTCAACCATTAAACCAGCTACTGCCAGGCATATCGCAGAAGTGCTTGGAGAAAAAGGTGTGCTTTGCCTGGATGCTCCAGTCAGTGGAGGAGATATTGGTGCACGCCAGGGCACGCTTGCCATCATGGTCGGTGGTCCATCAGCCGCAGTGGAATTCGTACGACCGGTCTTCGCGGCGATGGGTAAGACAGTGACACATGTGGGTGATTCAGGCGCTGGGCAGATAGCTAAAGCCGCCAATCAAATCATGGTGGCAGCTCAGATGGTGGCAATGGGTGAATTATTGATCTTCGCAAAAAAAGCAGGTGCTGATCCCCAGAAAGTGGTGGAGGCAATTAAAGGTGGAGCAGCTCAATGCTGGACGCTTGACGTGAAACCCCCTCGCCTTTTTTCTGGGAATCGGAATCCAGGATTCAAGGCACACATGCAAGCTAAAGACCTGAACATCATCATGGAAACAGCCAGGCAATATGGAATTCCTTTACCATCCACAGCTGTAGATGCACAGCTATTCAACGCCATGTTAGAAATGGGTATGGGCAATCTGGACAATTCAGCTGTAGTGGGAATTATTGAAACCCTGGCAAATACGGACTTGCTTGAAACTCAAAAACCAGACGATAAAAGCTGACCTTGGATTTTTACCTTTCTTCCATCAAAGAAATAAAGCATTGAGGTGAAGATGCCTGCCCGTCGAACGACGATCCTTGAACCTGAGATAATCTTAGTGCCCGTGAGACCAGGTATGGTTTAATAATCTATAAGGATATTTATTAACCTGTATCTATGCAACCAAAGCGATTACAAAGCGTATACAGGATCAGATAACCATACAGGAGCATTGCTGTGGATAATATAGAGCCTGATGTTCTTAACCAGGTTCAACTAGGCAACCAAGAAGCATTCACTCAGCTGGTTGAGGCATACCAGAGACCTGTATATAACTTGTGTTATCGAATGCTGGGTAGCTCAGATGAAGCTGAGGACGCCTCACAGGAGACTTTCCTGCGGGTGTATAAAAGTATTAAACGCTATGATCATAAACGTCCATTTTCCACCTGGTTATTATCCATTGCAGCCCACCACTGCATTGACCAATTGCGTAAGCGGCGTATGGTGGTCATCTCGATGGACGAACTTCCATACATCGATCCACCTGATGGCTCACCAGGGCCAGAGGCTTCGTTTTATTTGAAGGAGAACCAAAAGCGAGTGGAATCCTTATTAAAATCTCTCAACCCGCATGACCGAGCAGCAGTAGTTATGTATTACTGGTATGATTTTTCCTACGAAGAGATCGCTAACAGCCTTTCACTTACCGTAAGTGCGGTTAAAAGCAGATTACACCGAGCAAGACTGACATTGGCACAAACCTGGCAAGAACAAAGTGTAAATAATTTTTCCGCAGAAAGGAAAACCCATGAATCACCAGCCTTTTAGGGATTGGTTACTCTCGGAGGAGAAATTATCAACCGACCAAACTCAAGCACTACAAGATCACATACATTCTTGCGAATCCTGCAGTCAAATTAAGGCTGCCTGGTTGAAGGTGGAATCAGCATTTGATAAATCGCCTGAATACAGGCCTGCACCAGGATTCACGTCACGGTGGCAGGCACGCCTGTCTGAACACCAACGTGCCAAACAAAAACGAAGGGTATGGATAATGATTGGATTTACCGCACTCATCGTCACATCATTGTTATCCTTATTGATGACCCAACTGTGGTCTTTACTGCAAGCACCAGGTCCATTCATAGCAGTATTATTCAACCGTTTCCTGACCCTGGTACCGTTTTATCTCACAATTCAAGATATTTTCAGTTCTTATACCGGGAGTACACCGATTTACACTTTTATTGGTATGTTTTTTCTTGTCGGGATGGTGAGTTTTATGAGTGTATTATGGTTATCCACATATCGAAGGATCACCATGGCGCGGAGGTTCATATGAAGCTACCAGTAAGAAACGCGTTTATTGCCCTTTTATTGGCTGCGCTGCTCTTCGGACTACTGCCTGTTACCGCGTTAGCCGCTTCTCCAGCAGACCTTGTCATCGGGAATAGCTATACATTGGAAAACGGTCAAATATTAAACGACGACCTGGTCATCGTGGGTGGCAATGTTAATTTACAAGATGGCTCAACGATTAATGGTAATGTATTTCTGATTGGAGGTAGTTTACAGGCAGCTGGAAGGGTAACTGGTGACATCACTGTTTTGGGAGGTACCCTGAACCTTGCCGGTACAATGATCCTGGATGGAAATCTAACCACAACCGGAACATCGGTAAATCGTGATCCGGGTGCTCAAATCAGAGGAGAACTACACACAGGTGAAAATTCTCCATATTTCATTCTCCCCGGTGGGATGCAAATCCCCAACTGGAATAATAATTCCAACTTTTTACTACGTGGGGTTGGTTTTTTCCTGCGTCTGTTTCTCTGGGCTTTGGTGGCCATGGTGGCAGCCATGTTCTTACCAAATCAGTTGATGCGCACCTCACAGGCGAGCCTCTCACAACCACTTATCTCAGGTGGCCTGGGCATTCTGACCATCATAATTGTGCCGATTGTATTGGTTTTGATGGCAATTACTATATGTTTGATCCCGATTACCCTACTAGGAGCAATGTTATTGGCTATTGCCTGGGCATTTGGTCTAATTGCAGTAGGTCTTGAGGTTGGTAAACGGATCAGTACTATGTTCAAGCAGGATTGGCATCCTGCTATCGCAGCGGGAGTTGGCACACTCCTATTAATGTCAGTTCTCAGTGGATTGGAAGCAATCATTCCCTGTATTGGCTGGATACCCAAAGCGCTTGTGGGGTCTATCGGTTTAGGGTCGGTATTATTAACCCAATTCGGGATGAAAGCATATAATCCTACCCCAAGCTTGCCTGCAGATACGTCCGGTGGTGCAATCCCGGCGTGACCAAATCCAGCTAACAAGGTAAAATAATTCTATGGGCTGAGTAGATCCAGCCGCGACAGAGCTGAGGTTAATTTAATCCTCAGCTCATTATTTTAGGGTCAGATGCAATATAGCCCCCAGGATGATACCTATTTGACCCAGATGATAGGTTACCATATTTTTTAACCGCCCGTGCGAGAGTGGTTTTACAAACCGGTCCCATGCTAATATTGAATCAGAGGCATAAAACAAAACTGCCCCGAGACTGACAGATAAAGATGCCAGAGCAGGCCAACCGGAGCGTGTCCAGGTCATCAAGGCAGAGTAAACCATTAAGCTTATCACCAGGGCATAAACGAGCACAGGGATTTTTAATTTACTCTTACCCTTCGTCTCGAGACCCCTTGTCAACCTCGGATAGAGCCACCACACATAGATACCCAATACGATGATCAGGATTATCCCGATAAGATTTATGTACGGAGGTAAATTATTAAAACCAACCACATAACAGACCTGGCCGACGAGGAATGCTAATAGACCAAAAATGAACATGTCTCGCGGGATCATCAAGAACACATCACCTGCCAGACAGAATACCGCTCCAAGGGTGAACCAGAGTATTGAGCCTCCCAGACCCACGTTAAGCTGCATCCACCAGAGCAATGCTACCATGGTCAATGGCTTGGCTACATATTCCAGGGTTTTCCACTTTTTATCAGCAGCGATCCACTCTGATATCGCCAGGATCAATATAATGATAATTGGGTAATAAGTCATGAGATCCCTCCCAGGTCAATTATTGAACATCTGTTTAACCATTTTTTCGTCATCTCGCCAGTTCTTGCGTACTTTCACGCGAAGCTGCAAGAAAACCTTCTTCCCAATCATGGCTTCAATTTCAATTCTGGAGGCAGTACCGATCTTTTTTAACATCTGTCCATTCTGACCAATCACAATTCCCTTATGGGATTCACGTTCCACAAATATCGTTGCCTCGATGTAAACACCGGTCTCATTACGTTCTGTGAACTCATCGATGCGAACAATGATCCCATGAGGTACCTCATAACGCAGATAATTTAAACATGCTTCCCGAATCAGGTCGGCGGAGATATCACGTTCATATATATCCGTTACTTGTTCTTCAGGGTAAAATGGATCCCCGGATGGTAGCTTGAGGACGATCTTTTGTAACAGAGCATCGCGGTTATCTCCTCGGGTGGCTGAGATCATGATGGTATCTCCAACCGGGAACAAACCCTGGTACGCTGCCTGGATTTCGAGAATATTACCGGCTTGGACGAGGTCAACTTTGTTCAGCACCATTAAAACCGCCTCTGGACGAACCATGGAGTTCAGTAGACTCCCTAATTGCTTGTCTTCCTCAGACGGCATCTGACTGGCATCCACCATGAACAAAACCAGATCGCAGTGTTCAAGGGCTGAGCGTGCCTCGATGTTCATGCTTTCTCCCAGCTTACTGCGTGGCTGATGCACACCTGGAGTATCGATTAAGATGATTTGATAATTCTCAGTGGTAACTATTCCTACCTGCCTGCGCCGGGTGGTCTGAGGTCTTGGTGACACTGCCGCCACTTTCTGACCGATCAATGCATTGATCAAGGTCGATTTGCCAACGTTCGGTCGACCCATCACCGCTACAAAACCTGATTTAAAATCACTTGTGTCATTCATCATACTCAAATTCTATCAGTATAAGATAGCCTTGTACACACTTAGAAAGGTTGAACTATATTCATAATCTCCTAATCCACCCTACTTGACCAAATTAGATTGCATGATATAATACTCGTTTGCGTATTCGTCAAGTGTCAGTAATTACGGAAAATGGATAATATTTAAGGGATATAACAACTCGAAGCGTGATGTAATAATTTTCATCACGCCATATTTGTTTTTTCACCAATATTACAGCGGAAATAAAACCGTCTTTCCAGGAGAGTAATATGGCATCAAATTTGCCAAGCAAGTCCTACGCTCGTATCAATATTGACCTCAAGCTACCGGACTTGATCGAAGTTCAGCTTGAATCCTTTCAGCGTCTGAAAACGGAAGGCCTGGCTGATCTCTTCCACGAAATTTCGCCCATTGAATCCTATAACAAAGGGATGAAATTATACTTCCCTTCCCGCACACCTGAATCTGAACAGTGGCAGCTCAGCTATTGGTTTGGGGAGCCAAAACATTCCCTTGAAGAATGCGTTGAAAGGGATCTCACCTACGCCAGCCCACTCTATGTTTCAGTTCTTCTGGCTGGACCAGAAGTGCCGCAACCCATCAAACAAGACATCTTCCTGGGTGATTTCCCTGAAATGACTGAGAAGGGAACATTCATTGTGAATGGCACTGAGCGCGTGGTTGTTTCTCAATTAATTCGTTCACCCGGAGTGTATTTTGAAGCGCCCGTAGATCGCTCAACGGGTCGTCTGTTAGCAGTCGCCAAGCTGATCCCCGATCGCGGTGCCTGGATGGAATTCGAAACTCGCAAGAGTGACTACCTGACCCTCCGATTTAACCGCAAGCGAACTGTTCCCATTACCATCTTCCTGCGTGCGCTGGCAGCAGTTAATGATGGACTGCCAGATTCGCCCTTAAATACAGGAACGGATGAAGAATTAATCGCATTATTCCAGGATGTGGATAACAACCCGGATCGTATGTTCATTGCTTCTTCCTTCCAACAGGAACCCCAATGGGAAATCACCAATCGCCAGACCATCGCTGAAGCAGCCTTATTGGAATTCTTCAAGCGCATGCGTCCCGGTGATCCTGCCACGCTGGATAATGCACGAGGTTTTCTACAAGAGCAGCTATTTGACCAGCGCCATTATGACCTTGAGCGTGTAGGACGTTACAAATTAAACCAAAAGCTTGACTTGCACGAACGTGTCCCCATCACCCACCGGATGATCACCAAATGGGATATTGTCAGGTTGGTCCGCAGGATGATCATGATCAATAATGGCACCCAGGCACCGGATGATATCGACCATTTGGGTAACCGGCGTGCAAAGACGGTTGGTGAGTTAATCCAGAATAAGCTTCGTATCGGTTTACGCCGTATGGAGCGAGTGATCAAGGAACGCATGTCTATCCGTGATCAGGATCAGCTGACGCCGATTACACTGATTAATATACGTCCAGTTGTAGCTGCATTACGTGAATTCTTTGGCTCAAGTCAGCTCTCACAATTCATGGATCAGACCAATCCACTGGCAGAGCTACGCCATAAACGCACATTATCCGCACTTGGTCCAGGTGGTTTACGCCGGGAGCGTGCTGGCTTTGATGTCAGAGATGTGCACCACTCACACTACGGACGTATTTGCCCAATCGAAACACCCGAAGGTCCAAACATCGGTTTGATTGGTCGTCTGGCATCGTTTGCACGCGTGAACGAGTATGGTTTCATTGAGACTCCCTACCGCCGGGTGCGTAAATTTTTACTACCAACCGATGAACGCCTGGTTGGTCGCTCCTTGCGTGAGGATGTAAAAAATCCCGATTCCAGCAAAGTGATTGGAAAAACCGGCGATCGTGTCACGCTGGACCTGGCTGAAAAGATCAAAAAACTCAAGGTTAAAGAGGTACTGATCGTTCCATTCGTGACTGAGGAGACGGAATATCTCTCAGCGGATGTCGAGGATCGCTTCGTGATCGCGCAGGCGAACACACCTTTGAATGAGTATAACGAGTTCATTCGAACCAGCATCTCTTCCCGTCACTATTCAGATTTCATCTTTGCTACCAGTGACAATATCGATTACATGGATGTTGCCCCACATCAAATCGTTGGGATCAGTGCAGCGCTAATCCCCTTCCTTGAGCATGATGACGCTAACCGAGCATTGATGGGCTCAAATATGCAGGCTCAAGCAGTCCCATTGCTCAACCCTGATATCCCTGCCGTCTCCACTGGCATGGAATATCATGCCGCGATGGACTCCGGCCAGGTTGTGATTGCTGAAGAAGATGGAGAAGTCATATCTGTAACCGGTAACAAGATTGTCATTCATACTCCAAAAGAAGATCATACCTACCAGCTACGCAAGTACCAACGCTCGAATCAGAGTACTTGTATTGATCAGCGACCCGCAGTTGTTAAAGGACAACGCATCCACAAGGGTGAAGTGATTGCTGATTCTTCATCAACAGAGAATGGTGAGCTAGCGTTAGGACAAAATGTGGTGGTAGCATTCCTGTCCTGGGAAGGTGCCAATTTTGAGGATGCCATCGTGATCTCTGAACGCCTGGTTCAGGAAGATCGCTTTACCTCAATACATATTGAAAAATATGAGGTTGAATCACGCGACACACGCCTTGGGCCGGAGGAAATTACCAGAGACATCCCGAACGTAGGTGAAGAAGCCATCAAAGATCTGGACGAAACGGGCATCATACGCATTGGTGCAGAAGTTGGCCCGAACGACATCCTGGTCGGGAAGATCTCACCCAAAGGTGAAAAAGAGCTCACACCCGAGGAACGACTTCTACGGGCAATTTTCGGTGAGAAATCACGCGATGTTAAGGATACTTCATTGCGTATGCCACACGGCGAACGTGGAAAAGTTGTCGATGTAAAAGTCTTCACGCGAGAGGATAACACCGACCTGGCTGCGGGGGTGGACATGATGGTGCGGGTCTCTGTAGCGCAGCGCAGGAAGATAACTGCCGGTGACAAGATGGCTGGACGCCATGGAAATAAGGGCGTTGTCTCCAGAGTTGTTTCTGAAGAAGACATGCCTTACCTGGAAGATGGTAGTCCAGTGGATATCATCCTCAATCCAACGGGTGTGCCCGGTCGTATGAACCTTGGTCAGGTGCTTGAAACTCACCTGGGTTGGGCTTCAAGTCGTCTTGGCTTTCGCGCCATTACCCCGGTGTTTGACGGCGCAACTGAATATGAGATTGATGCTGAATTAGCGCGTGCCTGGTTGATCGATCAAGCCTGGAAAGAAGCTGGGGTTAAAGCTTGGGAACTGTTGAACCAAACCGAGCATGACCCGACCCAATATGAAGATGATAATGAGGTTCGCAATCTCTACCTGGAAGATTGGTTAGGTGACCTGGGCTATGATGTCTCCTTATTTAAATCAGATTATTTCTATGCCCGCCGGTCTGTATTGCGAGAATGGCTTCGAGTTTACGGTTATAACCCTGACTTAGTCATCTCTACGGAAGGCATTGCAGTAGATTATGCACAATCGGGGGAGATGGATGCTTATTCCATCAATGTTTGTCTGCGTCAATGGCTGGATCAGCAGGGTGTAAATATTTCCAAAATTGATGATGCTGATCTCGCAGGTGAAGCAGAAAAATATTCAATGAAAACTGGCAAGCCAATTCCAATCCTCGGTAAGCAAGTTGTGCGCGACGGTAAAACGGGAATTCCTTACGACCGGCCGGTAACGGTAGGCGTGATGACTATGCTTAAGCTTCATCACCTGGTGGAGGATAAAGTCCATGCTCGTTCAACAGGTCCTTATAGCCTCGTATCGCAGCAACCGCTGGGTGGTAAAGCTCAATTTGGTGGACAGCGGTTTGGTGAGATGGAAGTTTGGGCATTGGAAGCATACGGAGCGGCATACACGCTGCAGGAAATGTTGACCGTGAAATCCGACGATGTCCAGGGGCGTGTAAAAACTTATGAAGCGATCGTTAAAGGTGAAGCCATAGAAGAGCCAAGCATCCCCGCTTCATTCCGAGTTTTGGTGAAGGAACTCCAAAGTCTGGGGCTGGCTGTGGAAGCAGTTACAGATACCGGTGAAGTGATCAAATTCGGCAAAGACGAAGAGCGGTCACGCCCACCCAGGTTACAAACCGGACTATTGGATTTAGGAGAGCATTTGTAAAATCCTTGACGCTCCCATGAGCACATGGTAAAATCTTTTTTCGTTGTCCTTAACATACGTGGGTAGAACACCTACCCGAATCGTATAACAATGCATGTAAGGCGAGGCCATCGATGGTGTTGATGGCCTCCCTTAATGGAATAATCAAATCTATCGTCATTTTTAGTTCTTATGTTCGGAGGCGAAGGTGCCAACAACCAATCAACTCGTCCGTAGAGGGCGCAAAACCAAGAAAGAGAAGAGCAAGGCTCCAGCCCTGCTATATACACTCAATCTGATGAACCAAAACCGGATACGCCAGAGCAAAGGCTCACCCCAAAAGCGTGGTGTTTGCACTGTCGTAAAAACCATGACTCCCAAGAAACCTAATTCGGCATTACGCAAGATCGCCCGTGTGCGCCTGACGAATGGGATCGAAGTCACTGCATATATCCCCGGAGAAGGCCATGCTTTACAGGAACACTCGGTAGTGCTGGTTCGTGGTGGTCGTGTAAAAGACCTGCCTGGTGTACGTTATCATATCGTGCGTGGCTCCCTGGATACCGGTGGTGTCAATAATCGAAAACAAGGTCGATCCAAATATGGTTCTAAACGTCCTAAAGAATAATCCTCCGGAGATATGAAATGTCACGTCGTAGCAAACCTGAAAAACATGAAATCCCTGCAGATGTTCGTTATAACAGTGAGCATGTGCAAAACTTTATCAACCGTGTGATTCAACGTGGCAAGCGTAGTGTTGCCACAAGCATTGTTTATGATGCATTTGATCTGATGGAAGAGCGTGCCAAACGTAATCCTCTGGAAATCTTCGAACAAGCGATCAAAAATGTATCTCCAATCCTTGAGGTAAAACCTCGCCGTGTTGGTGGAGCTACTTACCAAATCCCCATGGAAGTCCCCCCGTATCGCCGTTTTGCCCTGGCTTCACGTTGGATTCTTCAAGGAGCACTAGCGCGCACGGGTAAGTCTTTTTCTGAAAAACTAGCTGGCGAATTAATGGATGCAGCCAATAATACTGGTTCAGCTATTCGTAAACGTGAAGAGACTCACAAGATGGCTGAAGCTAACCGAGCCTTCTCCCATTTTAGGGCATAAGTTCAATCCACTCATATTATTGTGAGATTCTGATTGTGGTAGAAGGTTTATTAAATGGCTCGCCGATATCCTCTCGATCTTTATCGCAATATAGGCATTATCGCTCATATCGATGCGGGCAAAACAACTACCACCGAACGCATCCTTTTCTACACAGGTAAAACCCATCGCCTCGGGTCTGTTGACGATGGAACAACCGTCACAGATTGGATGGAGCAGGAACGCGAGAGAGGCATCACGATTGTCTCTGCAGCTGTTTCAGCTGAGTGGAAGGGTTACCAAGTAAATATCATTGACACTCCAGGGCATATTGACTTCACTGCCGAAGTGCAGCGCTCGTTGCGTGTCTTGGATGGTGGGATCGTTGTCTTCGATGCTGTTCAAGGCGTAGAGCCTCAAAGCGAAACCGTCTGGCGACAAGCTGATCGTTACCATGTTCCACGGATTTGCTTTGTCAACAAGATGGACCGAGTTGGTGCTTCATTTGAGCGGTCAGTTGAGAGCATGCAACGTCGTTTAGGTGCCAACCCAGCTGCAATGCAGATTCCAGTTGGGACTGAAGCAAACTTCCGTGGTGTCGTTGATCTGCTAACTGAGAGAGCAATCCTTTGGGATGACACTCTTGGAACGGAACCCATCGATGGTGATATCCCGGAGGATTTGGCCGGTTATATCAAGGATATGCGTTCCAAACTGGTCGAGCAGATCGCGGAGACGGATGATGCTCTGACCCTGCGATATTTGGAAGGTGATAATATCCCGGTTGATGAACTAAAAGCGGCGTTGCGAAGAGCAACCCTTGCCGGAATAATCACACCGGTTTATTGTGGCAGTTCTTTAAGAAATAAAGGTGTTCAGCCATTACTGGATGGAGTAATTGATTATCTGCCCTCTCCGGCTGATGTTCCACCAGTACAAGGCATTCATCCTCATACAGGTCATGAAGTGGATAGACCTGCTGAGGATGATGTATCAATGAGCGCTTTGGTCTTTAAAATCGTGTCAGACCCCTATGTCGGGCGTCTGGCATATATCCGAGTGTATTCAGGCAAGCTCACTCAAGGCACCATGGTATTCAATCCAACCAAGGACCGCCGGGAACGTGTTGGACGCCTGTTGCGAATGTACGCCGACCGACGCGAAGATCTTACTGAAATCCTCGCTGGAGATATTGGTGCAGTGCTTGGTCTTAAGGATTCGTTCACCGGTGACACGCTGTGTGATGCTTCCAATCAAATCGTTCTGGAGAATATCACCTTCCCAGAACCGGTCATATCTGTGGCTATCGAGCCACGGACAGCTGCTGACCAGGAGAAAATGGCGGAAGCATTGCACAAACTGTCAGAGGAAGATCCTACCTTCCGGGTGCGAGTGGATGAAGAAACCGGACAAACAATCATCTCTGGTATGGGTGAGCTTCATCTGGAAATTCTGATCGACCGCATGCTACGGGAGTTCAGAGTCCAAGCCCGAGTCGGCAAACCACAGGTTGCATATCGTGAGACAATCACTAAACCTGTGAATAAAGCTGAGTATCGCTATGTCAAACAAACAGGCGGTCGAGGGCAATACGGGCATGTGATATTAGCAATTGAGCCCGGAGAAACTGGTAGTGGGATCATTTATGAGAACGGCATTGTTGGTGGTGTTATTCCAAAAGAATATCTGCCAGCAGTCGAAAAAGGTGTTCGAGAATCTGCTGAAGCAGGTGTGTTGGCTGGTTACCCTGTAGTGGATGTCAAAGTTCGATTGGTTGATGGCTCTTACCACGAAGTTGACTCCAGTGATATGGCTTTCAAGATGGCAGCCTCCATGGCTTTCAAAGAGGGCATCCACAAAGCCGGACCAATCCTGCAGGAGCCGATTATGAAAGTCGAAGTGATTGCACCTGAGGAATTTCTTGGTGAGATCATGGGACAGCTGAATGCACGTCGGGGTAACATCATTGGTACCGACATGCGCCCGGGTAACACTCAGATGGCTACTGCAATGGTGCCTCTGGCGGAGATGTTCGGATACGCAACTGATCTCAGATCTGCCACCCAGGGTAGAGGTGTTTTCACCATGGAATTTGATCACTACGCTCAGGTATCTGAGAATGTGGCAAAATCAATATTGGCATAAATCGACATCATTGTTATTGGATTATTAAGGAGAACCTCTATGGGAAAGCAAAAATTTGAGCGTAACAAGCCACACATGAACGTAGGGACGATGGGACACATCGACCACGGGAAGACGACGTTGACGGCTGCGATCACGAAATACTGCTCGTTCTTGGGGCAGGCTGAGTATCGGTCATTCTATACGATCGATAACGCACCGGAAGAGAAAGAGCGCGGCATCACGATCAACATTGCGCACGTGGAATACGAGACGACCAAGCGGCACTATGCGCACGTGGATATGCCTGGTCACCGAGACTACATCAAGAATATGATCACAGGTGCAGCGCAAGTGGACGGGGCGATCCTGGTGGTGGCGGCTCCGGATGGGCCGATGCCGCAGACGCGAGAGCACGTGCTTCTGGCGCGCCAGGTGGAAGTTCCGGCGATCGTGGTCTTCCTGAACAAGGTGGACATGATGGACGATGAGGAGCTGCTGGAGCTGGTGGAGATGGAGCTGCGTGACCTGCTGAACGAGTACGAGTTCCCTGGCGACACGACACCGATCGTGCGAGGGAGTGCATTGCTGGCCTTGGAGAGCGAGAGCAAGGACGTGAATGCGCCCGAATATGCCTGCATCAAGGAGCTGCTGCGGGTGGTGGATGAGTACATCCCGGAGCCTGTGCGCGAGACGGATAAGCCGTTCATGATGCCGATCGAGGATGTGTTCTCGATCAAGGGTCGTGGCACAGTGGTGACGGGCAGGCTGGAGCGCGGGCGGATCAAAGTTGGCGATCCGGTTGAGCTGGTGGGCTTACGAGACAAGAGCATGCCATCGGTGGTGACGGGAGTGGAGATGTTCCACAAGTCATTGGATGAGGGCATCGCTGGAGACAATGCTGGTCTGCTGCTGCGCGGTATTGAGCGCACAGAAGTGGAACGCGGCATGGTGGTGGCCAAACCTGGCTCGATCACCCCGCATACCAGATTCATGAGCGAAGTGTACGTGTTACGCAAGGAAGAAGGAGGGCGACACAAAGCCTTCTTCACTGGATATCGTCCGCAATTTTACATTCGCACCATGGATGTAACCGGCAACATCAAGCTGCCCGAAGGGGTGGAGATGGTGATGCCTGGAGACAATGTGAACCTGGAAGTTGAATTGATCGTACCGGTGGCATTGGAGCAAGGTTCCAAGTTTGCCATCCGCGAAGGCGGCTTGACCGTCGGCGCAGGTGTGATCACCAAGATTATTGCATGATCCGGAGATTATTGGAATAGGAAATATGGCTAAACAAAAAATCCGCATTCGCTTGAAGGCATATGATCACCGCGTTTTGGATCAATCAGCAAAACGCATCGTTGAAACCGCAGAACGAACTGGAGCCCGAGTAGTTGGTCCTGTACCCTTGCCAACTAAGAAAGAAAGGTTTACAATTCGGCGCTCGACATTCATTGATAAAGATTCACACGAGCACTTTGAAATCCGCACGCATAACCGTCTCATCGATGTATTGGATCCTGATTCAAAAACCATCGATATGCTCATGCGCTTGAACCTTCCTGCGGGTGTGGACATTGAAATAAAGATATAGCCTAGTCGCCTCATGAATGGGTGCTTCCTGGACGGTATACAATATATACGTCCGAAAACACCCATCGCAGAATGGTGGCAGTGGAAGTGCGGACCTGCACGCGAGCGAACATACAACGAAGCTCCACGGTAGGTTAGCAGACTACACTGCGGTCAGGGATGATGCAGCCATGCCCAGGCTGACAGTCCTGAATAATAATATAGATAGGAGAAAACCGAGATGTTAAAAGGGCTAATTGGTAAGAAAATCGGCATGACCCAGATTTTCGTTGAAGGTCGGGCGCTTCCCGTCACTTTAATCGAAGCTGGGCCATGCTACGTTACTCAGGTTCGTCTACCTGGTAGAGATGGGTATTCAGCCGTCCAATTAGGTTTCGAAGAAGTTAGACCCAAAATCCTGACCGGTGGTCAGCTTGGGCACCTTAAGCGCAACACTCTCCCTCCGTTGCGCTTTTTGCGTGAGTTTCGGATGAAAGACCCGGATGTTTCCGAAGGCGACTCACTGAATGTGGCTCAAGTTTTTTCAACGGGTGAGTTCGTCGATATTATAGGGATTAGCAAAGGTCGCGGTTTTCAGGGTGGAGTGAGACGATATCATTTTAAAGGTGCAGATAAAACTCATGGAACGTCAGATCGCGAGCGTGCACCTGGTTCGCATGGTTCAACCACAACACCTGGTCGGGTGTATAAGGGAGCACGCGGTCCTGGACATATGGGAAATCGCCGAATCACTGCACAAAACCTTAAAATCGTTCTCGTCGATCAGGAACGAAACTTGATCGGTGTAAATGGTGCTGTTCCCGGTGCTAAGGGCAGCGTAGTAGAAATCAAGGTAACCCGGAAGCAGTAGCCGAATACCGGCACTGATTCTCACGTATGTGGAGAATATGATTATGGAAGTCGACGTCTTAAACATGGAAGGTGAGAAAATCCGCACGGTAGAACTTCCGGCGCAGATTTTTGAAGCCCCAATCAATATTGACCTGATGCATCAGGCTTACGTTCGGCAGATGGCGAACGCCCGCTTGGGGACCCACAGCACAAAAACCCGTGGAGAAGTCTCAGGTGGTGGGAAAAAACCTTGGAAACAAAAAGGAACTGGTCGAGCACGCCAGGGCTCATCCCGGGCAGCACAGTGGGTTGGTGGCGGAAAGGTTCACACCCCAAAACCACGGGATTATACTTTACCCATGCCTCGCAAAATGCGCCAGGCTGCTCTTCGGTCAGCTCTATCCGTAAAGGCCTCCGAAAAAGCAATTGTAGTGGTTGAGGACTTGACCCTAACCGAAGCCAAGACAAAATTGATGGCGCAGGTAATGATCAAGCTGGTTGGTGATGAGACCGCAATCATTCTTATACCGATAAAAAACCCGGCTTATGATGTGATCATTCGTTCAGCCAGCAATCTCCCGGGTACCAAGACTATGCTCGCAAATTACCTGAACATCCGCGACTTGCTCAACTTTGATAAGATCGTCCTGCCGATACAATCGCTGGATGTTATCTCTGAACACCTTGGATAGAATGGGAGACAAACATGTCCACTATTTATGATGTCCTGCGTCGCCCAATCGTAACTGAGAAATCGAATTTTCAAAATTCTAATCTCCATCAATACACATTTGAGGTCACTTCGGATGCAACAAAAGGTTTGATCAAGGATGCAGTCGAAACCCTCTTTGATGTCAATGTTGTGCGGGTCAATGTGATTAATGTATCTCCCAAGCGTACTCGCCGATGGAAGAGTCGCCGGGTCAAAGTTCGCAGTAAGGGGTACAAAAAAGCGATTATCACTCTAGCAATTGGCGACACGATTGATATGTTTGAAGGAGTGAAATAATGGCGGTAAAGAAATATAAGCCAGTAACTCCCAGCTTGCGTGGGATGACTGGATACACTTTTGATGAAATAACCAAGTCAAAACCCGAGCGTTCTTTGATTGTTTCCAGACGTACTCATTCTGGTCGCGACTCTAAAGGCCGAATATCTGTTCGTCATCGCGGTGGTGGTAACCGTCAGCACATCCGTATTGTGGATTTCAAGCGTGAAAAACACGGTATTACGGCTAAAGTTGCTGCCATTGAATATGACCCAAACCGGACAGCACGCCTGGCATTATTATTCTATACTGATGGTGAAAAACGCTATATCATTGCTCCCCTCGATTTAAAAGTAGGCGATTCTGTCATGGCTGGTCCAACTGCGGAAGTTCGACCCGGCAATTGCCTGCCCATTTCCAATATCCCAGTAGGCACGTTGATCCATAACCTGGAACTTAAAGAAGGACGGGGTGCGCAGCTGGTGCGTTCTGCGGGTGGAGCAGCACAATTATTAGCCAAGGAGGGTGATTTCGCTCAAATCCGAATGCCCTCTGGTGAAGTGCGTCTGATACGTCAAACATGTTATGCCACCATTGGTCAAATTGGCAATATAGATCATAGTAATATCAAACTTGGGAAAGCTGGTCGCAAGCGCCATATGGGTATTCGCCCAACGGTGCGTGGCACAGCGATGAGCCCGCGTGATCACCCCCATGGTGGTGGTGAAGGTCGACAACCCACAGGTATGCCCGGACCCAAGAGTCCATGGGGTAAACCAACCCGTGGTTATAAGACCCGCCGAAATAAGCTTTCCAATCAATATATCATCCGCCAGCGTGGAAAGAACCGCAGGTAGTCCATAGTCATCAGGAGTCGAGAAAATGGGACGATCTCTGAAAAAAGGGCCTTTTGTGGCACCTAAACTACTCAAGAAAATCGAAGCCATGAATGAGCGTGGCGAAAAGAAAGTGATTCGCACATGGAGCCGTGCAAGCACCATCTTTCCTCAAATGGTCGGACATACTGTGGCTGTCCATGATGGCCGCAGGCACGTACCCATCTATATCACCGAGAATATGGTTGGTCATCGCCTGGGTGAATTCGCGCCCACACGTACTTTCCGTGGCCATTTAGCTGAAAAGAAAGTCAAGAAAGGGGAATGATCTATGCCAACGCATGATATTCGCGCCCAGGCACTATCCCTCCCCGTCTCTGCTCAAAAAGCGCGATTGGTAGTCGATATGGTCAGGGGAAAAAACGTGGTACAGGCAATAACAATGCTGAAATTTGTCCCGAATTACGCAGCCCAACCAGTCTCGAAACTGCTTGGCTCAGCCATTGCCAATGCTGAAGAAAATTTTGGTATCAGCCGCGACGATCTCTATATTTATCGTATCTTTGCTGATGAAGCAACCACCCGCAAATGGCGACGCTTTGGACCACGCGGCAGATTTATGCCCTGGTTACGACGCTCATCTCACATAACCGTCATCCTTCGCGAGCGAGAAGGAAAGTAGGAGTTTTTATGGGTCGAAAAGTAAATCCGATTGGTTTTCGCCTTGGGATAAACAAAACCTGGGAAGGACGCTGGTATGCAGAAGGTCGAGATTACGTCGATCAACTGCACCAAGACTTCGCATTACGCGACCTGGTTCGTAAAGAAGCTGCACGAGCTGGTGTATCCCGCATCGAGATTGAGCGATTTCCCGGTAAAGTCAAGATAGTCGTTAACACTGCCAAACCTGGTGTGTTGATTGGTCGTAAAGGTGAAAGCGTAAAGAACCTGCGCCAGCATCTTGAAACCATGGTCGGCAAGAAGATCGATCTGGAAATCAAAGAGATCAAAAGCCCTGATTTGGATGCATATTTGGTCGCTAACAATATTTCAGAGCAGCTTGAACGCCGTATTAGTTACCAGCGAGCAATGAAACGCGCCATTCAGCAGGCTATCCGCCAAGGTGCCCAAGGGATCCGTGTCGAAGTTGCGGGTCGCCTGAGCGGAGCGGAAATGGCACGTGTCGTGAATATGCGCGAAGGTCGCGTACCGTGGGCAACATTACGTGCCGATATTGATTATCACCAAACACAAGCTCTAACCACTTATGGACGGATTGGAGTTAAAGTCTGGATTTATCGTGGTGAATTACTACCCACGGTCGAAGAGCAGGTGGAATCGACCGAGGGAGTATATGTCAGTGAGTAGTGAGGGTTTTTACCATGCTCATGCCTAAAAGAGTAAAGTACCGTAAACAAATGCGTGGACGCATGAAAGGGACCGAATTACGCGGTGCCGACGTCCACTTTGGGGATTTCGGTTTGCAAGCCTTGGAACCCGGATGGGTGACTGCACGCCAGATTGAAGCTGCCCGAAGGGCGATCATGCACGCCCTGAAACGGCGTGGCAAGGTGTGGATTCGCATCTTCCCGGATAAACCTTACACCCAAAAACCAGCCGAAACCCGCATGGGTAAAGGTAAGGGCAGTGTTGAATATTGGGTGGCGGTGGTTAAGCCCGGTCGCATCATGTTCGAAGTTGGTGGTGGTCTCCCGGAGGATGAAGCTCGCCAAGCTTTACGCCTGGCACAATTTAAACTGGCGATCAAAACCAAAGTTGTTGGTCGCTTTGAACGTGTTGCCGGAGGCGAACAATGAAGATTCATGAAGTACGAGCCCTATCCACCGAAGCAATTGAAGCCCAGCTCAATGACACCAAAGAGGAGCTGATGAAATTTCGTTTTCAGTTATCTTCAGGTGAATTATCAGACTTTACTCGCTTGCGTCATACACGTCGTATTATTGCCCGCCTTACCACGGTTTTAAATGAGCGCCTGCGAAATCCTGAAAGTGAGGAGAACCATGAATAATCGCCGACGAATCACGGGTTTTGTCACCAGTAATGCCATGCAAAAGACCGTGGTTGTAGAAATATCCAGATCCTACCGCCACCCTCTGTATAAGAAAGTGGTCCATAGCCAAAAGCGTGTTATGGCACACGACGAGTTAGGTTGCCAGGTTGGGGACCAAGTTCAAATTGTTGAAAGTCGACCCATCTCAAAAAACAAGCACTGGGTTGTAGAGCTGATACTCCGTCGCACGGTTGGTGGTGCTGCAGAAGTTCTGGAGGCTTAACCATGATTCAACAAGAAACAGTGGTTAAGGTTGCTGATAATACCGGCGGAAGGTCGTTGTTAGTCATCCATGTCATGGGTGGCTCAAGACGTCGCTATGGTCGGGTTGGAGACATCGTGGTTGGAACAATCAAAGAGGCTTCTCCACAAGGTAGCGTTAAAAAAAGTGAGGTCGTCAAAGCTGTTATTGTACGTTGTGCCAAAGAATGGCGTCGAGATGATGGATCTTACATTCGCTTTGATGATAATGCGGCGGTTATTTTGGATACTGATGGTCAAAACCCAAAAGGGACACGTATCTTTGGTCCTGTTGCAAGGGAATTGCGTGAAAAAGGATTTATGAGAATCGTATCATTGGCACCAGAAGTCCTTTAAGTCGTCTGGTGCAGGAGTATATGCTGTGAGAGTAAAAATTCGGAAAGACGATACTGTCGAAGTGATCAGTGGGCGCGAGGCTGATAAAGGCAGGCGCGGTAAAGTGATCAAAGTTTTACCTGATGAAGGTAAAGTGGTCATCGCTGGCATCAACGTGCGTAAAAAGCATCAAAAACAAGTTCAGGCACAAGGTCGTACCCTCAAGCCTGGGATTATTGAATTTGAAGCCCCGATCGCAATCGGCAACATTATGTTAGTATGCCCCAAGTGTGACAATCCTGTCCGTGTGGGTGTACAACGTGAAGATAATGAAAGCCACCGCGTATGCAAGAATTGTGGCGCGGTGATTGAGTAATCAATGCAGTGGAGCAATTAGGATGACACATTATTTAAAGGAACGATATCAAAAGGAAATTGCACCTGCTCTCGAAACTGCAATTGGTACCGATAACATTATGCAGATCCCCCGAATTACCAAAGTAGTGGTGAATATCGGAGTCGGAGAAGCATTGGATAACGCCAAAGCCCTCGAAGCAGCAGTCGCCGATTTAACATTGATCACCGGGCAAAAACCCATTATCACCAAAGCTAAGAAGAGCATCGCCAACTTCAAGCTGCGTGAAGGTCGTCAAATTGGTGTCAAAGTTACCTTGCGTGGAGAGAGAATGTGGTCGTTTTTGGATCGCTTGATGAATATTGCTCTCCCACGTGTACGAGACTTTCGTGGTATCTCACCCAATGCTTTCGATGGCCGTGGCAACTATACCTTGGGATTACGCGAACAGCTGGTTTTCCCAGAGATTGAGTACGATAAGATTGATAAATTACGCGGTTTGGAGATATCTATCATTACAACAGCCCGCAATGACGACGAATCCAGGATATTACTTCAAATGCTTGGTATGCCGTTTCGGAAGGAAGGAAACTAATGGCGAAAACATGCATGAAATACCGTGAAATGCGCCGCAAATATCCAACGCGTGTACGCAATCGCTGTAAACTTTGCGGACGTCCACGCGGTTATATCCGGCGATTTGGATTATGCCGTATTTGTTTCCGCGAGCAGGCTCTGGAAGGCAAAATCCCTGGCGTAGTGAAAGCATCCTGGTAAGGGGCGGAGGTATATTACATGTCTGTAACAGATCCAATCTCTGATATGCTCACACGGATTCGCAACGCCGTGATGGCTGAACACTCCACTGTTGCTTTGCCGAATTCGAAAATGAAAGTAGCAATTGCGCAGATTTTGAAAGATGAAGGCTACATCAGTGGATTTGAAGTTGTCGATGATAGCAAACGCCCTGCACAAAAGGTTCTCCGCATTCGTTTAAAATACGTCGGAGAACGACGTGAACGTCGGGCTGTCATCACCGGTTTGGAGCGGATCAGCCGCCCTGGGAGCCGGGTATATGCTGGTAAACAGGAAATCCCTTGGGTTCTATCCGGGATGGGCGTTGCCATTATATCCACACCCAAAGGTGTCATGACTGGTCAACGTGCCCGCCAACTCGGTGTGGGTGGCGAAATCCTGTGCAAGATATGGTAAGGAGTTTGATATGTCCAGAATAGGTCGCCTACCAATCGTCGTTCCACCCCATGTGGACGTACAAATTGATGGCACAATGATCAAAGTAAAAGGTCCCAAAGGATCTCTTGAATACACGTTCCCACAGGATATCTCATTTGCTATGGAGAACGGTGTCATAAATGTTAAACGCCCATCTGATGACCCGTCTCATCGTGCATTACATGGGACCACACGTGCTCTAATCCATAATATGGTTACCGGTGTAAGTACTGGGTTTGAGAGGATTTTAGAAATCAACGGTGTCGGCTATCGCGCAGAAGTGCAAGGTAAGAATTTATTGCTCAACCTGGGTTATTCCCATCCCATTGTTGTTGAACCTCCATCCGACATCACATTCGAAGTAGATCTAAAAACCCGACAAATCAAAGTGCTCGGTCCTGATAAGCAAAAAGTTGGACAGATGGCCGATTTCATCCGCAAACAGCGTCCTCCTGAACCATATCTGGGTAAGGGTATTAAATATTTAGAAGAAAAAATCCGCCGTAAGGCAGGTAAGTCGGGTAAGGGATAAAACTATGGCTAGTACTCATAAAACTCGTTCTGCAGCTCGCAGCCGACGCCATTTGCGCGTCAGGCAAACTGTCTCTGGCACACCTTCTCGTCCACGTCTATGTGTGTATCGAAGTTTAAGTGGCATATATGCGCAGGTGATTGATGACGTAGCAGGGAACACATTAGTATCTGCTTCCACCATCGACACTTCGCTTCGAGACCAGGTGAAGGGATTAAAGCAAGCAGAGAAGGCACACCTTGTAGGAAAAATGTTGGCTGAGCGTGCTATTAGCAAAGGCATCCAGGAAGTCTCATTTGACCGAGGTGGCTACAAGTATATGGGGCGTGTAAAAGCATTAGCAGAAGGTGCGCGCGAAGGCGGCCTGAAGTTCTAATCCCGAAGGCACATGGAGATAAGTATGACAGACTATCCAACTGCAGAATTTGAGCAACAAGAATATGACGAGCGCGTGATTGAGATTGGCCGCGTGGCTAAAGTGGTTCAAGGCGGGCGCCGGTTCTCTTTCCGTGTCACGGTGGTTGTCGGCGATAATAAAGGTAGCGTGGGTATTGGTGTCGGAAAAGCCAACACTGTTCCAGATGCAATGCGTAAAGCGTCAGAAAAAGCCCACCATAATATGCACAAGGTATTCCTGTATGGCAAAACCATCCCACACGCAGTCCTCGGCAGGGTGAGTGGAGCAGAAGTCTTATTAAAACCTGCTTCACCTGGCACAGGTGTCATCGCGGGTGGTGGGGTACGTGCTGTCCTTGAAGCCGTTGGGGTTTCGGATATCCTCACCAAATCTCTGCGCAGTAGTAATTTGCTGAATGTTGTTTATGCCACTATGCAAGCATTAGACTCGTTAAAATCCCCGAAGGAAGAAGCCGCCCGTCGTGGAAAAGATCTGAAAGATGTGACTCCTTTCTGGGAACGGAGAAAAAATGCCTAAGAAAAAAGAACCCAAAGAGAAAATCATTCGGGTCACCTTAGTTCGAAGCGCGATCGGATATTCCAAAGAACATAAAGCTGCAGTCAGAGCTTTAGGATTTAAACGCTTACACCAGACGGTAGAACATGTGGATTCACCCACCCTAAGGGGAATGTTATACCAAGTTGCTCATTTAGTCGTGGTGGAGGAAATATAAATGAAACTTCATGATCTAAAACCACAAGTAGGATCTAAGAAAGATGGCATCCGTGTCGGGCGGGGTACCTCTGGCCGGAGAGGCAAAACAGCTGGACGCGGCACAAAGGGTCAAGGAGCTCGAGCAGGAAAACCTGTACGCCAATACAATCAGGGTGGCAACCTCCCCTTTTATCGCCGCTTACCCTTCAAGCGTGGTGAAGGTTTCACCCCAATAAATCGGATTAAATATAACGAGGTGAATCTCGATCAGCTGTCCGAATTCCCAGCCGGTACAGAAATTACTCCCGGATCACTTGCAGAGGCTCAGCTGCTTCGCAACCCTGCCAATCCCGTAGTCATTTTAGGGCGCGGTGAGATCAAATCAGCCCTGAAGGTAAATGTTCATCGAGTTACCGCCAGTGCAAAAGAGAAAATCGAAGCTGCTGGTGGAAGTGTTGAAATTCTTAAATCGTAAGTATATGTTAAGGAGCCAATAACATGAAGCGGTCTGCCTGGCGTTATTTATGGTCAGCACACGATATACGCAGGAAACTATTAATTACCCTACTCATCCTGGCAATTTACCGTCTGGCGAGCCATGTTCCCGTACCTGGAGCCAATAAGGAAGTGATGGCCCAGATCTTGAGTGCAGGTGGAGCGACCGGGAACCTGATCAATATCCTGGATCTCTTGTCAGGCGGTACAGTGTCGCGCTTTTCGGTGTTGGCGATGGGTGTTTATCCATATATCACCGCTCAAATCATCCTGCAGCTTCTTACGCCTATCATTCCTTCTTTGCAGAAGAAAATGGAGGAAGATCCGCGTGAAGGTCAGAAATGGCAAGAAAAATGGACATATTATCTGGCTGTACCCATGGCTGCATTACAAGCCATAGGTCAGGTGAATATTTTTAACAACTCAGCCACCCAGATCGGTTTAGCTCCGGTGATTCAGAATTTTGGCTTCCAATATTTCCTACCATCTTTAACAATCGTCGTCAGTATGACGGCAGGGACAATGTTTGGTATATGGTTGGGAGAGCTTATCTCTGAATATGGATTACGTAATCAAGGTCTTTCATTGATCATTTTTGCCGGTATCGTTGCCCGCATACCAGCCACGATCCAGGGTATCTTCGCAGACGAAGCTACACGTTGGATTGGCTTGATCTTTATGATGCTGCTCAGCTTGATCACAATTTTTGCGATCGTTGTTGTTCAGCAGGGGCGTCGAAATGTACCAGTCATGTATCCTGGGCGTCGTGTTGGCAGTCGCATGTCCATGCCTGTCAAAGGCACACTTCCATTGATGGTTAATATGGCAGGCATGATCCCAATCATCTTTGCACAGTCCCTGCTCACCTTCCCGTCCATCATCGCCAGCTTTTTCACAGGTGCAAAGAATGCAACTGTTGCGAGCATTGCTTCCAGCATCGTCAATCTATTCGGTGGTACCGGTAATGTTTATTGGATCATGTATTTCCTAATGGTGGTCTTTTTCGCCTTCTTCTATACGGACGTCCTGTTTGCACAACAGAACTATGGTGAAAATTTAAAGAAGGTCGGTGCTCAGATCCCGGGTGTATCACGGGGCGCTCCTACTCAGAAATACCTGACCCGTGTATTACGCCGGATCACCCTGCCAGGGGCCGTCTTCCTTGGTATTGTTGCAATCTTACCGTGGTTGGTAGGCCTGGTTGTACCGTTTGGTAAAAGCACAGGTCTATTATTGACCTCGTCTTCGGGATTGTTGATTGTTGTAGGTGTCGTCCGTGATACTTTCTTCAGCATCGATGCCGATCTCAAGCTGCATGGTTACGATGATTCGCTGCTCGTAAGGTGAGATAATCCCCATGCCCAGGTTCATCGTTTTACTCGGTCCCCCAGGTGCAGGAAAAGGCACACAAGCTGAAGCCATTTCCGGGAAGCTCAACCTGCCACATATATCTTCAGGAGATATATTCCGGGAAAACCTAAAGAAACAGACCGAGTTAGGTAAGCTTGCGGCTGAGTATATTAATAAAGGCGAGCTTGTACCAGATGATGTTACTATCGCCATGGTCAGAGAACGATTGTCCCACTCAGATTGTCAGGCTGGTGCGCTATTAGACGGTTTTCCTCGCACTCCTGCTCAGGCAGAAGCACTGGCAAGCATGCTCGTGGGTATTAATGGGCAGGTAAAATTAGTACCCTATATCTGTGTCCCTGAAGAAGTACTGGTTGAACGTTTAACAGGACGATGGACATGTCGGGAAGAGGGTCATATTTTTCACGAAAAATATAATCCACCACAGAAGCCCGGTAAATGCGATTTTGATGGCTCGGAATTATATCAGCGGGAAGACGATAAAGCTGAGACTGTGAAACGTCGAATCCGAGTGTACGTTGAACAAACTCAGCCACTTATTGAGTACTACCGCCAGCGTGGAGTTTTGGCTGAAGTTGATGGGAAAAAGCCGATCGAACAAGTGACGCTTGATTTGTTGGCGGTAATACAGAGAAACGGAAAATAATGAGCTGGGAACGTAATATTGTTATTAAAAGCACACATGAAATTGCCGCCCTGCGCGAAGCAGGTCGCATCAATGCCAAAGCGCTGGATGCCGTACGGCAGCTGATCCGCCCAGGGGTCACCACCGCAGAGCTGGATGCAGCCGCGGAGGAAGTGATCCGTAAGTATGGAGCCTCCCCCACCTTCAAGGGATATCCAGGACCTTACCCGTATCCGGCATCGATATGTGTGAGTATTAATGAACAGCTGGTGCATGGCATACCAGGTAAGAGGAAATTGCTAGCTGGTGATATTGTCTCGATTGATTGTGGCTCAACCTTTGAGGGTTTCGTAGGTGATTCTGCTATCTCCGTTGGTGTTGGAGATATTTCTCCCGTAGCCAAGCGGCTGCTTGAGGTTACGGAGCAAGCACTCTACAAAGGCATAAACCAGATGCACACAGGCAATCGGATAGGTGATGTATCTGCAGCTATCCAGAATTTTGTCGAAAGCGCTGGTTTTTACGTAACCAGAGAGTACACTGGTCATGGGGTTGGTCGACAGATGCATGAAGGACCACAAGTGCCAAACTATGGCATCGCCGGGCGAGGCCAGATCTTACGCCAGGGTATGACGATTGCCTTAGAACCAATGGTCCTGGTTGGTACATCCCAAACCCGGGTCCTTCCGGACCAGTGGACAGTCGTCTCGGCAGATGGTTCGCTAACTGCACATTGGGAGCATTCGGTCGCAATTACCGAAGGAGAAGCAATTATCCTGACATTACCCTAATCAGGACTGGACGATAGGTGTGTTGACAGGTATAATCAAGACTTTGGCTCTCCAGATACACTTGGATGTCGTTAGGAGTAAGGTTTATGAAAGTTTCATCATCAATACGAAAGCGTTGCTCAAAATGTAAAGTCGTCAAACGCAAAGGACGATTGTATATTATTTGCGATAATCCAAAACACAAGCAACGACAAGGATAGAATTTATGGCACGTATAGCAGGTATTGATCTTCCACGTAATAAACGGATTGAAGTAGGTTTAACTTATATCTTTGGCATTGGGAGTTCGCATGCACAAGAAATTATTTCTGCGACAGGAGTAAATCCTGATACCCGTGTCAAGGATCTGACGGATAGTGAAGTCGGCTTGTTACGCGATTTCATCAGTCAGCATATACAAGTCGAAGGCGATTTGCGCCGATCAGTCCAGATGAATATCAAACGATTGATCGAGATCGGCAGCTATCGTGGACTTCGCCACCGCCGTAACTTGCCCGTACGCGGGCAACGTACACGCACGAACTCCCGCACACGCAAGGGTGTTAAGAAAACCGTTGCCGGGCGTGGTCGACGGCGTGGTGCAACCAAGAAATAGAATATTAGCGAGGTATTATGGCTCAAACTGCAACTACTGGACGCCGAAAATCGACACGCAAGACCAAGCGTCTCCTGTCCTCTGGGCAGGTGCACATCCTGGCAACCTTTAACAACACCATTGTCACGATAACCGACTCGCAAGGCAATGCTGTCACATCTGCTAGCGCTGGTGCCTCGGGTTTTAAAGGCTCACGTAAAAGCACACCTTATGCAGCACGTGTGGCTGCCGAGTTGGCAATGAAAAATGCTCAATCGTTGGGCATGCAGGAAGTTGATATTTATGTCAAAGGTCCAGGACCAGGTCGTGAGAATGCCATCCGTGCTGTACAAGCATCTGGCATGAAGGTGACTTCCATCACCGATGTGACTCCTGTACCGCACAATGGATGCCGGCCTCCAAAGAAGCGTCGCGTATAATCATCATTAATTATAAGGAAGAGGAAAGAATTTATGGCAAAGTATCGTGGGCCAGTATGTAAATTGTGCCGGCGAGAAGGTGAAAAGTTATTCCTGAAGGGTGCTCGATGTTACTCGCCGAAATGTTCATTTGATCGGCGTGGTTACCCGCCAGGTTTACATGGCAAGAGCGCCCAATTCCGCCGAAAACGCGAATCTGACTATGCACGTCAGCTACGTGCGAAACAAAAGGCACGCCGCGTGTATGGCGTGTTAGAACGCCAGTTCCGTCGCTACCATGCTACGGCACTCAAACGGCGCGGTTTAACCGGTTTGACAATGTTGCAAATCCTCGAGAGCCGGTTGGATAATATCGTCTACCGCCTTGGATATGCAGACAGTCGAGCAAAAGCACGCTTGCTGGTTACTCATGGACATTTCATTGTGAATGGAAAACGTACGGACGTCCCCTCGATGACCGTCACTGTTGGTGATATCATTTCCGTTCGCCCAAGTTCGCGCAAACGTACTTATTTTAAAGAATTACCAGACCTGGCTGAAGATCGCAATGTCCCTAACTGGCTCACTCGTGATATCAAAGAGCTTGCTGGAACAGTGGTTCGAATGCCGGAACGTTCTGAAATTGATGCCAACCTTGGCGAGCAATTAATCGTTGAGTACTACTCGAGATAATCCCAGGCGCGGGGGAAGAGGTGAACTGTGTTAGGACTAAGTAACATGGTAACGCCGAAGATCGAGCGTGAAGCTGAAGCTCGTAACTACGGCAAGTTCGTTATCAGTCCATTGGAACATGGATATGGCATTACGCTTGGCAACGCCTTGCGACGTGTCTTACTATCTTCCTTGGATGGTGCGGCAGTCACATCGATACGAATCGCAGATGTGCAACATGAATTCAGCGAGATCCCTGGCGTCCGTGAGGATGTTATCCGGGTGATGCTACAAATCAAGCAAATGCGCATGCACTTGTTGGATGTGGATACTGCACACCTTCATCTCACTGTTCAAGGAGATGGCACTGTGACTGCAGCAGATATTGCTGCTAATCCAGATGTTGAGATTGTCAATCCTGAACTATATTTGTTCACTGTAGACGATCCAAAAGCAAATCTGGAAATTGATATGACCGTCGAATCGGGCAGAGGCTATTCACCAGCTGACGATCGCACGGGACGCCTACCGATTGGTGAGCTGCCAGTAGATGCAATCTACAGCCCCATCCGGCGGGTGAATTGGGAAGTAAGCTCGGCCCGGGTAGGGCAAAGCACAAATTACGATAAGCTCACCCTGGAGATATGGACGGATGGCACGACCACCCCAGAGCATGGATTGAGTACTTCAGCCAAAATTCTGATCGATCACCTCCGTCATTTGGCAGGCATCAGTGAGGAAACATTGGCATCCCTGACTGAAGAAGCAGGTGAGGTAGATCATCTCACCAGTGAAATGATCGAAACTCCAATCGAAAATCTCGATCTATCGGTACGGGTGTTTAATTCACTCAAGCGAACGGGAATTACGACTGTTGGAGAAGTCTTAGAGTTACTTGATAAAGGCGAAGAAGCAGTCATGTCAATCCGGAATTTTGGTGAGAAAAGCCTGGACGAATTGCGCATAAAGATGCGTGAAAAAGGCTATCTCCGAGATGAACACGTAGACGAAGCGGAGTAATTGGATATGCGACACCAAATGGTAGGAAAAAAACTAGGCCGCAAAAAGGATGAACGAACTGCTTTGCGCCGGATCTTGATTGCACAATTGATCGAACATGAGCGTATTGAGACTACCCATGCAAAGGCCTTGGCGATACGTGGCCAGACAGAACGCCTGATTACGCTGGCAAAGCGCGGAATCAAAGAAGGCGATTCCAAGATGGTACATGCGCGTCGCCTGGCAGCATCACGATTGAGCAATCCAAAAGCGGTAATAAAATTATTTGATGATATTGCACCACGCTATGCAGAACGTCTAGGTGGATACACCCGCATCCTCAAGCTGGGCCCTCGCCTGGGTGACAATGCAGAAATGGTGCTTATTGAGTTGATTGAAGAATAATCGATGGCATGTAGCACTGGAATAACCTCCGGTGTTACGACAGGATTTGTCAGCCATCCATGGAACATTACCAGGTTATCCTTGCTTACGACGGCTCTCACTATAAGGGCTTTCAACGGCAAGCCAAAGTTCGCAGCGTACAGAGTGTTGTTGAAGAAGCTCTGCGTAAGCTAAACTGGCAGGGAAGATCGATTTTAGCAGCCGGACGCACAGATACAGGTGCGCATGCTATCGGTCAGGTGATTGCCTTTGATCTCGAATGGGCGCATAACCCACATGATCTTCAGCAAGCACTTAACAACCACCTGCCAACCGACGTGGTTGTTAAAGAAGTGAAACAGGTGCGTGCTTCATTCCACCCACGTTACGATGCCAGCTGGCGTAAATATTACTATCGCATTTATTGCCAGCCAGTACGAGAGCCTATTCTTGAACCTTATGCCTGGCGTGTTTGGCCTGGTGTGGATCTAGGCGCACTTGGTGAAGCAGCCCGACTGCTGATTGGGACGCATGATTTTAACGCTTTCGGTACCCCACCCCACTCCGGAGGCAATACAGTGCGTTGCGTATTGGAATCGGGCTGGAAGGCAGAAGCACCTCATTTCGTTTACGAAATCACTGCGCATGCCTTTCTATATCACATGGTTCGCCATTTGGTCTTTATTCAGATCAAGATTGGCCAGGGAAAGCTAGACATCAAGGACCTTCAACAAGCACTTGCACCTGGCTCAGGAGACCTTGATATGGACACTGATGAGCGAATTTCTTCGAAACGGATGATTCATGGTCTGGCACCTGCAAGTGGATTAATCCTGGCGGAAGTGCATTACCCGGTAGAAGCTGTTCGATTGGATGAGGACACGAAATAATCAAAAAATCTGTTGACAGTGGGTCGAATCCCAAAATAGTTCTTGAAACTGTCTAAAATATGGAGAAGGATGACGTGCAAAAGACATACGTCCCAAAAAAGAATGAGATAAGCAATGAATGGGTCTTGGTAGACGCTCAGGATAAGTATATTGGACGTCTCGCTACCCAGATTGCCAGTATTTTACTGGGCAAGAATAAACCCATGTTCACCCCAGGTGTCGAAACTGGTGATTATGTCATAGTGATCAACGCCGAAGCGATCAAAGCCACCGGTAATAAGATGGAAGATAAAATCTATTACCATCACACTGGATATCCAAGCGGTATTAAATCCGTCAGTCTACGACAGCAGCTTGTCAAACACCCTGATCGCGTCATCCGTAGCGCAGTCTGGGGAATGTTACCTCATAATAAATACGGGCGCTCGCTAATCAAAAAGATGAAAGTATATATTGGTCCAGAACATCCGCACAGTGCGCAAAATCCCAAGACGTTGGATCTTGGTGTGGATAAAGACTAAGGAGCAGGTATGACAAATCAGTATTACGAAGGAATTGGTCGTCGCAAGGAGAGCACCGCACGTGTTCGCATCTCCAGTGGTTCAGGTGTATTCACCGTCAACCAAAAGACATTGGAAGAATACTTCGGCAGACAGGGTGATGTAGAAACTATCACCGCTCCCCTGCTGGCAGTAGGTGAAATCCGCAGCACCCTGGACATCACTGCCACCGTCAACGGTGGTGGGGTCACTGGTCAAACGGATGCTATCATGATGGGTGTGGCACGCGCCATCCTCTTGATGAAACCCGATGCTCGCCCTACTTTACGCAAGGGAGGCTTCCTGACCCGGGACGGACGTGTAAAAGAACGCAAGAAACCCGGTCTCAAGCGTGCCCGTAAGGCTCCAACATACACCAAGCGTTAAATCATTGAAACTTACCGTAATGCGTAAAAACGTGGCTCATGGGCTCCGGTTTTGCGCATTACTTTTTAAATTTGACCCACATTCATTGATCAGGCGAATTAGTCAAGAGGTCCTATGACACCAATGATCACCCTACTCGGACTTGGTCCAGGTGACCCAGCCCTCCTCACCCGCCAGGCATGGCAATACCTGGAGAACCTCTCCGAAATCTACTTACGCACCTGCCAGCATCCCACCGTAGCTGGTTTTCCTGCCTCTCTGCAAGTTCATTCTTTCGATGATATGTATGAAGAATTGACTACCTTCGATGATGTCTATGCGCATATTGTTGAAAAAGTATTAGAACTATCCATGCGTCCTCAAGGTGTGGTTTATGCTGTACCGGGTCACCCTTATATCGCTGAAGCCACCTGCCCAGAAATCGCCCGTCGCGCCCATCTAGAAGGGATTCAGGTGCAGGTCATCGCAGGATTAAGCTTCATCGAGCCAACCTTCACAGCATTAGGCATCGACCCACTACCCCACCTGGCAATCATCGATGCATTGGAGCTAGCAACCACCCATGTGCCTACATTCCCAGCCGATGCTCCAGCGTTAATTGCCCAAATCCATTCCCGGGCAGTGGCAAATGAGGTTAAACTAACCCTGATGGAAATCTATCCGGATGAGCATGCCGTGATGTTGGTGCATGCCGCAGGCACGCCGGACCAGCTGGTCGAAAGCCTGCCTCTGCATGCCATCGACCAGAGCCAATCGATTGGATTATTAACCAGCCTGTTTCTGCCTGCCTTGGAAAAAGGCACATCCTTTGAAACTTTTCAGGAAATCATCGCACATTTGCGTGCGCCTGATGGCTGCCCCTGGGACAGGGAACAAACTCACCAGACCCTGCGCACGAATCTTCTTGAAGAAACTTATGAAACCTTGGCAGCGTTAGATGCAAATGACCCAGTTCACATGCAGGAAGAGTTTGGCGACCTGCTGCTCCAGGTAACATTACATGCACAAATTGCCAATGAATATGGCGAATTCAACATGGCACAGGTAATAAAAAGCATCTATGACAAGATCATTCGTCGCCACCCGCATGTCTTTGGAGATTGGAAGGTGGATGGCGTTGAAAACGTGCTGCAGAATTGGGAGAAATTGAAGGCGGATGAGCGCACCGCAATCCATAAGGAAAATGGTGGGATAGAGAAGGGACTGTTGGATGGGGTTGCTTTAGCCTTGCCGGCTTTGTCTCAGGCTGAAGAAATCCAACGCCGGGCAGCCCGGGTGGGTTTTGATTGGCCAGACACACGAGGGGTGGTGGACAAGATCAGCGAAGAATGCCATGAGCTTCTTGGCGCGGAGGATTTAGTTTCGCGTGGGGATGAATTGGGCGATTTGCTTTTTGCCGTGGTAAATCTGGCCCGGCATTTCGAGATTGATGCAGAATCAGCCTTGCGAGAAACAAATAACCGGTTCCGTAAACGCTTTGCTCACATCGAACAATCAGCTCGCCTGCAGGGTAAATCAATCAATGACCTATCGCTGGATGAAATGGAAGTATATTGGCAGGAAGCTAAAAAGTTGTAAAATATACATATGCCCAAGACAATCGTTGTTATCCCGACTTATAACGAAGCCGAAAACCTGGTAAATATCGCTACCACCCTGTTCGAGCTTAATATTGACAATCTCGAGATACTGGTTGTTGATGATGCATCACCTGATAGCACCGGTCAAGTGGCTGACCAGCTTTCAATACGTTATCCAGACCGCTTGCACGTCATGCATCGGGCCGGGAAGCTGGGTCTGGGAACTGCTTATATCCAGGGTTTCAACTGGGCGATCCAACAAAGTGCGCAATACATCATCCAGATGGATGCAGATTTCTCTCACTCTCCTGGTTACATTCCCCAGTTCCTTGACTTGATCCCTGATTTTGACGTCGTGGTCGGTTCCCGCTATGTGAAAGGTGGTCGGGTGGATGAACACTGGAGCTGGTTCCGTCGCATGTTGAGCTGGTGGGCGAACTCAGTATGGGTAAGAGTCATCCTGGGTACAAAGACGAAAGATGCCACCGCAGGTTTTAAATGCTGGCAGGCAAATGCCCTGCAGCACATCGGCCTGGAGCGCGTACATTCTACTGGATATATATTCGCGGTTGAAATGTGCTACCTGTCTGAGAAGCTGGGTTACCGGATTAAGGAAATCCCAATCTACTTTGAGGACCGGCATATCGGCCAAAGCAAAATGGACACCGGGATAAAAATCGAAGCTGCCTTGAGGGTGTTCGATATTCGTATACCGCCACCATAAAATATCACCTACCAATGGTTATGTTCGAGAATAAAGTCGCTCTCATCACCGGATCGGGACGGGGAATTGGCGCAGCCATCGCTTTGCATTTTGCCAGCCTGGGAGCAGATGTGGTAGTCAACTATTTTCGTAATCCACAACCAGCAGCAGAAACTGCAGAGAGCATTCGTAAGCTTGGTCGTAGAGCCTTGCTGGTGAAAGCTAATATGGGCGAGCTTGAGGACATCGAGCGTTTGTTCGAGACCATCGGACAGGAATTCCATGGGTTGGATTTCTTTATCCATAATGCAGCTTCAGGTTATAACCGACCAGTGATGAAACAAAGAGCCAAGGGATGGGACTGGACGATGAACATCAACGCCCGATCCCTGCTGTTTGCTGCTCAACAGGCGACACCCCTGATGGAAAAACGGGGTGGAGGTGCGATCGTCGCTATCTCAAGCCCGGGAGCAGGGCGTGTGCTACCAGAATATGTGGTAGTAGGGGCAAGCAAAGCTGCCATTGAATCAATCACCCGCTACCTGGCGGTTGAGCTCGCGCCGGCAAACATCATCGTCAACGCAGTCTCCCCGGGTATTGTCCTGACGGAGGCATTGCAGCACTTTGAGATGGTGCGTACGGATGTACATCTGGCAGAACGAGCGATAAGCATCACCCCGGCAGGCCGGCTGGTCAACCCACAGGACATCGCGGAGGTGGTGGCTTACCTGTGCTCGCCCGCGGCAAGTATGATCCGCGGGCAGGTGATCGTAGTTGATGGCGGAGCATCATTATTAGCCCCAGGTCTTGAAATGCCGACTCAGACGTAAAGGCGGGGTGATGAGCTGGAAAGGGATTACCCAAGGACTATATCTCGGGTTCAAACGCTTGCGAGGATATGATGATTATCGGGGGATGCAAAAATACCTGGCCAATATCACCATTACAGAGCTGGAGCAAAGGGGAATCCGCCTGGAACAATCTGCCACCCTGGAATTGGGTGCTGGCTATGGGGGCTATTCAGAAATTTTTCATCAGAAATGCGCGGAGTTCATTGCGACTGATATAGAAAAGTCAGCCTTCTTCGAGAAAAGCGATATCCCTTTCGAGTACGTAGATTTACTACAACCTTTCCCGTTTACATCAAAACGGTTCGACCTGATCTTGTGCAGCAGTGTTATCGAGCACTTAGCTCAAACATCAAACATGCTGCGAGAAGCATGGCGGGTGCTCAAACCTGGAGGAACTCTTTTTCTGTCCTACCCCCCGTTCTACTCCCTATTCATGGTTGGAGGACATCATTTTAAACCCTTCCATTTCTTCGGAGAGAAAGCAGCGGTCGGGATATATAACCGGCTGCATGGGACAAATATCCACGATTACGCCGACAGCTTTGGTGCTTATGGTTTAACTCCTTTAAAAATAGACCAGGTGCGGAAGCTGATCGAAAGAAGTGGGTTTTCAATCGTGGATCAATACACAAAACTATGGCCGATCAACACGGCTCGCTTACCAGGTGTTCTAAAGGACTTGCTTACATGGCATGTGTGTTACATGGCGCGTAAGCCTGCCTAGCTACCTGCCATATTTTCCCATCAACTTGACCCTGTGCCAAAATATGCGCCTGCATCAGGTTTTCCACCTGAGATTTACTAGCACCTGCTTTTAAATCCAACCGCGATATCCAATGCGTAGAGCTTAATATAATAGCGATGAGTGGAGCCTTTGGGTGGGCATGGACCGCCATAACCAGTACGGTTGAAATCGTTCTTCCCATCTGTTCCTATACCGGACATTCCCTGGTCAAGGCCGGTTAAATCAGGTGAGAGATTGTAAAGAACCCAATGCACCCAGGTACCCGAAGGTGCATCCGGGTCATCCATGATGATAGCCAGGCTAACTGTTGTTGTCGGAACATCCGTCCAGGCTAATGGAGGGGATACATTTTTATCATCACAGGTGTACAGGCGAGGGATCATGCCGCCCTCGGTAAATGCGCTACTTGTGATTTGAATGGTCATTTCAAGTTCTCCTTCCTGTACAGAGGTTGTTTCCTGGTTTTGACAACCTGCCATGAAGAGCAGTACCAGGCAAATCATTCCGGTAACTATCTTGGCTAAATACTTCAATTTATTTCTGACCTCAAAATCAACTATATTCCAGTTTTGGTCAGATTTCAAGAGTGGTCGGGATCGATAAAATAAGGGATTTCGTGGATAGTTATTCGTTACCGCCTTCCACCTGGCTCAAGAACCGGTCAAGTATCTGTAAATAACTTTCCGTCTCTTCGATATGTGGAAAATGTGCACTGTTCTCAAAGATAACCAATTCAGAGCCGGTAATACCTTGTCGCAATGCCTCCGCCAAGACAGGTGTCGCTTCATCATATCTACCCGCAATGATCAGAGTCGGAACAAGAATTTCACTTAAGCGGGGAGTGATGTCCCATTCTTTAAGACTTCCTGTTACGCAAAACTCACTTGGACCCCACATTGTGAGGTATACCTCATTATCTGATAACTTTTCAAATGCCTTTTTGACCCATTCTGGTTTTGGATCAATATGACCACCTGCGTGCTGGCGCGAGAATGCCTTGCAAGCCTCAACATATTCAAGGGAATCAGTTGTTCCTGCGGCTTCGTGATTTCGGATGGTTTGTTGTACCTCTTCTGAAAGAAATGAGAGCAACCTCTTTGTTTCTGCTATCCATTGACGAGTACTTGCCGTCGTATCGGAGAGAATCAAACTTGATAAACCCTCAGGTCGTGATAATGCATATTCCATTGCCAGCATTCCTCCCCACGAATGTCCCAAAATATGAACATGTTCAAGGTTTAATGCTTTACGAATTTCGCCAAATTCCTCGAGAAATAGTTCAATACTCCACAGAGATGGATTGTTTACATGATCTGAGTTTCCCCAGCCCAGCTGGTCATAAAATATCACCCGCCTTCCGCGTGAGGACATTACTTCTAATGGTGTCAGGTAGTCATGGGTAGCTCCCGGACCACCATGTAAACATACCAGTGCAGATTTTCCTGGTTCCTCATGTTTTCCAACGCTTCGATACCAGGTTTTGTAACCACGGAATGGAATGAAACCTTCGTTGACTGGATTCTCAATATTCATGTAGTTCCTCATTTTTGGGGATTACCCATAATTTTTCTTTACATCTGCTATCTCTATTTTGTATCACACATCTAAAGAACAATCCCCACCTTTTATCCAGTTGCTTGCGAACGATCAAAACTACAATTTAAGGATTCAGATAACTCCACATAAACTAAAAAATTTCTTTTAGATAATAATTGAAAATAAAAACGCCCTGCAGGGCGCCTTTATAGATAAATCAGGAAGTTCATACCCCCACCAGAATGGCGCGGGTGGGAGCACCATCGGCACCACCAAGCTTGAGCGGCAGGCAATGCAGCGAATACCGACCTTGTGAGACTTTGGATAGGTCCAGTCCTTCAATCACCACCACACCAGCATTGAGCAAGATGGTATGCACCTGTTTACCCATATGATATGGTGCAATGGAAAGATAATCGATACCCACCAGCCTGACATTGCGATCCACCAATAATTCTGCTGCATCGACACTTAACCCCACAAAATCCGTTTGAAATTCAGCCTCCCCATTGGACCATAAATCCGAATTACGTGTTTTAAAGAGCAGCCTGCGCGTCCGAGGAGGGATTTCTGCGTCCATCAAGACGGATGCAGTAATCAACTTCACGGTCGGTAAGTGAAGCACATAAGCCCTTCCCACCAGCAAGTCAATAGGAAGGCTTTCCACCGTTTTTCCATTATTCATAAAATGGTCAGGTGCATCCACATGTGTACCTGTGTGGCAGCTCATCGAAATATGCGAGACATTCGAGCTATCTCCAGAGGCAATGCTGCTGGTGTGCTCCATGATTACAGGCGGATCACCTGGCCACACAATCGTTTTGGGGGTAACGGTTAGGGTTATATCGTATGTCCGCATTTGCGACCTCCAATCGGTATAAAAAAGTATAGAATAAAGTTATAAATAATGCAACTTTTCTGGGTGTCAATTTTACCAAAGGAAAAACAAAATAAGGGCGCAGCTTTTATCTATGCCACCGTTTGCATAATAAGTTACGCTGCGCCCCTACATGGACCGGTTTAAAAGTAAAAAATGTACTTAATGGATTGGGTGGATCGACGGAATCATCAATTGGTGATATTAAACCTGGCGATTGTGGCTCTTTTCAAGGCAACTGGATCGATATTCACACCCAGACCAGGCCCATCAGGCACATCGATCGTGCTATCGGTGTTCAGCACGAAACGCTCACTGGTGATATCTTCGTCATAGTAACGATCGGTAGCCGAGATATCACCAGGTAAAGTGAAACCTGGAAGAGATGCCAGGGCAAGATTAGAAGCCCTGCCCACGCCCGTCTCCAGCATGCCACCACACCAAACCGGGATGCTCTGAGCCAGGCAAAGGTCGTGGATTGCCTTTCCCTGGCTCAACCCACCAACCCTACCCGCTTTAATATTGATTACCCGACACGCCTTCATCTCCAACGCCTGGCGGGCAAGACGGGGCGAGGTAATGCTTTCATCCAGGCAGATGGGTGTGCGGAACCTGGCTTGCAATTGGCTGTGATCCCACAAGTCATCTTCAGCCAACGGCTGCTCAATCATCAATAGTCCGAAAGAATCGAGAGGAGCCAGGGTAACTGCAGTTTCCAGGGTATATGCAGAATTTGCATCTACCTGCAGCCGCAAACCTGGGAATGCTCTACGAACAGCCAGAGCATCTTGCACATCCCGCCCAGGTTTGATCTTGATTTTTATACGCTGGTAGCCCAGGTTAAGGTAATCCTGCACCACTTCGACGAGCTTTTGAGGGGATTCTTGTAACCCCACCGAAACCCCCACCTGCACTCTCTGTTCCTTCCCGCCAAGCATATCCTTTAATGATCGCCCTTGGGTTTTACCCAAAATATCCCAAAGCGCCATTTCCATCCCCGCTTTGGCCATCAAGTGCCCACGGACGAATGACATTCGCTTTTGTAAATCCTCCACGCCGGTAATCTCCTGTCCTAATATGGCAGGAGCGAGGAAATCCTGCAAGACGTGCAGTACGGTCCCGACTGTCTCATAGGAATATCCTGGATCGAGATCGGCCGGGCATTCTCCATAACCTATCACTCCATCAGAATAGGCTTCAACCAGCACACAATCGCGGGTCTTAATCCGGCCAAATGAAGTTTCAAAGGCACTTAATAGAGGCATACGCAAGTGATAACAATTGATTTGACTGAGGTTCATAATGTGCTATCTCCATGACACAAGACATAATAACTGCGGGAAGGGTGATCTTTCTCATACACAAAATCTGTGACTAAATAGCCTGATGCAAAGAGCGCTTGAAATAGAGATCGGGAGTGTAAGCGCCATTCCCATGCCAAACTGAGGTCATTGGCTTTCAGCGCCAGAAAATCAGTAGGGATTTCCACGAGTAGGATGGGTAATTCCTTCCCCGGTTGAAATTCGGTCCTGCCAGCTGGATGAGGCAAACCGGTCCCGTCCATTTCAGCCGGATTGAGAATAGGTGCTCCACCTGCCAGGAAGTGATTCAAACCGAGATGGTTACGCCTTCGCCGGCTGAGGCGGCGGTTTACACGGTGCGAATTCACCCACCAATCCACATCAAAACGGTCAGAGGGTAAGCCACGGTTTAAATGATCATCCATTTTGCCATAAAAATTTGGGAGATAAGTATTACACACCGCTCCGAGGCGGGTGATATTTAACCATGCATTCTGACTGAGCAATGGATCGAAGGTCCAGGTGATACGATCAATCCCCTGGTGACGTACCATTTGCCATTGAGCGCGCTTGAGGGCGAAGCCAATCCCTTGACCGCGCTGGTCAGGGAGCACCCCCAGCATGCTTGAATAGTGCTTCAGGCGCGGACCATCGGGTGTGATGTATAACCCAGGGAAACCAAAGACGAATCCGACCAGTTCCTGGTCAATGAAGGCTCCGATCAATAAACCTCCATTATGCACAGCTGAATTGATCAAATGCAATGGGACAATATCCGTTTCATCTTCATGCCACACAAGGCGCTGAAGTTGCTCCACCTTTGGCATTTCGGCAATACTTTCAATGATCTTGATCGTCCAGGAGATATGCATGTGTTATCTAATGCCTTCTCCTCTGGAGTAAGGAGCGCCATAAAGACGTGCGCCAATTCGTATCTTGAAGGTGATCCAAGCGGTGATCAAAACGGGAAGGCAGGATATTGAAGATCCTGGGCAAGGCATCCAGATTGCAGGTGCGGTTGACTGCCAGATAATCCAGCCAATACACCGAAACAGGCAGACCCGGGAAAAAGGACTCAAACAGCACGGTCATGGCGCGTAGATAGGGGGGAAAAACATGTACCAGGCTTCGCTGGAGATTTATTTGTTGCAGCACGGATAGGACGATATGATTGAAAGTTAAATATTCCGGACCACCCACCGAATAGGTCTGATTTATCGTGAGGTTATTATCCAGCGCCCAAACCAGGCAAGTGACCAGATCCTCCACCCAGATCGGCTGGAGGAGTGTGTTTCCCTCCTCCGGGACAAAAAAGAAAAAAGGTAAGGCATTCAACAAGCGGGCAAGATTACTGGTGAAGTGATCATTCAGCCCATAAACTAAGGCAGTTCGGATGATCGTGTGATCCACACCACTCCGCCGTATGTTCTCCTCAGCAATTGCTTTGGCTTTCAACACCGGGAATGCCGAAGCTCTATCAGCTCCGAGGTGGCTCAGATAGAAGAATCGTTTTACACCCGCATCGGCTGCCATGCGACTTACCATCTGGCTACCCAGGATATCGATATTCATCAAGCTGGCATGCGCTCCATGCCACTCGACCCCCGCCAAATGATAGACGACGTCCACATCCATCATGGCAGAGCGCAGGCTACGCGCGTCTGTCAGATTACTAACCGCCACTTCCACTGGTACACCTTTTGGCAGCTTGGGCGATTGCTTGGCAGGACGGATGAGCAAGCGCACAGGGTAACCTGCTTCTGTCAGCTGGCGTACCAGCACCTTACCTATAAAGCCCGTGCCTCCGGTTACCAGGATCATGATGTGATTATAGCATGCAGTATTGGCTGATTAAATTTGCTAAAGTCTCAAAAAGCGTAAGTCTAGCGAAATTGAGACTACAAACCAGACAGTTCCAAGCACCCAGTCACTGTATTACGGGACTATCCTGGATAATTAGTGTGGGTCGATCTCACTTGAGCTTATATCGCAGAACCTGACTGTTCACAACCAGATAAAGGTTATTCTGGTCATCGAAAGCAAGTCCCATCACGGCACCATTAACGGGTAATGTATCCAGATAACGCCCATCACTGGCATATATCATTACCCCAGAGAAATCGGAAATATAGATTCTACCCAGGTTATCCACAGCAATCGAACGCGGGGAGGTGAATTGACCTGCCTCATCCCCTTCACTTCCAAAGCGAGAGATATACCGCCCGTCGGGTGAGTAAATGAAGACAGCCTCATTGAAATATGCCAGCGCATATATATTGCCTGTACCATCGACAGCTACACGCATATCCATCTCTGAGTCACTGGTAACATTTTCAATTGGTTTTTCAAGCAGGAGGTCAATCCGACCATTTCGATTGAAACGCACAATAGCCTCCTGGCTTTTATACCAGGCTGCCACTATTGACCCATCGGGGGCAACCGTCACATCATCAAAACCCCACCCATCCGGGTGATCCAACCTGCCGAGTAAGTTCCCATTCATGCCATCATATACATACAACTGGCTGCCAACCACCGTGTATACTGCTCCATCCCGACCAGCAGCCATACCAGACAGGTAGATATCACCCGTTTCTTCACCGGTGGCTTTCCATTGAGTGAGGTAAATCCCTTGTTCATCGAATACCTGCACCCGTCCACCATTGCTTTCCCCTACAAATATATGCCCGTTATTATCTACAGATACAAACCTGGCGTCGGTGAAGTAGCCTGGACCAGTGCCTTCTTTTCCAAATGCCAGGGTTACCCGACCCGCCACAAATGGATTGATCCTGGCCCACAGGCCAGCCAGAGGTCCACCTTGAGAGGTCATTCCAATCAAAATTGGAACGACAGTTACCAGGATTATGAAAACAATAAATGCGGTCAGAAGACAGCCGCCACCACCCTTTTTGGCATTTGCAAGGGAGCTTACAGCTCTTTGGGAGGTCGGATATGGGATGTTTGGAGTTGTTTGTGAGAAAACATCCATCTGTGGAACGTCGATTGTTGCGTTGATCGCCTCAATTGCATCTTTGGCATCCTTCAGGCTTACATCCGTCGCCTCTCGAAACAACTTGATCGCCTCTAGCTTGTCACCAGCTTTGATCATGTCAATGATCTGCTGCAACCTGGCGGGATCCAGTGCAGTTACCTGCAGCGAATCAGGTTCATGGTATCGTAGGTTGCTAGTGTCAACCTGTTCACCGCGCTGCATCCCTTCGACCAGATCATGGGCTTCTTTTAAACCAATCTCAAAGTTTGTACGCAACAATTTAATGGCTTCAATATCATCTCCGGCGATAGCTTTCTCCTGGATGGATTCAAGAATTTGAGAGAGATTAGCAGCAGGAGGTACTCTATTTGACGGTGAACTGACGAATGATGCGATTGCCTGGGGTTTTATCTGGCGCAGCTCCTCCGGGATGATCACAGAGGTATTGCAATATGGACAACGCTGGGTGGTTGCACCACTGACATTTATATCCAGCGGGGCGGAGCAGTTGGGGCAGGTAAAACTTAGCGGCATGACATTCTCCTTAAAACCACATCTCATTTTATACCATTTTTAGAAACAGATTGGCATGTTGGTGTAAAATAATGCATCACACTCCAAGAAGGAAATCCTTCAATGAAAAATAAGCTGCCAACCTGGCAAAAATGGATGTATGGTTCCGGTGATTTGGGATTTAGCCTGACCACAACAATCGTGGCAGCTTATTTCGCCATTTTCCTCACAGATGTGGTGGGCGTAACAGCAAAGGTAGCGGCAGTAGCGATCTTCATCGGAAGAACCTGGGATTACGTCAATGACCCGTTATTTGGCTATATCTCCGACCGCACCCGTTCACGTTGGGGTCGAAGACGCCCATACCTGCTATTCGGAGCCATCCCGTTCGCGATTGTGTTTTCTTTGATGTGGTGGAAACCTCCCATCCAGGGTGATGTGGCATTGGCGGTTTATTATGCGTTCATCTACGTCCTGTTCGATGCTTCAGCCACGATCATCTACATGCCTTATTTCGCCCTGACGCCTGAGCTAACCTCGGATTATGATGAGCGCACCTCTCTGACTTCAGTCAGAGCGTTTTTCTCCATCTTGGGGAGCTTGCTGGCATTCACCATCCCATTAATGATCATCAATGGTTTTTCGCCCGACCACGCACCGAATGTATTTATTATGGGGGTGATATTCGGGATCGTTTCAGCCATTCCCATGTTCCTGGTATTTTTGGGAACACGTGAACGACCAGAATTCATGCATCAAAAACAACCGGGATTTAAAGAATCCCTTAAAGCATCGTTTCAAAACAAGCCATTCGTGTTCAGCGCGGTTATTTATCTATTCACCTGGGTATCAGTGGATATTCTCCAAACGATCCTGCTTTACTTTATTAAGTATGTAGCCAAGCGAGAAGGCGATAGTGACCTGATCATGGCAACTATTTTCATCGTTGGAATAATTGCCTTGCCATTATGGGTTTGGACCTCACGCCGTTTAAATAAACGGCTGGCATATATCATTGGTATCGCATTTTTCGCATCCGTGCTAATCGTGCTGATCAATATAACCCCTGCCACTCCACTGAGCTGGATCCTGATCTTATGCGTTCTGGCCGGGATCGGTGTATCTGCTGCGCATGTCATCCCATGGGCGATCATTCCGGATGCGATTGAATATGGTGAGCTGAAAACAGGTGAGAGACACGAAGGTATGTTCTATAGCCTGATCTCGCTGGCACAAAAAGTTGCCTCCTCCTTTGCCATCCCTCTAGCCTTACTGGTGTTGGATGCCACTGGATACATTCCCAACGGCACCACCCAGCCTCCCAGCGCTTTGCTTGGAATCCGCATCGTGACTGGTCCAATCCCCGCGGCAATGCTGTGCATCGGTATCCTGTTTGCCATTCTCTACCCGTTGGGTCGGGAGCGCTATACACAGATTGCCCGGCAGCTTGATGAACAACGATCTCGCAGCACCAAAGAGGTATTATGAGCAATATAGAAATCCTCCCTGTCGAAACCACGTCTCAACGCCGTCGCTTCGTCACCTTTCCGTGGCAAATATACAGGAATGACCCGCTATGGGTCCCACCCCTTGTACCTGAGAGACTCAAATTTATAACCCCAGACACTGGAGTATTTTTCAAGCGCGGGGTGGCTGAATTCTTCATCGCCTTGAAGGATGGCAAACCTGCAGGAACTATATGCTGTGCTGATGATCGTGAAACCAATGCAGCACGAAGGTCTCCGGGATTGCATGATTGGTTTTTTTGAATGTGTTGCCGACCCTCAAGTAGCCCAGGCGTTGTTTGATCATGCCCGGCGATGGGCAATGACGCATGGTTTGGATACTCTTTATGGACCATTCAATCTAGATTACGAAGACGGGTATGGGGTGCTCATTGAAGGACGGGACAGGCCTCCGGTCTTGTTATGCGGGCATACTCCACCTTATTACCAGGGATTTTTCGAGGAGAATGGCTTCCTACCCGCACGGGGGGATAACCTGGCATATGAAATCACACCAGCCATGGCATCCGGTGAGATTGAACGTTTATCACGCTTATCGGAAAGGCTACGGCGGCGTAATTGGATCAAGATCCGCTCGGGCGACCTTGCACATTGGGATGATGAAGTGGAAAGAATCTACATCCTGCTGAATAAAGCCCTGGCACATTTGCCTGATTTTATCCCCTGGCCGCGAGATGGATTGCAAGCCTCATTGGAGCAATTCCGCCAAATCATCGACCCCGAGCTAGTCTTATTTGCAGAAGTGGATGGAGAAGCAGTTGGCTGGTTCCCAGGTATTCCGAATATAAATGAAGCGCTCATCCATGCCAATGGGTTAAGGTTCCCCTGGGATTATCTGCGATTACTGCCATATATGAAACGACAACCCAAGTGCCTGGCCATCAAGAGTGTGTTGGTGCTACCGGAATATTGGGACACAGGAGTGGCAGTGATGCTCTTCGATGAGATGGCCAAGCGCGCCATCCCTAAAGGTTATACATGGATCGATATGTCGCTCACCTCGGATGACAACCCTTACACCCCCACCCTGGCAACACGTGCTGGTGCCAGACTTTATAAACGCTACCGTGTATACCGGCAGAAACTTTAGAAAAAACTGATCACATATCGCGCGACCACGACCAGTAAAACCACCCCCAGCAAACGCTGAATCGTCCGGTTGGTAAAATATTTGGCACCCCAGTAACTGCCCAGCACGCCCCCAATTAACCCGCTGGGGAGCATGGTCAGACCAAGGAGACCAAATTCCAATCTCCCACCCAGAGCCCGCCCCAACAAACCACTGACCGAATTGATCACGATAAAAATAGCTGAGGCAGCGGCAGCTTGCTTGGGAGTGCCCCAACAAGCCAGTAGGATAATAGGGGATAGGAAGATGCCGCCTCCGATTCCCACCACACCAGATACAAAACCGATTGACGCTCCAATCAACAATGCCTGCCATATCCGTGATGCTGGGATTGCCAATTCCTCGCACCGAGCCAGCTCCGCGAGAATAACATGCGCAACCCCAAGTAGAGAGCTACCGAATATAAAAGCATCAGGTAGATCGGTTGGCTAACATGAATCAACCCACCAATAAATGCTGCAGGGACTGAGGTAATAACGAATGGCCAAACCAAGCGCCATTTAAAATGTCCAAAACGGGAGTAATTAATAAAAGCAATCCCTGCCACCAACATGTTCAATGTCAAAGCAATGGTTGTGGTGACCTGGGTAGAAATAGCAAATAAAGTCAGGATCGTCAGGTAACTGGTTGCACCACCAAAACCGACACTTGAATACAAAAATGCGACGATGAGCACGAGGACTGGGATCAGCCACTGCTGCAATGTTAAAGGATCCAAGGTCACAATGATTTCTATTCCCGATGATATCGTTAGTAAACGAATTAATCCAAACGATCCAGTTTTTCCAGTTTGGTCAATCGACCCCGTTCCTGGCTGTCAAGTACGCGTTTGCGGACACGATAACTATGCGGGGTCACCTCCAAAAGCTCATCGTCTGATAGATATTCAATCGCTTCATCCAGGCTCATCTGCCGTGGAGGGGTTAGGCGGATTTCCATATCCCCGCGCGCAGCACGGACATTGGTCATATGCTTCTTCTTGCACACATTGATGGTCAGGTCACCCGGACGTTGGTGTTCACCCACCACCATCCCCTCATAAACCTCCACCCCCGGACCATAAAACAGGACACCTCGATCTTCGGCATTCTTCAAGCCGTAAGTGGTTGTAACGCCATTCTCCCACGAAACGAGAGATCCAAAATCTCGCCCTTCCATCGCACCCACCATGGGTAAATAATCATAAAAAATGGTGTTCATGGTGCCTGCACCACGAGTTGCAGTGAGGAATTGGTATCTGAAACCTAACAATCCACGCGTGGGTACCAGATATTTTAATCTTACGGTACTTTCCTGCGTGTCCTGCATCTCCAACATCTGACCCCGGCGCGCTCCCAGCATCTCCACCACCACCCCAACCGTCTCCTGGCTGGTTTCAACGTATAGCTCTTCAAACGGCTCTAACGTCTCCCCAGCTGCACCTTCGCGCAGAATGACTTCGGGGCGGGATACCTGGAACTCATAGCCTTCCCGGCGCATCGTTTCAATCAGGATTGCCAGATGCAACTCGCCACGCCCGGAGACGAGAAAAGAATCCGGGCTATCCATCTCAGCCACCTTTAAGGCAACATTGGAACGCAGTTCATCGAATAGTCGCTCACGCAGTTTTCGGGAAGTATTCCAACGCCCTTCACGACCAGAGAGCGGGGAGGTGTTCACCCCAAAGGTCATTCGTACCGTCGGTTCCTCCACTTTGATGGGGGGGAGTTGAATCGGGTTTTCAGGGTCCGCTAGAGTCTCTCCAATCGCGATACCTTCCAAACCTGCCAGCGCGACAATCTCACCAGCCTGAGCCTCTTCCACCTCAATTCGTTTTAAACCCTGGTGGACATAGAGATAACGCGCACGTTCAGGCAGTATCTGGCCATCTACGCGGATGCGTGCCAATGGCTGACCCAGATGCATCTGCCCGGCAAAAATACGACCCACGGCAGTCACTCCCCGGTAATCATCATAGCCCAAGGTGGTCACCAGCATCTGCAGGGGTGCCTCCACATCCACGAGAGGGGGTGGGATGTGGCGGAGGATGGCTTGAAAAAGGGGTTGTAAATCGGGACCCAGCGTAGGGGTTATCCCTGCCTGGGCAGTGATGGCATTGGCATAAATTATGGGGAATTCTGCCTGCTCATCGCTGGCACCCAGCTCGATGAACAAGTCAAATGTCTGATTGAGGGCATTCACAGGCTCAGCATCCTTGCGGTCTACCTTGTTGATCACCACGATCGCCCGGTGACCCATCTCGAGGGCTTTCTTGAGCACAAAGCGGGTTTGGGGCATGGGACCCTCGGCAGCATCCACCAGCAGCAAGACACCATCCACCATATTCATTACCCGTTCGACCTCACCGCCGAAGTCTGCATGTCCAGGAGTATCCACGATGTTGATTTTCACCTGACCCTGGATCTGCTCGTCCCAGATTTCGATGGCGGTATTCTTCGCCAGTATGGTGATCCCGCGTTCGCGTTCAAGATCATTGGAATCCATCACGCGTACCATCACCTGTTGGTTTTCTCGGAAAACCCGCGCCTGTCTGAGCAGCCCATCAACCAGGGTTGTCTTGCCATGGTCCACGTGGGCGATAATCGCAATATTACGTAAATCTTTTCTTTCGGTAATCACATTATTTTTCCTAACAAACACACAAAAACCCCGACCAAGACGGTCGAGGCCGGTTTTATTGAGAGACAATCTTATCAGAGAGCAGGCTTTTTGAACAGAGGAGAATTAACTACCTACAGACTGAGTCAGGTTATGAATCCACTTGCGTGAAAAGAAACGGTACATACCCAGCAGCCATTTTGTAATCTCCTCAGACATCACCAGTAGATACACCCAATAAACTGGAAGGTGAAAGATGAAAGCCCCAGCAAATGCCAGTGGTACACCCACTACCCAGATGATCACGCCATCCAACAGGAAAGCAAACCGTGTATCTCCTCCGCTGCGTAATATGCCAATAAATAAGATCGTATTCGCGCCCCTGAGCCACAATAACAGACCGATGATCGTCAGAACATGGCTGGCATAATCTATAACCGTTGGTGAGACGTTATAAAGAGTGAGGAGCGAGTTCTTACTTGCCAGGATGATCGACCCAATCGCAATCCCAGCTAATACACTCAATGCTTCCGACCGAGCTGCATAACGAAAAGCCTGCTCCTCCTCACCTTCCCCGATGCGATTCCCGACCAAGATAGCAGTTGCATGCCCAATCCCCTGGAAAATCACAAACGCCATTTGTTCAATAGAACCGGCAATGTTCATTGCAGCGATTGAATCTGTTCCGATACGGGCATAAGCCACGTTATAAGCCGTGATGCCCAATGACCACAAAATTTCGTTCCCTACCACCGGTAAGACTGGCTTGAGCACGTTACGGGCAAGTACAAAGTCGTAGCTGAATAATTCCTTTAACTTGCCAGCCGCTGGGGAGTTTCGGCGGTATGTCAGCCATAATAAACCCATGCACTCCACAACCCGCGATATTAAAACCGCGATCGCAGCTCCATGCACACCCAGAGCAGGAAAACCCAGTTTACCAAAAATGAGGGCATAAGAGAGAAAAGTATTTAATGAAAGGGCTGTGATTGTTACGAATAGAGGTGTTTGTACATCACCAGTGCTGCGTAATACCGCAGAATAGCAAAAAGAGATGGCAAACAATAGAAACGAGAATCCGATGACACGCAGATAATCACTCCCCAGGGTTATAACTTCTGCGTCCGTAGAGTAGACACTTAACGCTTCAGCTGGAAAAAACTCTGCGATGACCAGGAAAATCAAACCAGCGGTTAATCCCAATGTGAGTGCTAATCCAAGCACTTTACGGATATTGGGAACATCTCTTTTCCCCCATAGCTGGGCGGTAAACATGGCGAAACCTGTGGTGATGCCAAATAGTAAGAGATTTAGTAGAAAGAATATTTGGTTCGCCAAGCCGACCGCTGCCACCGAAGAAGCCCCCAACTGACCGAGCATCACAACCCCGACCATGTTCAGGGATGACATGAACAATTGCTGCAAGGCAATTGGTAAACCGACCTTGAACAATCGTTGATAATACTCTTTATCGCTAAAAAAACCGATGAACGCTCGTGGGCGATTTCGGGTGAGGTTACCGGGCAATCCATCCCTCCAAACATACGGATAACGCGGGTAGTAACCACGCTATTTTAGCAGGCATTGGTATGGTTCGTATAGGGGTAATAAAAACAGAAGAATAGACGGGGGTTATCATAGTAGAATTATTAAGCAATCCATTCAGCATCCATCCGAAACCTTGAACTCTGCCTGGTGTTGATTAGGATAGAGGAAACCTTGGAGAGAATAACTTTCCCAGGGTTGATCGGGATAGGGAACGAGGAAAATATGCGAGCTGGCTGGACAGCCATAACCCGTGCCAATGAACGCAAGCTGAGCGATTCGTTCATCTATGTTATCGCAAAGTCGTTGGGTCACCTTTCTGCTACGATGTCGCAGGATATGAAAATATCCAGACGCCTGGTCCAGCGATCTACATTGCCAACCATCTGGGCACGGTTGGCCCGATTGAGACAATCCTTTCAGTCCCCATTCGATTTTATCCCTGGATCATTGCCGAAATGACTGATTTAAAGCAAGCCCCACGCTATCTTTTCGACGATTTCATCCGTCCGATTTTGCATCTTAGTGGCAAGTTTGGAATGCTAGTTACTACACTTCTGACCAAAATCTCAGTTCGTCTTCACCGGGCGATCGGATCGGTTTCCATTGACCGCTTTGGAGGCTGGACTCCAGATGGCTTCCGACATAGTCTTCGCTTTCTGCATGTAGGAAAAAATCTACTCACCTTTCCCGAAGAACCTCTTTTACCTCGTGATCCAGATATTTTTATGCGCCATTTCATACCTGGATTTGCGGTATTATGCAGAATGTTCCAGGCAGGAGAAGATACTCTCCTGCCGGTCTATCCGGTGGCGGTACATTCCAGCAGTAAAACGATCTCCATTGGAAAACCTGAATTATTTCATTCGCGTGAGCATCACAGGCAGGCGATTAACAACTTTAGCCAGCTGTTGGAGAATCGCGTGTGCGGGTTATACCTGGATATGAAGAAGAATGCTGATGACACATTAATATGACTTCCGACCCACACTCCTTCCCTACACCTCAAGTCAGCGTCATCACCAATGCACTCTTTTCCCAGCTCATGCGCGTGATGGGTTTGAAGCATCCGAATTGGATTACCAATTTACTTTATCCAATATTTTCATCCCCAATAAAACGTATGTCCGGCTTGCTGGTGGAGCTGGATCGGAATATCGTCCAAAAAGGCTTGAGTCTGGCAGCTAACCAACTCCTGGGTAATTTTGTTACCCAGGTCCAGCTTCACGGAACGGAGAGCATCCCCAAGGATGGTCCGTTGATGGTGATATGCAATCATCCAGCAGCATATGACGTTGTGATCTTGATCGCATCCATCCGACGGGATGATCTCAAGGTGCTGGCATCAGATATTCAGCTGGTTCAGATGCTGCCAAACGTCGCTGAACACTGCATACCTGTCCCATATCATATCCCGGCGCGTTTAAAAACGGTCAGGAGCACCATCCAGCATTTAAAAAATGATGGGGCGATATTGATTTTCCCACGCGGAAACGTAGAACCTGACCCGGCTGTTTCACCGGGGGCTGAACAGTCCCTGTCTGGCTGGTCTCCAAGCCTCGAGCTTTTCCTACGCAGCGTACCTCAGACCACCAGCGTGGTTGCCATTGCCAGCGGGGTACTCTCGGGAAAATGGTTCAAGAGCCCGCTTATCAGGCTATGGAAAAAGTATGAGCAGCGCCAAAAAGTGGCAGAAATCTTCCAGATTGGTACCCAGCTGCTCACCGGCAAAAAACCTGCCACCACTCCCATGGTCAGTTTTTCACCAGCTTTATCGATCGGTGACCTGGGTGGTGCCGATGCACCGGACGGAACACTACTCAAAAACCTGACCGACCAAGCAGCTCAGCTGTTATTAAGTCATCCCCACGTTTGATTTACGGGTTCATCTCATAAGCATCTTTCAACGGATAGACCTGCTCCAACCACACCTGGTTGAATCGCTCCGGGTTGACCTCCGGTCGCTTGATAATCCGCAAGCAAAACTCCATTTGTTCACGAGTGGTAGTGGGCTGGTTATAGAGCTTAAGCGCAAACCCCGAAATATCACGCACCATAAAATCAAATATCTGGTCTACAAGGGTCTCATCGATGGAGTAGATAGCCGCGTTCTCCAGGATCAGCTGCCCATAGACTACCTGGGTGAACGCTTCGCCTAAAGTTAGCAGAAAATCTGTATCCCGCACCTGGTCCTGGGCAGGTGTGGCTTGCGCAAGCATAGATTTGAAAACATCCACCTGCTGGCGAAATATACTTACATTGGGTGCATTGTGCTGTGCAAAGATTGGAGTGAAATCATGAAATTGGATTTTGCTCAGACCTCTGGCCGGACCTTGATGGAAGAGAAAATCGTCATTGCGGGCTGCATCCTGGCGGGAGACTTCCGGGTAGGGTTTAGGGAAGAAGAAGTAATTCGCCATGAATTTAACAATCAGAGCGATATTGACATGCACCGTGCCCTCAAGCTTGGGCAAGGCGCGGATATCCCTGACAGCCATTTCAAAGTACATATCCTTCTCAAAACCCTTGGCTGCAATGACGTCCCAAAGCAAGTTGATCACCTGCTCGCCCTGGGTGGTTACTTTCATCTTGACAACAGGATTGTACAACAGGTAACGCCGATCTTCTGGTGAAGCCACCCGCATGTAATCGGCAGCACGCAGGGTGAACAGCTTCATCGCCACCAGCCTGGCGTAGGCTTCGGTGAACATCATCTTCACATGGGGAAAATCCGTCACCGCCATCCCATATAACCTGCGATAAGCGGCATGGTGAATGGCTTCATAAAATGCATGGGTACAGATTCCGATCGATCCCCAACCCAGGTTGAATTTGCCGATATTTACCGTGTTGAGGGCGGCATCCCAGGCAGCCTGACCCTTTGAGAGAATCTCAGCCTCTGTAATCGGGTAATCCTTCAAGGCGAAATTGGCCACATAGGATTGGCTGTGGGTCACATTCTGGATCAGATCATAGCCGTGCTGGCGGTAATCAGCCACGAACAATACATAGTCACCAGGTGGTGTGAGTTTTCCAAATGTCGAGACCATGGGTGCCAGGTTGGCGTTCCCGATATAGTATTTCTCCCCATTGGCAAGGTAGGTACCATCAGCCTGGGGAGCCAGGCTCATCTCGGTGGAATAAATATCGGCACCATGCTGGCGCTCGGATAAACCGAACGCAAACACCTCACCCTCATCCAACAACCGGGCAGCCTTTTGTTTTAAAGCTTCATTCTCACTTTGCCAGATGGGTCCCAAGCCGAGAATCGATACCTGCCAGGTGTACCAATAACCCAAACCGTAAAATGCCAGGATCTCATTAAACTCACAATTCCGCCAGGTGTCCCAACGACAATCTGTTCCTCCATATCCAGCCGGGGTCAAGAGGGTGGCAAAGATTCTCTCTTTCTTCTGAAAATCCAGAAAGTCAGCATACCACACGCATTCCCGATCATCCGCTTTGAGCTTCTGTTTACCCTTGTTCTCAAAGAATTGGATGGTTTTAGACATCACTTCTCTTGAGCGCTCATCCGGGTAATAACGATCCAGCTTTTTGGGATTCAACAGCAGTGAGTTCACTTGGAAGTCCTCCTTGGTATTGCGAGCAAGATGTATAAATGTTATCCCATGCCTTCCAAAAGTCAATACTCTGGAGGTTCAATTTTAGACCAATGAAGATCGAGATGGGTGTTTGATATTCATAACCAGCATGCAATCCTTTTTGAATGAGCATAATCCAGACGATTGCTAATGACAACTAGCTTATTCTGTGCAATAATAAAGCATTCAGGAGCATGTAGATGAACGATCATCGTGATAAATCATTCTGGTTAGCTACCTATGGCGACTACCTGCCCAACCCGGCATTGCAGGGTGACTTGAAAGTCGATATTGCCATCATTGGGGGAGGGTTTACCGGTCTTTCCACTGCTTACAATCTGCGTAAAGATAATGCAGGTATATCCGTGGCTGTGCTAGAAGCGGAGGTGGTGGGTTTTGGCGCCAGCGGGCGTAATGGCGGCTTTTCGATGACATTGTTTGGACTCGAGCCTGCGGTGACTAAGGCCATATTTGGACAACAGCGTACGGTCGAAGCGCATCGCTACATGGAGCGTGCAGTTGATTACGTGGATGCGTTGGTCAGGGAACATCAGCTCCAGTCCGAATACTGGTTCCCAGGATTCCTGCGCGCTGCCACCACCCCAGGTTACGTCAAGCGCATCCAGCACGACCTGGAAATATTGACTTCTATGGGGATCGACGACATCTCGTGGATAGAAGCAGACAAGATCAAAAGCGAGGTCAATTCACCGCGATTTCTGGGAGGCTGGTGGGAGCCGAGATCGGGCTTGCTTAACCCAGCCAAACAAGTGCGTGAATTAAAACGACTTGCCATGCAATTTGGTGCACAGGTATACGAAGAAACCCCGGTGATCGAAATCCATCGTGAGGCGGACTTCTCCCTGGTCACACCCAAAGGTAAAGTCAGCGCCAATAAGGTTATCTTCGCAACCAACGCCTACTCGCATCTATTCCCTGAGCTAAAACGCAAACAGGTACCCGCCTTCACACACATGGTGGTCACTGAGCCACTCAGCCCGGCGCAGCTCGAACCGATTGGCTGGGTAAATCGTCAGGGGATTGAAGATGCGCGCAATTTTGTTCACTATTTCCGCCTGACGGCAGATGCTCGCCTGGCAATGGGAGGCAGTGATGTCAGCCTGTCCTATGGTGGAGGGATGGAACACGATTTGAATGCACATACCTTCGCTGACCTTGAGCGGGATATCGTCTGGCTGTTCCCCCACTTAAAGGGTATCCAGATCACGCATCGCTGGGGCGGGCCGGTATCCGTGCCGTTGGATATGGCACCCGCCATTGGCTATGTTGGCGATGAACGCGCCATCTACAGCCTGGGTTGTGTGGGGCATGGCGTGTCGATGACCCATTTGAATGGACGCACCCTGGCAGACCTGGTACAGGAACGTAAAACCGACCTGACAGACGTGTGGTTCGTTAACCGCCATATGATCCCCTGGCCTCCTGAACCGATCCGCATGGTGGCGAGCCAGGTGATACGAGGGTATATGCGCATCGAAGATAGTATTTTTGAGCGAGAGATCAATAAAAAGGCGGTAAAAATTAAGGATTGAGAATCACAATAGGTGCTTGTCAAAATATCATACTCGCATTGTTCAAATGATGAGTAACAACATTTAGAGATTTGGACTCACCCGAGCTTGATTATCCGAAATTATTAAAACAATAATCACCAATCATCACAACGAAGGTGCGTTCTTGGTAATAACAAGAGCGTACCTTCGTTGAAAAAAATATTCTAATATCTCTGTCAAATACTCTCCAGCAATAAGCTCAATTTTGTCGAAGAGTAAACCAACATCAGATAAGCAACCTAGCGGTTAACCACAGGTAAGAACCACCCAAACATTGCTCCCATATAGTAACCACAGTTACACCCCGATTTACATCACAGCCCGACTAGTAATAGAGAATCTAAAAAGAGATGGTGTATCCCTCTCCGGGATTGGCGACATTGGCAACATTGGCGACATTGGTTACAAGCCATTTTCTTCCAACATAAAACTACCAAAGATGGGTTATGACTGGTAGCGGCGCATAAATTTTCAGACCGGAAATTCTTGTGCCCGTAAGAAAGCCTCTTTCATTAGTTTTAGTAAATAAACTAAATCATTAGGTACTTCTTCTTCTATGTTCAGGAGACTCAATTCAATACTATCTACAAAACATTTGAAAGCATTTATGATACGATGAATTTCTCTGTAACAATATTCGACCTCATTCATATCCAGATCGGGAATTTTTAGGATCTTCGATGGATTATATATGTGCTCTCGATCTAAATGTGCTAATTTTTTGTTACGCTGAAATTTAATATTATTTTTTAGCTTCTTGTACTTTCGCAAATCCTTTCTGTGATCATTGATAGCTCTCATTAGATCATCTGTAGTTACAAATGAAAACACTTCCGGATTCTTTTCAGCGAAATTCAGCAAAAGATAAATTGAAATTGAATTTGGATCTTCACTCAAGAGTTTTGATAATGTGAGAATAGATTCATTCAAACATGCAAGATAGCATCCCATAAAAAAATAGCCGTGAATAAAGAACCTCTTGCTTGGTATAAGCAGCGTCAAGGGACTTTGCACAAAAGAATTATAACCAACCATTGGTTAAAAGGTCGGATAGATTGTCTAATTATCCGTTGGACTTCATCCGTTTGACTTATCATTTCCTCATCCTTCCTCATTTTCCCATGTAACCTCGCTAACCTTTTCACATTTCAAGTATATTATATTCATTCCTCGAATTTCTATATCGGTTAAAAATAGCTTCAATTGTAATATCAAACGGAGTTGAATATAGGCGATAATATTTCCAAGTGGTAAACTTGCTAACATGGTATAAAAGAATAGGCAGCAGAAGATAAATGTCACCCAAAACCGCCACAGCAATAGCCCATCCCAACATTGCCCTGATCAAATACTGGGGAGACTTGGACTCCGACCTGCACATCCCTGCCAATGGATCCATCTCGATGAACCTGGCTGAACTCTTCACGCGCACATCGGTGAAATTCGAGCAGGGTTTAGCGCAAGACCAGTTCACTTTGAACAATCAGCCCGCGGATGGTATTATCCACGCAGCGGGTGAGCAATTCTCCTTGACCGGGTGCGCCAAATGGCGGGGATAGAACCTTATGCAATCGTGGAAAGCCAAAATAATTTCCCGACTGGCACCGGGATTGCCTCATCTGCATCCGGGTTTGCTGCTCTAGGTCTGGCCGCTTCCAGCGCAGCAGGCTTGAAGCTGGACGAGAAAGCACTCTCCCGCCTGGCACGGCTTGGCTCTGGATCTGCCTGCCGGTCCATCCCGGGAGGGTTCGTCGAGTGGCAAGCTGGCACGAACGATGACGATTCCTTTGGCTACAGCATTGCCCCACCTGAGACGCATTGGGATCTGGTGGATTGCATTGCACTGGTCAGCCAGGAAGAAAAAACAGTCAGCTCGAGCCTCGGTCATTCCCTGGCACCCACCAGCCTGTACCAACCTGCACGGGTGGCGGATGCTCCCCGCCGCCTGGAATTCTGCCGCGATGCCATCCGCATGCGTGACTTTGATGCCCTGGCAGCGGTGGTTGAACTGGACAGCAACCTGATGCACGCCGTGATGATGACCTCCACACCACCCCTGTTTTACTGGCAACCAACGACGCTGACCATCATGCAAGAAGTCCGGTCCATGCGAAAAACCGGGATACCCGTTTGTTATAGCATTGACGCTGGTCCGAATGTGCATGTGCTATGTACTGGTGATGTAGCTGAGTAAAGTCGAAAACAGATTGCAGCAAGTTACCGGGGGTATACCAGGTGATCAAGGCTCATCCAGGTGGTCCGGCAAAACTGGAATAAAGCCAGTCTAACAAGCTAAAAGCTAGTTTTTTGAACCTCTATCGCTATTGAAACCCTTAGAGTTCTGTTAGAATTGGTCGATTTGAATATCATCTGACTGGAAGCAAGCCCCAGGAAGGGATATAATTCGCAGGTTATTTATATTAATTAAGGCTGTCATCGCGAATGTTGATGACTAAAGGGATAGAATGACCATACAGTTGATTCTCGAATTTGTGATCGTTTTAGGGTTATTGATTTTTGTCCATGAATTTGGGCATTTTATTGTCTGTAAACTATTAAAAATCGAGGTTGAGGAGTTCGGGTTTGGCTACCCACCCCGGGCACTCAAACTTTTTGAGCTGGGTGGAACGAAATTCACCCTGAACTGGATCCCATTCGGGGGTTTTGTTCGCCCTAAGGGAGAAAACGACCCTACTATAGCAGGTGGTATGGCAGCAGCTTCTCCATGGAAGCGCATCGCGGTGCTATTGGCTGGTCCTACCATGAACCTGCTGACCGCCGTGATCCTGTTCATCGGCATTTACAGTGCCATCGGATTACTACCTGACCGAAATCGGGTTCAGCTGGTGGATATTGCCCCAGACTCACCCGCTTCAACAGCTGGTTTGAAAGCTGGCGATATCCTGGTCAGCGTTGGTGGTGTGGAGATCCATTCATTGGATGCAGTAAAAACGGAGATCTATGCCAACCTGGGCAAACCATTGAATTTTAGCTTCATGCGCGAAGGTTCCCTGCAGGAAGTTACCGTCACTCCGCTTGCCAACCCGGGCAACTCGGGTGCGGTAGGTATCTATATGAGCTACCCGATGAAAGAATACTCCGTATGGGGTGCCGTCCCTGAAAGTATTACAACGCTGTATGATTACAGCAAGGAATTATTCAGCATGCTGGGTCAGATCATAAGCGGTAAGGCCACAGGTTCAGAGGGCAGACTGGTGGGGATCAAGGGCATGTTTGACCTGTACGCGTCGATGCGAGAAAGCGCTGGCACACCCGGTGTGCCTCAGGCTGTAAACGTGATGGTATTCATCGCCAGCATCAGTATCTCGCTTGGATTGATGAACCTGCTACCTATCCCTGCTCTGGACGGTGGCCGGATTGCCTTTGCCCTGCCTGAAATCGTCATCCATCGGAGAATCCCGGCTAAATATGAGATGTGGGTGAATTTTATCAGCTTCGCACTGCTGATCCTGCTGATGATATTTATCAACCTGCAGGATTTCATCCACCCGATTACAACACCCATCCCGTGAGCATCCTTCGATGACGCTTGTCAAGCCCATACCACTATCAAAATTGATTGATGCACTGTTGGATGAAAGCACGCCATTTCACCCGCGCTATCTCAATCGCTTATCAGACCTGGACCCAACAGACGCAGCCTTGTTGGCTGAAGCCTGGCTTAAAGTCTCGTTACGCCGTCGCGAAGCCTTGCTCGAAGATCTGGAAGAGATCCACATGGCAGATGACCTCCTGTGCTTTGAGGCAGTTGGGCGTTTGGCATTGAAGGATAAAGAACCAGGAGTGCGCACACGAGCAATTCGCATCCTGCGGGAATATGAGCTGGTTGACTTATTACGCACCTTTGTGGATATGTCGGAGCACGACCCGGACCCAGATGTACGTGCCGGTGCGGCGGCGGCCCTGGGTACTTACATTTATATGGGGGAAGTGGACGACGTATCACCAGCAAAGTTAAATTTAGTTGAGGAATGCCTGTTGCGCCTGATCTCAAGCTCGGATAAAACCGCGGTTCGTCGCAGTGCACTTGAGTCGATGGGATTCTCATCTCGGAAGGAAGTCAATGGGCTTATAGAAGAAGCTTACTCTTCAACCGACATGAACTGGGTGATTACATCCTTATTTGCCATGGGTCGTTCTGCAAACTCCAAATGGAACCAAAAAGTGCTGAAGATGCTCACCCACTTAAACCCTGAGGTACGGGCAGAAGCTGCTGGTGCAGCCGGCGAGCTTGAAATCACCGCGGCAGTACCTACGCTGCTTGAACTACTGGAGGATAGCGACCTGGACGTTCGTATGGCATCGATCTGGTCACTATCTCAAGTGGGTGGTACAGGTGTTCGGAAAGCGCTGGAAAACCTGTTAGAGACCACCGAAGATGATGAGGAAGCCGACCAGATATCCAACGCCCTCGAAAATTTGGATTTTACGGATGAAATGAGAGACCTTGCATTATTGGAGATCCCTGAGGAGGATGACGAAACGGATAAATCTTCAGATGATGACGAATACATGGATGAACTCATCTCTGAGGAAGACGAAGGTTGAGCGAGTTATTTGCCCTATTCTTTAATAATCTTTTCCCCATTTTGCTGGCAGCAGCCATCGGATTTACGCTGGCAAAATGGCTGAAAATTAATCCCCGCCCTCTATCGCAAGTCATATTTTACGTATTCAGTCCCGTCCTGGTGTTTAAGCTGATCACAAACAGCAAGCTGAGCAACCAGGACATCCTGCTCACCTTAACTATTGCAATCGTGCTGATGATTTGCATTGGATTGCTCACCTGGTTGCTAGGAAAAGTCCTGCGACTTCGACCGGCGAACGCTGGCGGCTGTAATGATTACTACCATGTTCATGAATGCAGGTAATTATGGACTACCCCTAACCAGCTTTGCCTTTGGTGAACAAGCGCTAGCCTTCGCCAGTGTCTTTTTTGTCATCAGCGCCATGCTCACGAATACGGTTGGCATCGTGATTGCTTCATCAGGATCGATGAGTGTCCTCAATGCCATCAAAGGGTTGTTAAAATTTCCCGCCATCTACGCCTTGACTTTAGGAGTCTTATTTCTCCAGTTCAGCTGGAAATTGCCATCGGGGTTGGATCGCACGGTGACACTGCTCAGTAATGCCGCCATCCCATGTATGCTGGTCCTGCTCGGGATGCAGCTGGTGAATATCCACTGGAATGGGCACGTCCGACCGCTCATCGTTACCAGTAGCATGCGCTTACTGATTGCCCCGGCACTTGCCTTCGGATTGACCAGACTATTTGGGATGACGGGACCAGCTTCCCAGGCAGTGATCTTGGAAGCAGGAATGCCAGTGGCTGTATTGACCACAATCCTGGCGACGGAATTTGATGCCGAACCCAGCTTTGTTACAACGGCAGTGCTGGTTACCACGTTATTAAGCCCACTGACATTAACCCCGTTGTTAGCCATCCTGGGGGCATAGGAATCAGCTGACATGATAGGGCATACGAAATATATAAAAAATATACATATTCACTCCGGCAGGGATAGCTAAATCTCTCGCCTGACCAAATGAGATGAAACCAATGGTAGAAGTACTTAAAAACCGCATGCATGCCACAGTCCGGGGTCGGGTTCAGGGGGTAAGCTTTCGCTACTTTGTAGTCGAACAGGCGGAAAACCTGAATCTATATGGTTGGGTACGCAACAAATGGGATGGCGCTGTCGAAGTCACTGCTGAAGGAAAGCGTCAGGATCTCGAAACCTTATTGCAGGCTTTACGCGAAGGTCCACCCATGGCCAGGGTGACAGACGTGGATTTCGAATGGCAAGCATTCACTGGTGAATACGGCGAGTTCCAGGTAAGATCGACGGCCTGACCCTGTTTCAGGATTGTGTAAAACCCAATCCACGTTCTTTTAATGAGACAAATTTACCCCTTCCCACAATAATGTGGTCCAGCAGCTTCACATCCAGCAGCTCACCTGCCTGCAGGATCGCCCGGGTGATGGCGACGTCATCCGGACTCGGTGTCGGGTCTCCAGAGGGATGGTTATGGATCACGATGAGATTGGTGGCATTCCGACGGATGGCGGCTTTGAAGATCTCAGCTACCCGCACCTGTGAAGAGTTAACTGAACCACGGTAGACCGTCTCAATATGCTGCACCCGGTTGCGGGTATCCAACAGCAAAACTCGCAATTCCTCCTGCTCCAAAGCACTCATTTCATATTGAACCAGCTCTGCAGCATCGGCTGGGGTGTGTACAACAGGACGCTCTTCGGGCGATTCCAGGACCAGGCGACGTCCCAGCTCAATCGCAGCTTTGATCTGCGCTGCCTTAGCCAATTTGATACCTTTCTGGTTTTGCAATTCGTCAAAGGAGGCCCGGTGAATGCCAGAGATACCCCCAAAGGTCTGCAGCAGTCGTTGACCCACCTGCACAGCCGTCTCCCCCACCATCCCAACCCTGAGCAAAATTGCCAGCAACTCGGCAGTGGTCAGCGATTGCGGACCAAGCTTAGCCAGCCGTTCTCGGGGGCGATCTTCTTCACGTAAATCCTTGATGGTGTAAATATTGGCATCTGCATGACTCATGATCCAGATCTCCTTTATATTGGGTAATCAAAAGGAAACATTATTATCGTTAATTGGGCTCAATGCTATAATCATAGCCTGGAGTATGTTATGACGCTTGATCCACAGTCATTAAGCAATATTATCATGGGTGCAGCAGCCTGGGGAGCGGCTTTCCTGGTGGCATTATGGCTGAGTCTGATCATCTGGACATACCGGGATATGCGCTCGAGAGCAAGTGACCCTCTACTTCGCATCCTGGCGACATTGATCGTTGCCCTGCTTTTTCTACCGGGCATTGTAGTTTATCTCATCCTACGCCCACCTCGCACCTTAGAAGATGAATACCAGCGTACCCTGGAAGAGGAAGCGTTATTACAGTCTATTGAGGATATCCCCCTCTGCCCGGGTTGTGGACGGCGGACTGAGGCTGATTGGGTAGCATGCCCCAGCTGTCACACCAGGTTGAAGAAACCTTGCCACCATTGTGGAAAGCTGATGGAGCTATCATGGAACCTGTGCCCTTATTGCAGTACCCAAGCTTCAGGCATGCGTAAAGAAAATCCCACCATGGACGATCTCACTCGACTTACACCTGACGAGGAAGACACTCCGTCTGAAGAGATCGAGGCTGTGCAAGAAATTATAGATAAACCTTTATCGGAAGAGCGTTTAAAAGACAACGGCGCACGCTAAGGTGCGCCGTTTTTATAAATCTAACGTCTTATCGCATCCCATCCTGCATATTTAGCCGTCTCCCCCAGCTCCTCTTCAATTCGCATCAGCTGATTGTACTTGGCCACCCGATCCGACCTGGCGGGAGCTCCGGTTTTGATCTGACCCATATTGAGGGCGACTGCCAAATCCGCAATGGTGGTATCTTCTGTTTCACCAGAACGGTGGGAAGTAACTGCACGCCATCCGGCTCGATGGCAAGTCTCCACCGCTTCGATTGTTTCTGTAAGCGTGCCTATCTGGTTTAGCTTGACCAAGAGAGCATTGGCAGCTTTCTCCTTGATGGCTCGACGTACACGCTCGGGGTTGGTAACTAAAAGATCATCGCCCACGATTTGTATCCGCTCCCCAAGCTCCTTAGTCATTAATATCCAGCTTTCCCAATCATCCTGAGCCAAGCCATCCTCGATCGACACGATCGGATATTGGTCCACCCACGATTTCCAAAACGCCACCATCTGCTCGCCGGTAAGCTTTTTGCCTTCTTTACGCAAGTTATACAGGCGGGTCTGATCATCAAATAACTCAGAGGCTGCCGGATCCAAAGCGATTGCAACCTGTTCGCCAGCTTTATATCCAGCCTTCTCGATCGCCGTCAGGATGACTTCCACTGCCTCACTGTTGGCTTTAAGCGACGGAGCATACCCACCTTCATCACCCACCAGGGCGGTGTAACCTCGTTCTTTAAGCACAGACTTCAAAGCGTGATAGATCTCTGCCCCCCAACGTAGACCTTCAGTAAAACTCGGGGCTCCCAGAGGCATGACCATAAATTCCTGCGCATCTGTCGATTGCCATCCCGTGTGAGCTCCACCATTCAAGATGTTCATCATCGGCACAGGCAAGACATGCGCATAAACTCCCCCAATATAGCGATATAAAGGCAGTCCCAACGATTTTGCAGCAGCCTTAGCCACTGCCAGGCTGGTGCCCAACATGGCATTCGCCCCAAGTTTAGATTTATTAGGTGTTCCATCCAGCTCGATTAAGATGGTATCGACCAGCTTTTGTTCGGTGGCATCCCATCCACTCAGCTCTTCCGTAATGGCACCATTAACATTATCCACTGCCTGGGTGACACCTTTCCCAAGATAACGCCTCTTATCCCCATCGCGTAGCTCAAGGGCTTCGTGCACGCCCGTAGATGCACCAGATGGCACTGCTGCGCGGCCGATAGATCCATCGAGTAAAATCACTTCAACCTCAACAGTTGGGTTGCCACGTGAATCAAGGATCTCACGTCCTAAAATTGATTCAATTAATGTATCCATGCTTTACCTCAATTCTTTTAATATATGTAAATAACTATTGCAGGGCGTAACCGCTAATTGTGAAAATCGTCGCTATTTTATCACAATCACGCAATTTTACCACTCAGACCGATTCAAATCTATTATTTAAAATAATAATCATCATTCCTAAAATTCACCTGACGATTAGCTAATCGCTACTTGTATGAGTTAATCTACCTGGATGATTTTTATTCCACTCCGGCCTTTTGCTTGACCGCACGCAGAAAGGAAACAAATAGTGGATGTGGACGGTTGGGGCGAGATAGAAATTCTGGGTGGAACTGCGTCCCCAACATGAACGGATGATTATCAAGCTCGGCAATCTCGACCAGACGCCCATCCGGGGATATGCCTGAGAAACGCATACCATTCTGTTGCAGGATTTCGCGGTAGGTATTATTCAGCTCAAAGCGATGCCTGTGACGCTCTTGTATTATGGGTTGCTGATAAGCCTCAGCTGCGATTGTACCTGGTTGTAGCTCACATGGGTACAACCCCAACCGCATGGTACCACCCATATCCACCACACCCCGCTGGTCAGGCATTAGGTCGATCACAGGGTAGGGTGTTGTGCGATCGAATTCAGTGGAGTTTGGTGCCTCGCTTTTATAGATCATACGGGCGAAGTCAATCACCATTAGCTGCATCCCCAGGCATAACCCAAGGTAAGGAATCTTATTTTCACGAGCGTAATGGGCTGCTAGAAGTTTTCCTTCAATCCCACGGGAACCGAACCCGCCTGGCACAAGAATGCCATCGGCTTGTTTGACATCCTCCCACCCGCGACCTTTCTCCAGCTCAGCTGAATGCACCCATAGGATCTCAACCTCAACATCCAATTCCAATCCAGCATGTTTAAGGGCTTCACGCACGCTCATATAAGCATCATGCAGCTCGACGTATTTACCAACCAGGGCGACCTTGATCTTTGGTTTTAAATGCCCGACTTTCTTCACCATGGCTTCCCAACCAGTCCAATCAGGCTGTCTGCGAGCTTCCAAACCAGCCCGTTTTAATAAATAATCACCCACCCCAGCTTTTTCAAGCACCAGAGGTACTTCATATAAGATTGGATTGGTGACCATGGGGACAACAGCTTTCTTTTCCACATCGCAGAAGAGGGCGATTTTATCGCATAAGTCCACTCCCACCGGATAATCCGAACGAGCTACGATCATGTCGGGCGCAATACCGATGGAGCGCAGCTCAGCAACGGAGTGTTGGGTAGGCTTGGTCTTTAACTCATCCGTGGCACCGATGTGGGGCAGCCAGGTCACGTGGATGTAGATGGTATTCTCCCGCCCGATATCTGACCGCATCTGGCGGAGAGCCTCGAGGAACGGCAAAGATTCGATATCTCCCACTGTGCCACCGACCTCAACCAGGACAATTTCAGCTCCAGTCGACTTTGATACCTGTAAAATGCGGCGTTTAATCTCATTAGTTATGTGCGGGATCACTTGAATGGTGCCACCCAGATAATCACCTCGCCTTTCCTTGGTGATCACTTCAGCATAAACCTGCCCACTGGTGAAATTACATACCTTGCTCAGACTGGAATCGATGAAGCGCTCGTAATGACCCAGATCCAGGTCCGTCTCTGCTCCATCGTCAAGGACGTAAACCTCACCATGCTGATAAGGGCTCATCGTGCCAGGGTCTACGTTAATATATGGGTCCAGCTTTTGGGCAGTCACGTTGAAACCACGTTCCTTTAACAATCTACCAATGGCTGCCGCAGTCACACCTTTCCCAACGGAACTCACTACACCACCAGTAAAAAAGATATACTTGGTTGTCATCCTTGCCTCCAGTCTGTCGCCGTTACTAGATTTCGGAATTCACGCGATCGTATACGCCTATCTGACATTAAAGGCAGTGGGGAGGGCCGTCTGACGGTAGCCTCCCCACCGAAATCTGTCGAATATCGTGGTTTGTCCAGGTGCATCATCCTACTACCTGTTCTAAATCTTCCGCAGCTCGCCGCATTTCCAAAAAGATCAGACCAAGCTTTGAATTTTGGCGTGCCAGAGCAGTGAGCACGGCCTCAGTTCCAATGGAAGTAAGGATCACGTAACCTTCTCTACCCTTAATATATACCTGTTCCAGGTTGCCTCGACCCAATTCGGTAGAGATACGCTCACCGAGGCTCAGCATGGCAGCTGACATAGCTGATACGCGATCTTCCTCGATTTCATTGGGAAGAGCTGAAGCGATAATAAGTCCATCCACCGAGACAATCGCCGAGGCTTCAATATCAGTTGAGGTTGCCTGCATCTGTCGCAAGCGTGAAACCATCTGTTCCGTACTTGATAAGGCCATGCTTTCTCTTATTCCATTTTGAAAGGATAAACTCACAACCCATGAGTGTACCATAATTATATCAAAGGAAAAGTTGGGTCGTTAATAAGTCAACCGGCAGCTAAAATTGCACTGAGATAAAATTTATGTTATAGTAAGCGATTGTCATGCGCGCTTTGGGGCTATTTTTAACCTTGTTAATCTTGGTCTTTCCCCATCCAATCTTCATGGAGTGGAGGTCTTCACCACAAATGCAATCGAATGCTGGACCTGAGGTGACCATTGAATCACCTATCGATGATCAGGCATTGCAAGGGAGTGTAGTCATTCATGGCAATGCAAGCCTGGATGAATTTCTATTTTACGAAGTAGATTTTTCGTATTCACAAGATTCCTCTCGAACATGGTTTTTGATTCAGGAGAGCGACATTCCCGTCCTGGATGGAATCCTGGCAGTGTGGGACACAACAACCATCACTGATGGAGAATATTCCCTGCGTTTGCTGGTCAGTCAGGCGGATGGTACACGGATTGAGGTAATCATTGATAATTTGCGTGTGAACAATTACACTCCCATGGAGAAAGATACAGATAGCCCCTTTACTGCCACTCCTGCTCAGGACGAACCCACCACCTCATCAGCACCAAGGACTTCTTCGACGTCTACGATAACTTCACAACCTCCTACCCCTACATCACTACCGGCTAATCCGGCGGAGATCTCATCCTCACAGATGATACTTAGCTTGGGTAATGGAGCATTAATTGCAATCTGGATTTTTACTTTATTAGGCACCTATTTGGCTATTAAAGCATGGTTTCACAACCAGAAATGACAACGAACCAAATGATTGAACCGTTACCAGAAGCTGTCATTCAACCCGATAAGCGCCAAGGACCGTATCTGATCGCTGGACTAGGCAACCCGGGCAGAAAATTCGAGCATAACCGCCACAATGTTGGTTTTATGTTGCTAAATCGCCTATCGGAAAAGCTCGGGGATCGGTTTGGAAAAGTTGAATCAAGGGCGCTGGTCGCTAAACCAACCTACCATGGAGAACGGATCATATTAGCCAAACCCCAAACCTTTATGAACAATTCGGGATCTTCAGTGAGCTCTCTGGTTCGATTTTACAAGGTGCCTTTAGAAAATCTTTTGGTTGCATATGACGATGTCGACTTACCTATCGGAAGTTTGCGTCTTCGCCCTTCGGGCGGATCAGCCGGTCAAAAAGGGATGCAGTCGATTATTGAACGCCTGGGCACCGAGGAATTCCCACGCTTACGGATCGGTACAGGTAGGCCACCTGGAAGACAGGAGGCAGCAGATTATGTTTTACAAGACTTTCCACCCCAGGATATCGAACAATTGGAAGAAGCCTTGAACCGTGCGGTCGAGGCAGTGCTGATTTTCATCCAGGATGGCATGGAAAGAGCAATGAACTTGTACAATGGCTGATTTGATTTCACATTCGATGGTCTGGTTAAGCTAAAAAATTATAAACCTATGGAACTTGAAACAATCATAGAACAGGATTGCATCCTCCTCAATTGATCTGATTCAGTCAATCAGGGAGGGTCGAAGCGTTCCCCCTTTGGGCTTACGGCGATCAGCCAGGCTACCATGGCTGGCAGCCCTTTACCAGAGTTTGGAACGACCACTCTTATTAATCACAGATCGTAATGACCACGCTTTGATGCTCGCGGATGAGCTGGCGTTGTGGGCTTCAAAAATACCGCGTGCCTTATTCCCCGAACCTTCCCCGCTATTTTATGAAAATGCCCCCTGGGGTTTATCCACCCGGCGGGATCGCTTGCAGGTTTTAACCAGCCTGGCGGATTATCAAATTCCCGGCTCACCAAAACCAGCGCTCCCTCCAGTCATCATCGCTCCGGTCAGGTCAGTGATGACGCGTACCATCTCCAGGCGCGAATTTCTAAAGGCATTACGCACGATCAAGATTGGGCAGATTGTACAACCTGAGGAGCTACTGCGTTCATGGGTGAATTTAGGTTACGAGCATGCCAATATTGTGGTCAGTGCAGGTCAGTTTGCCCGGAGGGGTGGCATCCTGGATGTATGGACACCTTCTGCGGACCAGCCTGTACGCATTGAGTTCTTCGGGGATGAAATTGATACGATTCGTCGCTTTGACCCAGCTTCCCAGCGCACCATGGGCAACATCGATCGCCTGGTAATTGCACCAGCAAGGGAATTCATAACCCCTGACCTTGCCAGACTCTCGGAATTAAAAATTGAGCTCACGAATCTCTCTGAATTTTATATTCCTGTGCTCCACCCCACACCAAGCAGCCTGTTGGATTACCTGCCACCTGACGGTTTGGTTTTAATAGATGACCTGCAGGCTGTACGAGATAGTGTTGAGGAGGTGGAAGAACAGGCGGTCGGTCTACGCCAGGATTACATCAAGGATGGTGAGCTCCCGAAAGATTTTCCATTACCCTATCTCACCTGGAGTGAGATTGAAGACAATCTGGCCAGCAAACAAGCCATTGATTTAGGCCAACCTGTTGATCTTGAGACGATCCCAACAGGTTCCCTGGATATTTCCTCCCACTTCCTACCGGGCGTCCGCTTTGCTGGTCAGCTCAAGCCATTGATGGAGCATATAGAAAAAATCACCTCGCAAGATGAAGCTCTGACTATCGTTTCACGCCAATCTGCCCGCTTGCAGGAGCTGTGGAAGGAACACGACCCCTTCGCTTCGCCCTCGAAACTACTTTCTTTCTACGATGCCAGCTTATCTGAGGGTTTTACTTTTGCTCCACCGGTTACCAAACCACTGCACTTGCTTACCGATGGAGAGATATTCGGTTGGCGCCGTCCAGAGTTACGCCAACGTCCCCGCCCGGTTGCTGAAGCTCCAGAAGCCGCATACGCTGACCTTGAGCCGGAGGACTGGGTTGTTCACGTCGATTACGGCATAGGGCGCTTTATCGGGCTGGTGCAGCGTTCGGTGGATGGCATAGAGCGGGAGTACCTTGCAGTGGAATATGCTGAAGGAGACCAGCTTTTCGTCCCCGTTTATCAGGCAGACCGGCTGACACGGTATATCGGTAGCGATGCTCGTCCACCTACGCCCACCCGCCTGGGAAGCCCGGAATGGCGTACAACCAAATCGCACGTCAAGGAAGCAGTCGAAGAGGTAGCCCAAGATTTATTGGACTTATACGCCCAGCGCAGCGTGGTGAAAGGGCACGCATTCTCAAATGATGCGCCTTGGCAGAAAGAATTGGAAGCCAGCTTCCCCTATGTAGAAACTCAGGATCAAATGAGGGTCATCACAGAAGTAAAAAATGATATGGAGACCCCCAAACCCATGGATCGCCTGATCTGTGGAGACGTGGGGTACGGTAAGACCGAGGTGGCTTTACGAGCAGCCTTCAAAGCGGTGATGGATGGCAAGCAAGTGGCAATCCTGGTACCAACCACCGTATTAGCCCAACAGCATTACCACACCTTCTGCCAGCGCCTGTCGCCCTTCCCGGTCGAAGTAGAGATGCTTTCACGCTTTCGAACCCCCCAACAGCAAAAGGATATCCTCCACCGGCTTGGTCTCGGTAATGTGGATATCATCATCGGTACCCATCGTTTGCTCCAGGGAGACGTAACATTTAAAGATCTCGGCTTGCTGATCATCGACGAAGAACAACGCTTTGGAGTGACTCACAAAGAAACCCTCAAGAAAATGCGCACCGAAGTGGATGTATTGACCCTGACCGCCACCCCAATTCCACGTACACTTTACATGACCCTAACCGGTGTGCGGGATATCTCGACCATCAACACACCTCCTGAAGAAAGACTGCCCATAATTACCCACGTGGGGCCATACTCACCCTGGCTGGTTCGCCAGGCGATCTTACGTGAGCTCGAGCGTGGCGGGCAGGTATTTTTCGTTCACAACCGGGTGCAAACCATCGGCGCAATGCGAGTCCATTTGGAAAAGCTGGTCCCCGAAGCACGCATCGTCGTAGCCCATGGTCAGATGCATGAAGACCAGCTCTCTCAGCGCATGGAGGAGTTTACTGCTGGTGAGGTGGATATTCTGTTGAGCACATCGATCATCGAATCAGGTCTGGATATCCCCAATGCAAATACTCTCATCGTAGACCGTGCAGACACCTTTGGACTGGCCCAGTTGTACCAGCTGAGAGGCCGGGTTGGGCGGGGTGCGCAGCGTGCATATGCTTATTTTTTCCGCCACAAACACCTATCACCAACCCTGGAAGGGCGCCAACGCCTGGAAACAATCTCAGAAAACACCCAGCTTGGAGCGGGCTATTCAATCGCCATGCGTGATCTTGAAATTCGAGGCGCTGGAGATATACTTGGCACACGCCAGCACGGTTATATCGCGTCTGTAGGATTCCATTTATATACGAGATTACTTTCCGATTCTGTCCAACGACTGCGCAGTGGAAATGCCTTACCAGCTCTGGCTGAAGCATTTCAAAGCGACCAGGCAGCTCCAGCTTTACCTGTTTCAGTAGATCTACCTATCCCGGTCGGCCTCCCTGCTACATATATCCCAGAACGCCAAACACGCACGCGTCTTTATCGACGCCTGGCTGACTTGCGTTCACAAGATGAAATTGACGCTCTTACTGAAGAATTCGTTGATCGCTTTGGTCCGTTACCAAAAGAGACTCAAAACTTGTTTTACCAACTCAAGATTAAATTGATGGCGGAGCAGGTGGGTCTGGCATCCGTGAGTGGCGAAGGCAGCCAGATCATCTTGCGATATCCACCTCTTCCAGAAGGAGAGACAAACCGATCTCTGCCAGAATTTGGAAGTGAAATTCGCACAGGCAAAAACACAATATGGCTACCGATCAGCGAAGAGAACGGCTGGATGGAAAGGTTATTGAACGTTTTGAAACAACTGATTTCTGGAACTCATCTGATGTAACATATTTCTTCCAGATAAGTTAAAATATAAATATAGAACATGTGCGAGAGAGCTGAAGCCATGGATACCTTTGTACGCCTGGACCTATTCACCGATAAGGATGCTCGAGGAGGGAACCTATGGATTATAAGGAATTTCAAAATCGTGTCGATCGTGGCACACAAATGTTCGATTCAGGCAATATGCAAGCGGCACTTGAAATATTCACCGGGTTGTTCAATAGTGACATCTCCGATCTCGACAAATCCAGCATGTGCCTCAATATTGCTGTAGTATATGACAAGCTGGGTAACCAAAAACAGTGCCTTGATTGGTATGTCCAGGCAGCTCAGCTGGAAAAGCCGCATGGGCGGTTTGAAGCGCAGGAATACCTTGCAACGTACTTGAAACAAATAGGAAAACTGTGGGAAAGCCTGAAGATCTTGGACAGCTTGCTCTCCTCCTCACATTTAATGGAAGCCGATAAAGTTCGCATCCGGCAGAACATCGATGCACTCAAAGTCGAAATCAACAAGCCAGTGTACCGCCGCCCTGGAACACAATCAGAAGATACACCCTGATATAGAGTACACATTCCTCCATGAATGGATCATCTGCAATCCTGCGGATGAACCGCGAATACTTCCATGCCATCTGTCCTAGAATCACTCAACGCTGCCTTGCACCGGGCTTTCTCTGACAATCTGAATGTCTACTTATTAGGAGAAGACATTCTGGATCCGTATGGTGGGGCATTTAAAGTCTCTCGTGGTTTATCGACCAGTTTCCCAGAGCGTGTGCTAACCACGCCAATCTCAGAAGCGGGTTTCGTTGGTGTGGCAGCAGGCATGGCTTTACGGGGTTTGCGTCCGGTGGTAGAGATCATGTTTGGTGATTTCGTCACCTTGATTGCAGACCAAGTGATCAACCATATCGCTAAATTCCGCTGGATGTATAATAATCAGGTCAGGCTACCGATTGTGATCCGCACACCGATGGGTGGTCGCCGAGGTTATGGTCCTACCCATAGCCAGACATTGGAAAAACTATATCTGGGTGTACCTGGACTACGTGTAGTTGCTCCCGCTGCCTTTAGCCAGATTGAAGGATCGGGCAGTCCAGGGGATCTACTCTATCATTCGATCTTGCATAACGATGATCCATTGCTATTTATTGAAAATAAGCTTCAATACATACTTCCTGTTCAAACCCAGATGGATTTAATGGATTTTACACTTTCAGACACATCGGTCAATGAGGTTGTGAAATTCCCGTGCTTTACACTTTCTATACATGGCGCACCACCTGCCAAGCTGACCATTACCGCATATGGATATATGTCAGAGCTGGCAAAGCAAGCTGCTTACAGGTTGGCATTCGAGCATGAGATATTTGTTGAGCTGGTAGTGCCAACACAGCTTTCACCGTTCGAGGTTATGCCCATTATAGATTCAGCCGGAAAGTCAGGTGCGCTTCTTGCAGTTGAAGAAGGCAGCCTTTCCATGGGATGGGGGGCTGAAATCCTAGCCAGGGTTGCAGAAGCTACTCAATCTCACCCCATAAAAGTCAAACGACTGGCGGCAAAAGAGGTACCTGTCCCTTCTTCTGCTACTCTGGAAAATCAGGTTTTACCGGGTATCGAGCAGATCATTCAATCAGCCATCCAAATGATACAATGATAAGGATGGGTGTTTTATGATAAGAAGTTTCCATGAGCAATGATTTAAGCAGACCACAGGTAATGGCATGCCCAGCTTGCGGTGCCAGCCTTGCCCTGCCGGATAAAGATTCGTTCGATTGTGACTATTGCGGACACCACATCCTGGTGCCCCAAGAGTTTCGACCTCGAAGAACTGTATCAGGACCAGAGATTACTAGGCAAGCCTCAGCTAAAACGATCCAACAAGATTGGCAAGTAGTGGTTTCACCCACAAGCACTGAGCCCAATACGATAAGGCAAAAGCGAAAGGTAATGATCACCTTTTTTGCTAATCGGAATTTTGGTTGTTATTTTCGCTTTGGTGGGGGCATTATTATTTATAATTCCTTTTTCGCGATCGGTAAATGCGATTGAATATCCAACCCCACAAGCCGGGACTACACCACTGCCAACCATGGTGCAATTTTCCCGTTTGACCAAGGTGTTTGGAAGTGAAGGTAATCAACCGGGTCAGTTTGATGATGCCCGTTCGATCGCGGTAGACAACCGAGGAAATATTTTCGTTGCCGATTACTCCACGGGGCGGATTAACAAGTTTGATTCACAAGGGAATTTTCTGCAGCTTATCCAGGTGCAACCGGAAAATCCAAATGATGATGTTTATATAGCTGGCATCTCCACGGATGACCTGGGGAACTTATATGTCGCTGCTAAAGGTGAGATATTAAAGTTTAATAGCGAAACAGGCGCGCTCAAATTAACCATCCCTGACCAATGGCCTGAAATTTATTTTAATTCGGTTGTTGTCGCGCCAGATGGCAACCTGTATTCCACTAATGGCATGGCAGGTGCCGACGATGTGATCATCTTAAACCCAGAGGGTCAGCTGTTGGCGCATTGGACAGATACAATCGAAACTGTGAATCATGATGATCCAATGATGGAGCTCGTGCTAGGTGTGAACAACTCTGGGAAGGTATATATATTGAGTCCGATGGGAAATAGGGTCTATAGCTATAATCCAGATGGAACATTTAGCTTCAGCTTCGGCGATCCAGGAGAGCATGCCGGGCAGTTTGACCTGTCTACAGGCATGCTGGCTATTACTGAACAAGATTACCTGGTTATCTCCGACGTCTACCGGGTAGATCTATTTGATGCCACTGGCGACTACCTAGACCGGAGTTTCACCATTGATTACAAGATTGCAGAGGGATCTATGTTCGGAATGACCATGGATTTTGAAGGAGACCTATATACCATCAGCAGCGGTGGAAAAGTGCTGAAATTTGATATGAACTACCCATAATATTATGCTTGAACCTGAACCTATCCTCATTCCTCTACTGAATCCCAACGAACCGGGAGCACTCTTAGCCTCCCTACACGTCATGCCTGGGCAGCATGTCCAAGCGGGCGAAAAATTGTGCACGCTTGAGACCACCAAGTCCACGGTAGAGCTGACTGCAGGTGTTGCGGGTTTCGTGGTTGGGTTGACATTTCAACCTGGGCAGACAGTCCAGGCTGGAGATATTCTGGGTTACCTGGCTGATTCTCCCAATTGGTTACCACCGGTAATTATTGAAGAAGGTATCAAGAAGACTCTTTTCACTCCGCAGGGAATGCGCATCAGCCAACCTGCACTGCTCCTTGCTCAGCAGCACAACCTGGACCTGACTCAGATATCCGGTGATGTTTTCATTACAGAAAAAATGGTTCAAAAGCTAATCGACCAAGGTACAGAAGCAAGGACAATTTTGCAAGCTCAATCCAATGACCCAAATGCGATCATTGTGTATGGAGGCGGAGGGCATGGGAAAGCGCTGATAGACCTCATCCGGATCTTGGGGACTCATCCGATAGCAGGCATCATAGATGATGGTGTCCCCACAGGAACTGTCATCATGGGTGTGCTGGTGCTGGGCGGAGGAAATATCCTGGAACAATTAGTGGACCAAGGGATTACCCTGGCCGTTAATGCAGTCGGTGGGATTGGTAACATCCTCAGCCGGACAAAAGTTTTCGATCGATTATTACAAGCCGGGCTCACATGCCCAACCCTTGTGCATCCTAGTGCTTTCGTCGAACCGAGCGCTATATTGGCAGAGGGTGTCCAGGTGATGCCGCATGCTTACGTGGGTAGTGAAGCCCAGGTGGGCTTTGGAGCCATTATCAACACGGGTGCTATCGTCTCGCATGACTGTATCCTCGGCGATTATGTCAACTTATCGCCAGGGGCGGTCCTGGCAGGCGAGGTTAATGTGGGTTCTGCCACCCTGATTGGGATGGGGGTTACGGTCAATCTACGCGTCAGGATCGGTGACCACGCCCGGATCGGTAACGGTGCCACGGTTAAAAATGATGTATCCTGAAAATGGTATCGTCCACGCTGGCACCATCTGGCCTGAATAATCATAGTTATAGAAAATACCTCAAAGATAAGGATATCCAACGGATCTCATGACTTCACCTGAAAATCCTCCCACACTGCCTCCCATTTCAATGTCATCACCTGACCTGACCGACGAAGAACGCCATGCGGTTGCAAGCGTGCTTGAAACCACCAGCCTGAGTATGGGTAGTCAGATCACTGCTTTCGAAGAGAGCCTCAAGGCATACACCGGTTGCCAACATGCCATTGGGGTCAGCTCAGGCACAGCCGGACTTCATTTATGCGTACGGGCGTGTGGCATTCAGTCAGGTGATCTGGTTATCACTACCCCGTTCTCCTTTGTCGCTTCCGCCAATGTACTTTTATATGAAGGAGCAATACCCGTATTTGTGGATGTGGAACCTCGCACAGGTAACATCGATCCACACCTGGTATTTGCAGCAGCCCAGGATATCATGCAGGGTGGGAAAAATGCACAAGCCTGGCTGCCTCCGAAGGGTGCCAGTCCTGATGCCAAGCTCAAAGCCATCCTGCCTGTGGATGTATTTGGGCAACCAGCTGATTTGGAACCGATCTTGAGTACTGCCTGGAGATACCAGCTAAAGGTGATTGAGGATTCCTGCGAAGCACTCGGAGCAGAATATAAGGGCCACCCGGCTGGTAGGTTGGGAGATTTCGGTATTTTTGGTTTTTACCCCAACAAGCAGATTACCACGGGCGAAGGTGGTATGGTGATTACCGATGATGCAGAGGCAGCAGCTTTTATGCGTACCTTGCGGAACCAGGGTCGCGCTCCTGGAGATACCTGGTTGCAGCACACCCACCTGGGCTACAATTACCGCCTGGATGAAATGAGTGCCGCTTTGGGTGTGATCCAGATGCAGCGCTTGGACGAGATGGTTGCCAAGCGCAATCGGGTAGCAGAATGGTATAACCAGCGTATCCATGAGATCCCCGGGATTGAGTCCCCCACCATAGCCCGATACACCAGCCGCGTGAGCTGGTTTGTCTATGTTGTACGCTTCGCCCAAGGGTTGGATCGGGATGGAATTGCCAAGAAGCTTGGGGAATTAGGGATCCCTGCACGGCCATATTTCCTGCCCATTCACTTGCAGCCCTACATGGTCGAACGCTTTGGCTTCCAAGAGGATACTTTCCCAGTGACAGAAGACCTTGGCAAGCGTGGGTTAGCCTTACCTTTCTCAGGAGTGATGGATGAAGGACAGGTGGCTAGGGTTTGCCAGGCTCTCAAGGAAGTTATCCGATAGGTTCATTTGATTTCGGGTTACGAATCACCTAATAAGGCTCTATTTGTAATTGGCATCACCTGATCCAATCCATGCAACCATCGACTTATGGTTATTTGGTGGCGTGGATTTTGGCGGCATTGCAGGAGCCTTCTTTTTTCTATATTCAGATCTTTCTTTTATCCCTTGCAACGATATATTTTAAGAGTATACTTGGACGTCATTAATTTTCAAGGAGTAGTGTATGAACCCTACAATGTGGCGTAAAGCCTTACAGGTCATCCCGCATGTGTCTAATGATGAGTGGAAAAAGCTTGATTTAATTTCCAAATGGCTCATCTCCACCCGTGCAGCGGTGTTGATCATGACCTTTCTTTCCGGTGCCTTTGCAGGCATATTCGCTTTTCGGGATGGGAAATTTGACATGCTGAAGTGGGTGCTGCTCACCCTGGGACTGATCTTCTCGCACGCCACCAATAACCTGTTGAATGATTACACCGACTATAACCGAGGTGTGGACCAGGACAACTATTACCGCGCACAATATGGACCCCAACCATTGGTGCACGGTCTGATGACCAAACGCCAGCATCTTACTTATGCTGGTGTCACTGGTGCAATTGCCCTGGTTTTTGGTCTGATCCTGGTAGCAATGACCAATCTGTGGACTTTGTTGCTCCTTGCGGCAGGTATCTTTTTTGTACTTTTCTACACCTGGCCGCTCAAATATATTGCCCTGGGTGAGATTGCCGTTTTATTGGTATGGGGACCACTCATGATCGGAGGTGGTTATTATGTCATCACGGGTGGCTGGAGCTGGACGGTAGTACTTGCCAGCCTGCCGTATGCCCTGGGAGTGACTGGAGTGATCTTCGGGAAACATATCGACAAGTACGAGATGGATAAGGAACGCCGGATTCACACATTACCCGTAGTGATCGGGGAACGAAATGCGCGCTATACCCTGGTGGTTATGCTAATCCTGCAATACCTACTCACCTTGATATTGATCATCATGGGGTATTTTACCCTGGTGATGGCAGCGGTTGTACTGGCAATTCCCACCCTGCGCAGAATCTGGCCGATGTTTGGAGCCCCCAAACCAGCAGAAAAACCAGCTGAATACCCGGACGTCTGGCCGAATTATTTTGTTGCAGCAGCATTCATACATAACCGCAGTTTCGGCATCTGGTTCATGCTGGCTTTAATCGTGGATTCAGTCTTGAAGGTGTATTTCTTGAAATAAGCAGCTCAACCTGTGGGAAAGACCAGATCTTCCTTGCCTGCCAGGCGATTTTGTATGCGTTGGACGACAATGTCAAGATGTTGGGGTTTATGTACGAAATCCAAATCGTCTGACCGGATTGTCAGCACCGGGCAAACATCGAAGCTTTTTAGCCAATCTTCGTAGAACGATTCAAGCAAAGATAAGTATTCAGCAGTGATCCCTGTTTCGATGCTTCGCGCTCGGCTGTGAATGCGTTCCATCAAGACTGGAACAGGTGCTTTCAGGTAGATCAGCAGGTCGGGTGGAGGTAATTGCGAGGTAATTAGGTTAAAAACCTTGCGGTAAGATAAATAATCACGTTCAGTCACATTGCCCATGTGGTATAAAGCACGGGCAAAGATGACTTCATCTTCAAAAATTGTTCGATCAAAGATTACAGATTGGGGGTCATTAGCCATCTTCTGGTACTGTTGGGCACGGTGACCCAGGAAAAAAATCTGTAAGTGGAACGCCCACTGGCGCATATTGTTGTAAAAATCAGCCAGGTATGGGTTATCTGCAACTGATTCAAATGCACACAGCCATCCCATACGCTCACTGAGTCTTTCTGCCAGTGAAGTCTTGCCCACCCCGATATTTCCAGCCACGATGATCAGACGCTTGGTCATATGCTAGAGGCTCTCCTCAAATATTGATTTTGTTGCAGTATGTAGGGAAGGTAACTTATTTTGTAAAATGTCCCAAACAATCTCAGGCGATATCCCGAAATATTCGTGAGCGACAAGATTGCATAATCCGAGCAATTTTCCGCCACTCAATCTCTGGATGCTTTTTCTTTACCTCATCCGAGATATGTTTAGCAGCTTCACCGATAATTTGTAAATTGTATAATATCGCATCAAGGAGTAAATGATTTTCACTTAACTGAGTAAAAGAAACGTCCTTTGAATATTCTTCGATCTTTTCAATCGCTTTTAATATATCCTCCAGGTATAACTTATAGTCCCGAGGCATAGGTAACCTCCTCTAGAATGTAGCTGCGCAGGCTAGATTTTATTGTCTCTTCGAGAACTAAATCTATCTGACACTTGAAAAGGTCCTCCAGAAATATTTTCAAATTCATGTAACTATCAAAAGTAGGATGATCCATATGTACTAAAAAATCCATGTCACTTTCGATACGTGAGGTTCCTCGCTTATACGATCCAAATAAACCAATCTTTTGGACTCCAAAAGATTTCAACACATCCCTATTGTGTTCAAGGATCTGTAAGATCAACGAAGAAGTAAATTGATTACCGAGTTTATTATTCATAATACCTATACTCTTTTATTATATCCTGAAGTATTTATTCGATTTATTTTATCAGGAACAAGTATCGTATAATTTACGTCATAATAGGCGTAAGGTTATATATTTAACTCCATGGAGCCCGGTTTAGCCAGCTTCAAATTATACGAGGGAAAAAACTATGAAATTTCAATCACTTCTCACAGTTATCCATTTTTATTATCTTCGCAGTCTTCTTATCTGCATGCAACATGCCTATTGTAGGCAATACTACCCCAGATCCGGGTCCACTTTTCACCCAGGCAGCACAGACTGCAGAAGCACAACCCACCAACACGCTTCCCGTAACACAACCGACGAGTGTATTTACCCAGGTGGTACCCACTCCGACAACAGTTATCCCACCGACGGCAACATCCACCACAGAACCCACTGCCACGCCAACAATAGCTGCCACACCGACCACTACCGCGACCACCATCGGAGGTACTTGCACAGACCAGATGGATTTCGTAAGTGATGTGACTGTTCCAGATGACACTGAAATGCTCGCCGGGCAGGAGTTCATCAAGACCTGGCGTTTGAAGAATACAGGCACATGCACATGGACAAGTCAATATTCGCTTGTGTTCATCAGTGGAGATCAGATGAACGGAATCAGCCCCGTACCTCTCACTGGCTCTATTGCTCCAAACACGACTGTGGACATATCCGCTAGCTTGAAAGCACCCGGTACAATAGATACATATCGCGGTGACTGGCAGCTGCGAAATGCCAATGGGGTAAACTTCGGCACTGGAACCAGTTCCAACCAGGTTTTTTACGTCCAGATCAAAGTGGTTGAAGGTGTTTCTGAATTAAACCTGGGCACTCCAACCTGGAGTGACTCCATGGATAACGCGGATAACTTTTACCTGTTGGATACAGAGAATACAAAATTTTCCGAAGGAGATGGAGTGCTGGAAATGAAATCCATTAAAGCGGGTTCCAGTGAGGAATGGGATATATCCACTCAGCCTTCTTTGGAGGATTATTACCTGCAAGCTACTTTCATCATTGGGGATACCTGTTCCGGGCTTGATAAATATGGATTGCTTACACGGGCTCCCGACCCCGATAAAGGCTATGTTTTCGAATTCACCTGTGATGGTCATTATCGCCTATATACCTGGGACGGAAAGAATTATAATGCTCTGCAAGAATGGTACTCAGCCGCGTCCATTAAAGCAGGTCCAAGCCAGACCAACGTGATGGGGATTTGGCTAAAAGGTACCACAATCCGCTTGTACGCTAATGGTCATAAGATTGCTGAATTCACCGACAGCATGTTTGACCACGGTCAATTCGGCCTGGTGATTGGCTCAGTGAATACCAATAACTTCACGGTCTCAGTGGATAAGGTCGAGTACTGGAAACTTGACCAATAACCCATTGCCGAAACTAAAAATAACCTTCACAATCCCTGCGTAGACGAGCATGCGCAGGGATTATGTTATTTCCGCTTAGCTTTAAGCGATAAATGTGAATAATATTAATACGAATCCTTCATGATTTCTAAACAGGTCGTGACTATACTGTGAGAAGGATGATTAGAAGAAGTTATTGATGATATCCGAATAAGGTAATGCTCTTCAGTGCAGACACCTCCATGGTACGCATCGTCAAAACTTGCTTGATAGAGGCAGGTTACAAGGTGATTTATGCTCCACAAGGTTTAGGGGCGATGGAGCTCATTCGCGTAGAAAAGCCTGCACTGATCATTCTGGATTTGGAATTACCGGGCATTAACAGCCTGGCTATCATCCGGTCTCTACGTTCTGTGGAAATAAATGTCAGGACACCAATCATCTTGATGGGAGAGACCATGCGTGAAGAAGATGTCTTGATCGGGTTGGAGGCTGGGGCAGATCTCTGTTTATTGGAGACATTCCACCCGCAGGTATTTGTAGCGCGAGTACGTTCGCTCATCCGCCGGACTGAACCGTTCAAAGTATTTTAACAATTCTACAAAATCGATTAAATCGTTGTTGGTAGGTAAGCGTCCAGCGAAATGGTAAATTTTGCTCCCTGATCAGGTTCACTTATCACGGTAATCCTGGCATGATGTGCTTCAACGATTGACTTGGCAATGGCAAGGCCCAGCCCCGACTCTCCATTATGTTGCCGAGATTTATCCCCCCGGTAGAAGCGATCAAAGATATGTGGCAAGTCTTCGTGAGATATTCCTTTACCTGTATCTGATACCATAATCTGCACCTGACCATCGGTTGAACTAGCTTCAAGCGACACCTTACCCCCCTCGGAGGTATAGCGAAAAGCATTTAGGATCAGGTTATCCAAAACCTGAGATATGCGTTCCACGTCCACATTCACCAGAGGTAACTTATCTGGAGCTTCAATATGCAATTCTATATGGCGAACATCTGCTGCTAGGGCGTGACGAGCAGCAACACGTTCAAGTAATGCGTGCGGGGAAGTTGGTTGAAGGTTTAATGGAAGCTCACCGGTATCAGCCAGAGTTAGCAGGCGCAGGTCATCCACCAGGTGGTCGAGGTGCTTGGTTTCCTGTAGCAGGATGTCATATACTTCCTGCGTTCCTGGTAATTTGCTGTCACTCAATGCTTCAGCGTAGCCAGTTATGACACTTAACGGAGACCGCAAGTCGTGGGCGATATCAGCCGTCATCTGTTGGCGTGCTTTGGTTGCCTTCTCAAGATCAACGCTCATTTGATTGAACGACACGGCAAGCTCCCCGATCTCATCTTTGGACCGTACTTTGACCTGTTTACCGAATTTCCCTTTTGCAATCTCAACCGTGGCTTCAGTTAAATCTCTTAGAGACCGGGTCATAGTAAACGCGAGCAAACCACCTAAAACTAAGGCTAACAGAATCGCGACCAATGCACTTAACAAGGTGGCTCTATTTACCGTACTGAGAAAATTTCCCTCGGGTGTATTGGGGGTAAAGTCTCGCCTGACAGGAGTCAACACCAACCAACCGATGGTCTGACTGTTAGATTGCAAAGTGATAGCTCCATTCAGCTCATTCTTGTTTATTTCTTGTCCAATCTCATTCGTCTTGTCACTGTACACAATGCTGCGGTCCGTTCCGACGAGTGTGAACGGACTCCCTTCAAGAGATTGATTATGGAATCCACCTGGCTGGGGGGGGATATATGCCTGCAGCGTGTCTATCTCGTTAGCCACCCCAGCCCATGAACCGTACGTCTGATAATACAGAATGAGGTTGCGTGCCAGCACCTGTTGTTCCTGGCTCATGATGAATGTACTGAATGCGGTGCGGGTGCGCTGCTGAACGATCACTGTTACCAGGATTGAACCCGTGAGACCAACCAAAACAAAAGCCAGGGTAAGTTTTACTGCCAATGAACGGAACACGCTTTGATTTCCTTATTCTCGGGTTGCGAACCTGTAACCCGCACCGTATACTGTCTCGATAAACCTTGGATTGGAGGCATCTGGCTCAATTTTGGCTCTTAAATTACGGATATGAACGTCAATTGTTCGTTCATAGCCCTCATAGGCAGTGCCTTGCAAGCGATCCAACAGCTCCAGACGTGAGAATACTCTTCCGGGAGCAGCCATCAATGTCGCCAGTAATGAAAACTCGGAGGGGGTTAATTCTACATCCTGCCCACTCACGGTCGTGGTTCTGCCTGCCCAATCCAGCTCAATCACACCACTTCGTAAAATTTCCTGGTTGGTGGCTTGCTTTTCCGCACGGCGCATAACTGCTCGTACTCGAGCGGTCAGCTCACGTGGACTAAAAGGCTTGGTCACATAATCATCAGCTCCCAGTTCCAACCCAAGCACTTTATCATTTTCTTCGATTTTGGCGGTGAGGATGACCACCGGAGTATCCGCTTCACGACTATAGGAGCGCATAAATTCGTAACCGCCCATATCAGGCATCATGAGATCCAGGATGATCAGGTTTGGTTTCTCACGCCGGGCGACAAATAAAGCTTCCTGCCCATCATTAGCGGTAACCACATCAAATCCCTCCTGGGTCAGATAGGATTTCAATAAAGTACGAAGTTCAAGTTTGTCGTCAACAACCAGTATTTTCTTAGCCATAATTTGATTTTATCATCACTCGCCTATAACGGTTATTTTTTTTACAAACCTGACGAAAAAAGGAGAGTATCCGGGGGGTCAGCCCCGGATACTGTCTTACCCTAAGGTGGAGGAGAAGAAATGAAGCTTTTGCATATTGATTTATGGTGCCGTAAAAGGTATATTACCATTCATCCAATCACCAGCATGCCCATGTCCACCGCCACGTCCACCTCCACCACCCAGCTCAGGGGTGAACAGGTTGGTACTGTTGCTTAAGATTTGATCCGCTTGAGCTTGAGTAATTACTCCTGAAGCAACAGCGGCATTGACTGCGTTGGAGTATGCAGATTTCATGCTGGACTGGAAGGTACTGTCATTGTTCAGGGCATAACGACCTTTCATCAAGTCAGCCTTTTCCAGCGTTAGATTACCATCTGTAACAGCCTGGTCGATGTTGGTATAGAATGCAGTTTGTTTGGCAGCCTGTAACTCGCCCACGCTGATCCCCAGCTCGTCCGCAAGCAACGTGTTGAAATCGATCCCATTCTCGGTCAGCCAGCTGTCCCACCGGTTACCAAATGGAAACGCACTACCATCCGTGGTGAGCTGATCAGCCTGTAACTGGGTAATCAAACCATCCTCAACTGCCTGCTTTAATACTGCTGATGTTGCAGCTTGATAAGCTGTATCCAACTCATCAGTTGTGATGCCGAAAGCATTGGCCAGGTCTTCACTTGTGTAGCCTCCATTGTGACCTCTTCCAATACTCCACCCCAGATTAGTTTGGGGTGTCGTGGTAGTGGAATCGGTGGTGGGTGTAGCAGCAAAAACTGATTGGAAGGCTACCGCTCCGAAGGTAATTGCAGCCGCCAGTGCACCCAAAACAACAATACTTATGGTCTTTTTGTGTTGCATAGTTATCTCCTTTCAAATCTTGTATTAATCATTTGATCCATTGTGGATCTGTCTGAAGGATAACAGTCAGATATTCAGGAATTATTAAGAAGATATTTTGATAGGATTAGGGTTTTTAATTCCCAGGTTTATTGGATTTGCCCACAAATGAGCAAAATACAGGCTTTTTCACCAACGTCTTGCGAATCATAACAATTTCTAAACAATTACTGAACCTGCTCTTTACACTCATTTTTTACAATATAGATGATTAAACCGTTTAATATCATGAAGGAGGCCTATGTTCCGCAAACCCTTATTTTGGATCGTAATTATTGTATTATTAGCTGCAGCTGGGGGGGGATATTACTATTACCGCCAAACTACCACTTCAGCTGAAGCTGCCAGTGCAGCCCCGCTCCAGACGGCAACTGTAAAAAGAGGCAGCCTGGTCATCTCGGCCAGTGGGACTGGATCCGTCATCACAGAGCATGAAACTCAATTAGGCTTTGAATATAGCGGCGTGCTGGCACAATTAAACGTGGCCGTTGGGGATCAGGTCAAGGAGGGTGATGTGCTGGCGATAGCACAACCTGTTGATTCGACCACCACCGTCCAATCCAAGCTAACTTCAGCAAAGTTATCTGTATTACAAGCCCAGCAAAATTTGGATGATCTTAATTCCACAACCACAATTGATGTCACTCTGGCACAAACACAATCCAATCTGGCTCAAAAACAGCTGGACTTGATAGATACACAAGCAACGTTGACGGATTTGGTAAACACAAGGGCCACCATGCATGGCACCCGTTGTGATTCTGACACAATCGCAGACTATCAAGACACTTACGATCGTACTTTGGATAGATGGAATCGTTCAGCCCATCTGGTGAATAGTCAGGAGTATCAGCAATTACAAACTGCCGAAGCAAATCTCAACTGGTGTTCTTCTTCATATTCACAATCAGAGCTGGACGCTGCAGATGCCGAAATTACCTCCACCCAGGCATCGATCCAATTGATGCAATCACAGATTGCAGAATTACAAGCCCAGATTTCTAATCTACTGACTTCTTCAGGCGTTGATCCATTGGATTTGGCAATTGCTCAAGCCCAGCTTGACAACGCCAAGGCCGAATTGGAGCTTGTTGAGCAGGAATCGGTAAGCAGCACGCTTACCGCACCATTCGCTGGAACGATCTTAACCATCAACTCTCAGGTAGGTGACAATGTAGGCACCAATTCATTTATAACCCTGGCAGATCTCAGCCAGCCATACCTGGAAGTATTGCTAGACGAGACTGATTTAAACAATGTTGGTATTGGCTATGAGGTATCAGTCACCTTTGATGCCCTGCCCAATCAAACCTTCACCGGGCATGTCGTTGCCATTAACCCAAGCCTGACTAACGCTTTTAGTGTCACAGCCATTCAAACCACTGTTCAATTAGACACTTCATCCTTCTCCAAGCCCCGAGATCTGCCTATCGGGTTAAGTGCTACGGTTGAGGTCATCAGCGCTCAGGCACAGAATGTACTTCTTATCCCGGTTGAAGCCTTGCATGAGCTTTCCGAAGGTAGTTATGCGGTTTTTGTTATGAAGGATGGTACACCAACGTTGACAACCGTTGAGGTTGGTTTGATGGATTATACCTATGCCGAGATCAAATCTGGATTGAGTGAGGGAGATGTTGTAACGACTGGAATTGTGGAGACTAGTCAATGAACAAACCAGCCATCATAGAAATAAACCAAATAACAAAGATCTATAAAATGGGGGATGTCCAGGTGACTGCCCTGGAAGGTGTTAGTCTGACCGTTCAACAGGGTGAATTTCTGGCGATCATGGGTCCATCGGGTTCCGGGAAATCTACGCTGATGAATATCCTGGGATGTCTGGATCGCCCCACCAGCGGGACATACCTGATGGCGGGTGAGGATGTAAGCCGAATGAGCCGTGAACAATTAGCCCATGTCCGTAACCAGAAGATTGGTTTTATCTTCCAATCCTATAACCTGCTTACGCAAGCTTCAGCGATCCAGAATGTGCTCATGCCTATCGTATATCGGCGTAATGGGCACATCTCGAATAAGGAAAGGTTGGTGATGGCACATAACACTCTCATCTCTGTAGGTTTGACCGATCGCGATCAGCATAAGCCAACGGAGATGTCTGGTGGGCAACAGCAGCGTGTCGCCATTGCTCGGGCATTGATTAATACTCCCGCCTTAATCCTGGCCGATGAACCTACCGGCAATTTAGATTCTCACTCAGGCTTGGAGATCATGGAGATCTTACAGAAATTGCATGCTCAGGGAAGCACGATCGTAATGATCACTCATGACGCCAAGAATGCGTCGTTTGCTGAAAAGACTCTCCATCTTCGGGATGGAAAGATTGATGAAGAAACGGATCCAATAAACTTGCCAACCATGGTAGTTGCAGGAGGGTCAGTATGAAGCCCTCTGAAGTATTACGTATCGCCTGGGAAGGGATTGCCAGGAATAAGCTTCGTGCACTGCTCACCATGCTCGGGGTCATCATCGGTGTGGCGGCAGTGATCATCATGATCGCGATCAGCGCAGGCACAGAAGCGACCATCTCCGAAAATATCAAAGACCTGGGAACCAATTTACTATTTGTGACGCAAAGCATGGGTGGCCAGATGGTCTCACGGAACGAAGGCGGAATGACCGGGACGTTCCTGAGCTATGATGATGCCAAAGCGATCGATAACTCAATCTCCAGTATCTCTGGGGTTGTGGTGGAACGTGATATATCCGAATTAGTGAAGTATGAAAGCACCTCTGTGGATGCAGTATCCGTTATTGGTACCACTCCTTCATACCCTGAAGTTAGAGACGTAGACCAGGCTTCCGGGCGTTTCATCACCCAAAACGATATCGATAATTCCGCTAAGGTTGTCGTGCTGGGCAATAGCACTGCACAGACCTTATTTGGGGAGACAGACCCAGTCGGAGAAAAAATATATGTTGGCGATATCAAACTTACTGTGGTTGGAGTAATGGCTAAAAAAGGTGTCGTTGGTAATACAAATTATGATGAACGAGTTTACATTCCCCTCACTCTAGTATTTGAGAAGTTTACCTTTTCACCCTTTGCACGGGTCCAAGGTAACCAGGTTGGTACAATCCTCGTGCAAGTAACCAACCTGGATGAAATGAACAAAGTAATTACCCAGATCCAGATCCTGCTTGCCAAACGTCATGAAACGACTGTAGATGAGTTGCCTTTCACCGTTCGCACTCAGGAGGATATCATCTCCACGCAGGAATCCACCACTGCAGCCTTCCGCTCGTTACTGGCTTGGGTGGCAGCCGTATCGCTTGTGGTCGGCGGGATCGGCATCATGAATATCATGCTGGTCAGCGTCACCGAACGCACGCGTGAGATAGGCATCCGCCAGGCGACGGGAGCCACACCAGGGGATATTCGTGGGCAGTTCCTAACTGAAGCACTTCTGCTTAGCTTGACGGGAGGATTGATCGGTGTCATCGCAGGCGTGGGTGGCTCGTGGCTTTTTTATAAAATTGGTGACATGCGTACCGTAGTGATGCCCAATTCCATACTGCTTGCATTCGTTTCCGCGGCAATTGTGGGTATCTTCTTTGGTTTTTACCCGGCAAACAAAGCTTCCCAGCTTGACCCCATCGAAGCATTACGACATGAATGATCACTTGGAGGAATAAGATGAGAACAAAGAATTTTTTATTGTTGAGTGTACTGCTAATCTTGTTTACATTGCTGGCAGCTTGTAGCAAAACATCCAACCAGGCTGCAACCAACACGAGCACAACTGTCACGACCAATTCACAAGAAAGCGTCAGCCTTTCACAAGTGAACATGTTGCTGGTTGGCACTTTGAAGCTCGATGATACCGACCAGGCAGTTACTGCGGACCAGGCAGAAAATCTCCTGCCATTATGGCAGGCATACCGATCTTTGAGCGCAAGCCAGACGGCTGCCGAAGCTGAAGTGGAGGCATTGCTCAACCAGATCCAAAGCACCATGACCACTGATCAGGTAGAAGCAATCAAAGCGATGAACCTCACCAATACAGATCTGATTAACCTGATGCAATCACTGGGAGGTGGTAGGATGGGGCTGGGGACACCCGACCCGCAAGCCACGCCCGGATTTGACTTTCCAGCTGGTGGATTTCAGGGAGGCAATCCCCCGAGCGGTGATTTTCAAATGGGCTCGGGGGAACCACCGAGTGGATCAACGGGTGGTCCCAGAGAGATTTTTCCCTCCGGAGGTATTGTGAGTCCAAGGTGATCCAGGTGGTGATGCTGGCAGTGACGCCGGTTTGGGTGTTGGTCCAATGACGCAGGGTACCCCTAACCCATCCATGCAAGCCACCGCTCAAGCCAGGTTCAGCACCCAGGCTAACCAGGTCAACTCCATCTTGTTGGATGTATTAATCACCAAATTGGAAGCAAAAACAGCGAATTAATAAAAACAGGGCACCACGAAGGTGCCCTGAATGAATTCAATTATCAGGTCAACATTCAGAATAACCGCATGCATAACACTTGCGGCAGCCTTCCTCATTGACTACTGCTGCCTGACCACACTCAGGGCATAGATCCCCAATCTTATACACTCCTGAGATTGCCGCGGATAGTTTTTCTGGAATATCTGAGGGTCGCATAGGTCGCTTATCATACTCACCGTATCCACCATTGGCAGCTGCTTCTTGATATTCCTCCGAATCATCAAGATATTCTGCCAGGGTTTGAGCTACTCCATCTGGCAGGGACCGCACCCGGTTGGGGCCGAACCCCAATGAACGCCCGCCTCCGATGCCGGATAACTGTTTGACGATCTCCTTAAGCCGTTCTCGTGGTAGGACAGGTGAAGCCAACCGCAACAGATAAGAGATCAGTCGCCCAATGGCTTCTGAGACCGCAGCGGTTTCCGAGCCTGCCTTGGCGGTGCTGACAAATACCTCGAAGGGGTGGTCACCACCATTTTCGTTGATCGTCACAAATGCCTTACCAACGGGTGTGCTGATGTTATAAGTATAGCCTCGCAAGCGTCTGGGTCGTGGCTTCTTTGTTCCTACCCATGCATGTCCCTCGTCTACCGGTTGAGCATTTTGAATTCCAGCCTGATCGTGTTCTTCATGTTGTGCAGCTTCTTTTTCCCGTGAGGTCGCCTTAGTTTCCAAAACAACTTTTTGTCGTGAGCCTGTGACGTATACTGTAATGCCCTTGCATCCCAGCTTCCACGCCAGCATATAGGCAGTAGCCACATCCTCTTCGGTAGCATCGGGTGGAAAGTTAACCGTCTTGCTTAAGCTATTATCCACAAATGCCTGCATGGCTGCCTGGGTCCGTACATGCTCCTCAGCTGTGATATCCTGAGATACCACAAATACATGTTGTATAAGCTCCGGGACAGCTTCATTTCCCTGGCAGGTACCGCTTTCCATTACTTGCTCGATTATCGCCATGCGGGTTGGTTCATCAATACCGGCTTCTATTAGGGCATTTTCAAACTGCGGGCTGGTATACGTTAGCTGCAAGTCATTACCGTTATCGTTGACATGGCGAATATAAGCCAGCGCAAACACAGGCTCACAACCGTATCCTTCACATCCTGCAACGGTAGCGATGGTGCCTGTCGGAGCAATTGTGGTTTGTGCAGCATTACGAATACCATAATTCCTGATGCCTAGGATTACTTCATCCCAATCGATTTGAGGACGGTTGAAATCGCGTTCGTATGGTGCGATGGGATTGGGTGGCGCCCAGGACATTTGGTCAGGGTCGTAAATTGAACCCTTGATAGCGGGGAAAGCACCTCGTTTTTCTGCCAGATGTATACTCGTCATCATGGCATGATAGCGGATGAATTCCATCACCTGGGCAGCAAATTCTTGACCTTCCTCGGAACCATACCGTATGTCGCAGTGATACATCAAATCACCCAAGCCCATCACACCCAGGCCGATGCGACGTGCCTGTTCAGCGGCGATTTTTAGCTGTGGGACGGCTGGTACATATGCATTTGCTTCGATTACATCATCCAAAAAGATGGACGAGGTTTCAACAGCCTGGCGTAATTTTTCCCAATCTACAGTATGGTCCAAACCAAACATCTCTGCCAGGTTAACCGAGCCAAGGCAACAATTCTCATATGGTCCGAGCCATTGTTCCCCGCATGGGTTGGTCGCTTCAAGCTGATATAACTGCGGCACCGGGTTGGACCGATTAGCAGTATCCAAAAACAACATGCCTGGTTCCCCATTATGATGTGCCTGCCTGACAATTTTATTAAATAACTCTCGAGCAGACACCCGTCGGTAAGTGAGAATCGGGATCCCAGATTTCTCAGCCATCTCCAATGTCCCATGGAATTCATGGTATTCTGGGCTGCCAACATCCGGGAACTTTAAATCCCACATGGCATCGTTTTGCACTGCGTCCATAAAGGCATCCGTGATGCCAACCGAGATATTAAAGTTTGTGATGGCATTCTCATCAGTCTTGCAATTAATAAAGTCCTCGATATCCGGGTGATCCACCCTCAGAACAGCCATATTCGCGCCACGGCGGGTTCCACCCTGGGCAATCTCACCAAATGCTTTGTCATATACGCGTAAAAATCCGACTGGACCTGTAGCCTGACCGGCAGATGATTTTACCAGTGTGTTTTTGGGTCTCAAACGCGAAAAGGAAAAACCATTGCCTCCACCCGTTTGCTGGATCAAGGCGGCATCACGCAAGGTTTGGAAAATGCCAGCCTCATGTCGACCCATATCATCGGAAACTGGCAGGACGAAGCATGCTGCAAGTTGACCCAGAGGTGTTCCCGCACCAGTAAATGTAGGTGAGTTGGGAAAGAATTGTTTATTGGTGAGCAGGTTGTAAAATTGCTCCGCCCGCTCTATTCCAGTTCCATTCCAGGTTTGTTCAACCCTGGCAACATGGTAAGCAACCCGCCAGAACATTCCCTCAACGCTTTCCGCAGGTTTGCCCTCTCGATCACGCCGCACATAACGCCGAATTAAAACCTTGCGCGAATTATCAGTTAAATCGATCTCCGTCAACCCTAAAGGTATGTCAGGTGTTGGTAACAGACCAAATCGGCCGATTCGTTCTTGTGAAGTCTGTGTCATAACATATCTCCAAACCACCCCAAGCTGGTTTAGCTTTCCAACAAACGATCAATTTCTTTGCGTATTGAACGTAAGTCGTCCAAACCTAAATATACAATGGCGTAACGAATATAAGCAATCTGGTCCATCTCTTTCAGGCCAGCAATAACCATATCCCCCACAACCCTGGATGAAACTTCCGCTCGCCCCAAAGCTTGAAGTGTGGCTTCAATCTCACCCACCAGACGGTCAACATCCGCAGCTGGGACAGGGCGCTTGGCACAGGCAATACGGATACCGCGGCTCAATTTCTCATGATCGAATTCTTCACGCGTGCCGTCCTGTTTGATGATCAATGGTGTGGCAAGGATTGGGCGCTCATAAGTGCTGAATCGTTGGCTACAATTCTCGCATTCCCTGCGACGTCTTACTCCACCGCGCATATCATGCGAAGTATCGATTACCCTTGATTCATCATGTTTACAATAAGGACAGCGCATAATGGTAATCCCGATTTTCTAGAACATTTGTAATCGCTATAGATGGGGGTTCCACAAGCCATACCCCATATAGGTGGCAGTGGAAGTGGACAAATTCTAGCACAGAGCAGAACACTGCGCAAGAGAAATATGAGAAAGTATTCTTAAAATATTGCGGAATATTTAATTTATTAAGATTAGATTGATTATGGAGATTATTTAATGAAGGATACATACACGTTGGCAAAAAAAATCCCCCGTTTTTCTGCCTCTTTTGGGTAAAATCGAAGAACCCGCTCCGTATTTTACTCGGGTTCTCCCTCAGCCCACCATTGATAGGTCTACTGCTCCTTAGAATGGTGGGCTGGCGGGGATTGCCGGGAGGAGGAGGCCGGCAATCCCCTACCAAGCTTACAACCTCACCCAAACGACCACTATCAACCCCAAACCCGAATAAATGCAGGGTGAAGTAAACACACTTTCGAAAATTGCGCTCACCGGGATGGAAATGGATCTCCTTCCCAAATTGGGATGAATCTCTTGCGACATACCTGTTCAATCTTCGAACAGCTACATCAAAATATTCTGAGATTGTCCGGCGCAACGCTCCCCTGGCAATTACGCCGGGAGCTGCACGTGGCATACGGATCCCTTTCCCGAACCGGTGAGTGGTAATAATTAACTGCGGTTACGGTTTCGCAGGAATGTCGGGATATCCAAGTCCTCTGTGTTGAATGTGCGCGGTGTAAAGTCCGACTTGGCGATCTCTGCCGGTTGCAGCTCTCGCGCTGGTTCATCCGTGGCTAAAACTGACTTTTCAGAGCGCAAAGGGTTCTTCTGCGCTTCTGCAGTCCGACGAACCGGGATACCTGAGCGTTCGAATCCTGTGGCGATCACCGTAACACGCACTTCATCTCCCATATTCTGGTCAATAACCGCCCCGAAGATTAAATTCACATCAGGATGGGCGGTCTCCTTGATGATAGCAGCCGCCTGATTGACTTCAAACAGAGTTAGGTCGGGACCACCTGTGACATTGAATAAAATACCGCGTGCGCCATCAATAGTGATATCAAGTAGCTGACTGGAGATTGCCTGCTCAGCTGCCATACGGGCACGTTCATCACCCTGACCTTTACCAACAGCCATTAATGCAGCCCCACCTTCAGACATGATCGTGCGGACATCTGCGAAATCAAGGTTGATCAATCCAGGAACGGTGATCAGCTCAGAAATACCTTGAACACCCTGTAGAAGGACATCATCAGCATACTTGAAAGCATCCTGAAGATTGGAACGCTTGTCAACGATCTGTAACAAGCGGTCATTCGGGATGACGATTAAAGTATCAGCTTGTTCTTTCAATTTTTCGATGCCTGCTTCTGCGACCGCGATACGCCGAGAACCTTCAAATGCAAATGGGCGGGTGACTACACCAATCGTAAGTGAGCCAAGCTCACGCCCGATTTGGGCAATAATGGAAGCAGCACCAGTCCCGGTACCGCCACCCATTCCAGCTGTGACAAAAAGCATGTCTGCCCCGCGCAAGACATTGTAAAGAGCCTCTTGTGATTCTTCAGCTGCTTTCCGTCCTTGTTCAGGGTTACCACCTGAGCCCAAACCTCGGGTGAGTTTTTCACCAATGCGGACACGTGTAGGAGCGCTGGAAAGCATCAGTGCCTGGGCATCGGTGTTTATGGCGATGAATTCAACACCTTGAAGACCTTCCTTAATCATCCTCTCCACAGCGTTGCAACCACCACCTCCCACGCCAACCACCTTGATGTGGGCGAAGGATTCCAACTGACTTGTATAACTTGGGTTTTGATTCATGATTTCGTGCCTCCTCTTAAAATGTGTGAACTATCTTGTGTTTTCCCTGGTTTCGCATACGCTGCGAGCCAAGAGTTTTACCTGCAATAAAATTGGATGATTTCTTCATCTATGGCAGCAACCTCCTCAGAAAATTCTTAACTGACTCCCACTCAATACCCCCCGTTGTTGCACCTCCAATTCGCATCCGTTGATGGGAGGGTTGGACGTAGATATCCGTCATCAGAAGAGCCCACTTTAGTAAACCAATCCCGGTGGAATAAGCTGGGGTTTCTAATTTATCTGACATGCCGATTAAATTTTCAGGTTGTGCAATGCGTACGGGTAAATTGAGTGTCTCACTGGCTAATGTGCGAATTCCTGGCAGTGCACTTGAACCTCCTGTGAGGACCATACCGGCTGGAAGCAATCCATCGTACCCGGAACGTTTAATTTCCTGCAAGACAAGACTGAAGATTTCCTCCACCCGAGCTTCGATTACATGGGCAAGCTCCTGCCGATTGATCTCCACCGGCTGCTCCTCACCAAACGGCCGGATGCTAAATGTTTCATTGGAACTGACTTCCTCTCGCAATGCGTGCCCATGTTTGATCTTGATCTCCTCTGCCTGGGTGATTGGTAGTCGCAACCCATGGGCAATATCGGATGTGATGTGATCCCCACCCACTGCCAGGACATTGGTATGCCAGACGTCGCCTCCGATATAGATAGCCATATCTGTCGTACCACCACCCATGTCACACACCACTACACCCATATCACGTTCAGTTTCAGTCAGCACCACTTCAGCAGAGGCAAGTGGGTTGAGTACGAATTGTGATACGTCCACCCCGGCTGCGCCTACACATTGGCGAAGATTTTCCACGGAAGCAGCGGAAGCAGTGATGATATGGGTCTCCACTTCCAAGCGGTAACCGTGCATCCCCAGAGGTTTTCGAATACCTTCCTGACCATCAATACTATATCCACGTTGAATAATATGAATGATTTCGCGATTATGGGGGATATTTACTGCTTTGGCTGCATCGATTGCCCGGGCAATGTCACCTTCGTCGATCATTCGCCCAGCAACCCCCACCACGCCTCTGCTATTGACAGATGAGACATGAGAGCCTGCCAGACTGACGAGCGCAGAATCGATTTCCAGGCCACAAGTGCGTTCTGCTTTCTCCACCGAGCGTACCACAGCCTGGGAAGCTGCCACCATATCCACCACCACCCCTTTACGCACTCCCTGGGAAGGCTCGACCCCAACTCCAAGTATGCGCAATTGTCCAGGTGCTTCTTCCCGGCCTACCAGGGTGCATATCTTGGTCGTGCCAATATCAATTGCGACTATGATTGGTTCATCCATAATTACTTCTTTGCGGCGAGTTCACCGCTCCATCCTATAATATGGTGCGTGGACGTACTCCACGCTGATTATTGCAGGCTGTACTCCTTCATTTTTCAGTCGATCCACCAAGGCCTGATAAACGCTTAATTTCATTTCCATATCCTGGTCTTCTGCACCAAAATACACTTCCCATCCATCGGGATCATTCCATCCCAACCCATGCTCGCTGTCGTATACCAGCAAGGTATCAACCGGCATTTTCGCCCCCAGTGCCAGGATGGAAGAAACCAATTCGGGTGAAAGCTTCAGGCTGGGGATTTTGGATGTGATTGCAGTTGGATATCCCGGTGGTAGATTCTGTACCATCATCGATGATGAATTTGTAACTATACTGGGCGGGGTGCCATGTCCTTCAACCCTGACCAGCGCAGTTTCAGGATTGCCTCTTGGTGGGAAGGATACACCTTCTGCGTCCACCCAGGTCTCGCTCCCATCCTGAGTCCAAGCGATAACAGGCACCCGTTCAACCGCCACAACTTTTACGCTGGCGGGCAAATTAACTCTGACAGAGATTTTCGCCAGCTCAGGAAATGCCTGGTGCAAAATTTCTTCCAATCCCTTTGGGTTGAGACTGAAAACCGATTTCCCGAATGTACCCAATACAGCGTTTATATCACCTACCGTCAGGCGCTTGAGACCCTTGGCTTCGACACTGTTAATTTGGAAAACCGGTGCCTTCCAGATCAGGAACAGGCTGGCTGTCATCATGAGAGCAAATAATAATGAAATGGCTCTCCACCCTAAATGGAGTATTGGTAATGATGGCAGGCGAATTTCCGCCCCTGGCACGTTCAGGGGAAGATCTATGCGACGTTTGGGCGATCTCTGCTTTTGTAGCCGAGAATTCGCCGTCCGTCCAAAAGCCATCCCGCCCATCCCACCGCGTACCATGACCGGAGGAGCAGCTTCCGAATGAGCATCATATAACCTGCGGGACTTCTGCGGGCGAAAGGTCAGATCTGTATTTGCTTTCCGCTGGGTTTCTGTTCGAGCTGTAGCTTTATAAAGATCTGGGCTATGGTGGGTTCCAGCACTTCGGCGTGAATTGCGGGAAGCTGATTGATCTGTGGATGAGGATTTCTTATCGGATGATTCGTCAGCACCGGATGGGTGAGTAATGCGCTCGATGGTAGCATTTAGTTTACCCTGGATATATTCGAGCGAAGGAGTGGGTATTGTGATATGAGTGGCAGCAATCCGCTCCCTTACAGAAGGCTCACTCCGTTGTGCTGCTCGCTGCCTCGCAGATCGACGCTGGTGAGAAGCTGGTTCAGCCAAGGAGGAAGCACCTGTTCCATTTTCCCTCCTTAATTTCCTTTGGCGTGCCCTGCTTAGTTCGTCCGTTGCACTCGGTTGGTTATATTCGCGATCCAGCTCTGTCATAGGTCATCTCGTATAACTGTGTTCTGTTTTTTGGCTGTCAGCTTTGCGCTCCAGCGCCAGCTCGATCAAACGATCCACGAGCTTGGGACTGGGTAAACCACAGGCTTCCCAAAGCTTTGGATACATACTTATGCTCGTAAATCCGGGTATGGTATTCAATTCATTCAAAAATAGCTCGCCGCTATCCCGATCCAGGAGAAAATCAACCCGTGCCATACCCTGGCAATCAATGGCTTTAAATGCGCTCACCGCGATCTGCCTGGCTAGTTGGGAGGTGGTTTCAGGAATGGGTGCTGGGATGAGCAGCTCAGATGCACCATCCACATATTTCGCTTCATAGGAGTAAAATTCGCGGCTGGGGATGATTTCGCCTGGAATGGACGCTTCGGGTGTATCATTCCCCAACACGCTGACTTCGATCTCACGGGCATTTACACCACGCTGGATTAAAATGCGCCGATCGTATCGGGCAGCTTCCATGAGACCTTCAAGCAGGTCAGACCGGTTCTGGTATTTACTCACACCGACGGAGGATCCCAAATTTGCAGGCTTGATGAACAACGGGTAAGGTGCCATACTCTCTGCGGCAGAGATAATGTCATCCAGGTGGTCAGCCAGCTCACTGCGTAATACGACGAGCGTCTCCACAACGGGGACATTGTGGGCTCGCATGACCGATTGGAAAACACCTTTATCCATACCCACGGAAGAACCAACTACACCAGCACCGACATATGCCACATCAGCCATATCCAACAAACCTTGCAACGTGCCATCTTCACCAAAAGTGCCGTGCAGGACAGGGAAAATAACATCCAATTTCGTGAGCATTTCTAAAATATTACCATTTTCGGTTTCATGGATGCTGAGAAGCCCTGCCCAGGATGGATCGGGGAGCAGTGCCGCATGCATAAGCTGCTCGGTTTGACCACTCTCCAGCGCTTCAAGTACGTTCTCACCGGCCAGCCAGGTACCACCCCGGGTGATACCAATCTGGGTAACGTCATAACGCAGCGGGTTGAGCACACTCAGCACAAAACGCGCCGACAGCAGCGAGATCTCATGCTCACCTGAGCGCCCGCCGAAAATCACACCTACGCGTAGCTTATGTGCCGATTCCATCGTCATATCCTTACTGACCTGCCCAATCACCTAATAATTCAATTTCCAATTCCAACTGCACACCAAATTTTTCAAACACGATCTGCTGCGCGAGCCTGATCAGTGCAACATAATCGCTCGCGGTAGCGCTATCCTGATTGATGAAAAAGTTGGCATGCTTCCGGCTAATTTCAACCTTGCCAATAGATGCTCCTTTGAGACCTGCCGATTCAATTAACCTGCCCGCATGATCACCCTCTGGATTCTTGAAAATTGAACCCAAGGATGCCCCGGAAGGCTGTGAGCACTGGCGCATGGTTCTATATTCGTCCATTTTTACTGTTACAGATTCGGGTGTGCTGGTACCCAGCTTTAATTGCGCTGCCAGAACCACCACACGACCAGGCTGACGTTTGATCATACTGCTTCGATAAGTGTATTCAAAACGTTCTACAGACCAATCCTCCTGCAAAAAATCACGATTACCTTCATCAGGTTGATAATTAAGGTGCAAGATTTCTGCCATCACAAGGTTACCCGACATGTCTCCACCATGGGCACCAGCATTTCCATATACTGCCCCACCTACAGTCCCAGGGATACCTGCTGCCCATTCCAACCCTGATAAACCTTTGGTTGCTGCCTGGCGAGCTAAAGCACCAAGGTTAGCTCCTGATTCGGCCCATACCGTTGGGGATTGTGTGTGGGCGGTAAATACGATTTTTTTGGCGTGATTTAAAACCACAACCTGCCTTACTCCGGAATCTGATACCAGGACATTCGAACCGCTGCCCAGAATAATGAAAGGAATTTCGGATTCCCATAACATCTTTACAGTCTCTACCAGCTCATTTAATGAATTGGCGGTGATCATGACATCCGCATTACCACCAATCCGCGCAGCAGTGTAACGCTTGAGGGATACTCCCATTTGCAAGCGGTCACCAAATGCTTCACGCAATTCTTGGACATAATGCAGAGAATTCGTCACAAGGTTCCTTTCAGATCCGTTTACATTCCCTTAACAAAGTCAATCAGATATAAGATCAGCCTGGGTGAATGTAGAGGATCCTTACACATCACCGCAAGATCCTGTTTGGAAAAATTACACTTCTTATGGGTTAATGGTTTCTGAAAAAGGGCCAGATAGGGCTCCATCTCGTCATCCCACATCCGCGAGTCAACCTCTTTTGGATAGAAATCTTGCCTTATCGTACGCGTTGAGTTAGTCACCTGCCTCACTCCTTTCCTTTAACTTAGCCATCACTAATGTACTGATTTGGTCTGCATCTCCTGCAGATAACACCAACAAGACATCTCCAGTGATCAATCGATCTACCAGGAATCTGGCTGCCTCGGCATAATCAGGGAGATAATTGGCACCGGGGTAAGTCATCGCAGCCACAATCTGTTTAGACGAAAAACCATCCTCGGGTTGCTTTTCACGTGCTGCGTAGATATCTGTCACTAACACGTGATCCGCCTGCTCAAATGCAGCCACAAAATCATGAAATAATAAACGAGTGCGTGAATATGTATGCGGTTGCCACACCACCCATAACCTGCTTTTCGGGAAGCGCATGCGAGCAGCAGATAATGTCGCACGGATTTCTGTGGGATGGTGGGCATAATCATCAATCACAGTGATACCATTGATCTCACCACGCACTTCAAAGCGACGTCCTGTACCTCGGAATTCAGACAATGCTTTGCCAGCCTGTTCAACCGGCAACTTTAACTGATGAGCTACTGCCAGCGCAGCCAAGGCATTCTGGATGTTATGTCTCCCTGGCACGCGTAAGGTGATTGGAGTATGTACGTTGAAATTATTGCCCTTAAGCGAGCATATGGCCTCAAAGCTCATGCCACCAGCTGCATTCGGGGTAATTGCTTCAGCCAAGTAGGCGATGGGTTGATTGTTGGAGCCATTATTGGAATATTGAATGGCATACGATAAAACATTTTGACCGCGCGCCTTGGCGATTTGACCCAATCTGACAGCACCACCGTCATTCCCACACACCAGCAGCGTACCATCGCTGCTCACCTGTGAAGCAAATTCGTCAAATGCCCGGAAGAAGTCCTCAGCGGTAGGGTAACAATCCGGATGATCATGCTCAATATTAGTGATGACCGCAATTTTAGGTGTAAGGCCAAGGAACATACGGTCATATTCATCGGCCTCTATAACAAATGCTTTCCCTTTGCCTGCATGGGCATTCGTACCCAGGTTATTCAAGACGCCACCAGCAATATAGGTCGGATCCTGTCCCAGGCAGGTAAGTATCCAGGCAATCATGGCAGTCGTTGTCGTCTTGCCATGCGTGCCAGCCACGGCAATTCCGATATGTTCTTCCAGCAAGCTTGATAAGATTTCGCTGCGTTTAAGCACCGGGATACCTTGCTCCCAGGCAGCTTTTACTTCCACATTGTCATCTGGAATCGCTGACGAGCGCACAACCAGTTGCGCACCTTCTATATTCTCGGCTCGGTGACCAATGGTAATATGCACACCCTCCGCCCGCAAGCTTTTAGCCAACGGAGATAAGGTGCGATCAGAACCAGTCACCTGGTAGCCGCTTTCCAGCAACACCCGGGCAATGGCTGAAAGACCAGTACCACCAATCCCAATGAAATGCACTGATAACCGTTCCTTCATAAAAAGACAACAATCACGAATACGAATGACAAGGCAATCGCAAAATAAATAAAGGGCACACCCAGCCAGGCAGGTGCCATCCAACCGAGGAGTTTTATCGCCGCTTGTCCTGGGATTGAGTTAGGGTCGGGCGGGATAATATAGGAAACTGCCTGATAATTAGCTTCAGCCAGGAAATACCAAATTGATCCAATGATCAAATATCCGTTTAATGCCCCAAGGAAAATCCCCAATAACGAATCTTGTAGCCGTTCACGAGCAAAACGTTCACCGCCCACTTTCGGCAAGTTAGGCGTTTGATAACCAAAAAAAGTTAACAGGAGAAGGATGGCTACACGTAAAAAGAATTGGGCTGAAGACCCTGCTGTAGCAAAGGTATCGCTTAATCCCTTGACATATGTCTCAAGGACAGTAATGATGAATAAAGCAAGCACTGCGCTAGCAGTCACCATCATCTCTTTAGCCCAACCGCGCATAGCACCAATGATGCCAAATAAAATCACGAAACAGAAGAAAATAAAGTTCAAATAAACCATCGCACGCTCCTAATCTGCCGGGTTGGGAACATTTTTTATACCGGTTTGTCTTGATTGGGCTGCCAGGTCCTTAAGCAGGGTGGCAATCCTGGTAGCAGCTTCGGGTCTTGCCAGAGATCGCATTGCCTGAGACATCCGATCACGCAGGTCTTTGTCTGCAATCAAATCGCGTACCTTTGGGATGATTTGCTCCGACAACTGAGCATCATCGATCATAACTGCAGCACCATGTCTCACCAGGTAGCTGGCATTTACACGTTGATAACGCCAGGCATATGGGTAAGGAACTAATATAGCTGGCAATCCAAAAAACGGGAGCTCACCCAGTGCGGATGCCCCAGCACGAGTGAGTGCCAGATCCGCCAGGTGCATCGCAGCACCTATCTCCTCATACAGGTAAGGGAATGGGCGGTATCGGTTTAGCTGTTCGGTCGATAGACCAGCCCTGATTTGCTCCATCATTTGCCAATCCAACTTTCCGGTGATGTGGATCACCTGCATCTCTCGTAATAAATCGGGCAATGCAGTAGCCACAGCCTTATTGATGGATCTAGCCCCTTTGCTTCCACCAAACACCAATAAAGTGGGTAGCTGCTCATGAAGAGCAAAAAAATTTCGGGCTTCATCGGTTGTCCATCCGCCCAAACCTGGTCGAAGAGGATAACCAGTGACCACGCGTGATGGATGCTTGGGGAAGAATTCTTTTGATTCTTCCACAGTCAGGGAAATGCAATCACTAAAACGGGCAATCGTCTTGAGAGCTAATCCGGGTTCGATATCTGGCGCGTACAGCAGACTTTTGGCCCGGTTTGAAAGCCGGGCTGCCAGCGCCATCGGGACAGCAATAAACCCGCCGGTATAGAACAACACATCAGGACGGAATTTGCGTAGAATGCGCCTGGATGAGAAAAACCCTCTCCCTAATTGCCAGAGATTGCCGGGTAAAGCACGCGCACCCACGCCATGGACGCCTGCAGCCGGGATGGCTTCAAAGCGTAATCCTTCCCGCTTCACCAGATCAGCCTCCATCCCTCCCCTACCACCCACCCACAGCACCTGGAGCTCATCTACCGGGGCAACGCTGGATTGAGCCAGCTGGTCAGGGTGTAGTTCAGGATTCGTGCTCATCAACTGCCTGAGCACCGACAGGGCTGGATACACGCCGCCGCCGGTCCCCCCTGCGCAAATTAACAACCGCATTGAGTCCCTTCTCCTCATCTTGTTTCGATTTTTCAGACATCCGGGAGATATTTAATAAAATACCTATGGATGCCATAACGACCATTAAATTAGATCCTCCTGAGCTGATAAAAGGCAGAGCATTACCGGCGAAAGGAAGCAAACCCACCATCACCAACATGTTTATTAATGCTTCCAAACTCAGCCAAAAAGTGAGTCCACCTGCCAGGAGTGCTCCTAGTCCATCCGGTGCTTTACGGGCGATAAGCCAACCACGCCACATTAATGTAATGTATAGGATAACGAGTAAACCAGATCCCAATAATCCAGTCTCCTCGCCGACAACAGCAAATACGCTGTCTGTATGCGGAAAGGGAAGTCCATTCAACTTGGTTTGTGATTTTCCTATCCCCACCCCAATCCAACCACCACGCATAAAAGCTTCCAGCGAACGGCGTACATGTTCCGAGTATTGCAGTGGGTCTTTGAGTCCAGCAAGGAAGCTGTTCATCCGATCTGGACCGGTAGGAAATATCCCCGAGCTTAAGACGATATACCCTACTGCGAGACCTAAAGCCATCATGAACAGGAATTGTTTCAGTTCCCCACCCGCCAGGAAGAACATCATTGTGCCCAATAAACCAATGGTAATCACAGCGCTTAAATCGGGCTGCAAGGCAATCAACCCACCCACAACACCCATGATCACACCCAGGGGGATCAATGCAAGGTAAATATTCTTAAGCATGCCACGCCGGTTATTCAACCAGATGGAAAGATAGATTACAGTGCCAAATTTAGCTAATTCAGAAGGTTGGATAGAACCGCGGAACAAACTTCGAACTGATCCCAGGCGTATATCCTGAACGATGAGTACTGCAACCAGGGCTAATATCGTGCCTGTCATGAGCAGAAGCGCGAATTTCTTCCACCAGTGATAATCCAACAAGGCAAGAACAAACATCACCAGGCTGCCTAGCCCCATCCAACGTAATTGACGTGAAAATATATAAGATGGTGATCCATATATTTGAAATGAGTAATCCGCACTGGCTGAATACACCATTAGGATCCCGAATAAGGCCAGTGAGATGACCACCAACAATAAAGGTACATCAAAACCCAAGCGCTTCGGGCGATGGATTTTCGCCGAGCCCTGGCCAGCAAGTCCTTGGTCGTTTTTCACATGCACGAAAGATTGAATACCCATCGTTTAAAAGCCTCCCACGCTCCTCGAAGTCGCGGAACTCATCAAAACTGGTGCCACCTGGCGAAAGCAGGACGATGTCGCCCGGCTCAATGAGGCGAGCAGCTGATTTCACCGCCTGCTCTAAACTTGAACAGATTTCAATTGAATCAGGTCGTAATCCAGGTGTGACAACTCCTACGACCGAGGCAATCTTTTCTGCCGCCTCTCCGAACAAGATCAGGTGTTTCACTCTTTGGTGGATTAATTCAGCCAACTCGTCCCAGGGTAAATTCTTGTCACGCCCACCAGCAAGTAGCACTATAGGCCTGACTAGATCCAAGGGAGTATCAAAGGAATGAATGGCTGCCATCACCCGCTCTGGAGCAGTGGCAATCGAATCGTTGTACCAATCAGCACCTCGCCATAAATTGACCCATTCCAGGCGATGGGGTACGCCAGAAAATGCCAGGATAGCTTCCCGCATGGCAGAAACGGGCAATCCGGCTGCCTGACTGATGGCACAAGCAGCCAGAATGTTTTCTACGTTATGCCAGCCACGTAGCTGGATTTCGGCAACTCGCAAAACCTGCCTGGATGTATATCCATCCCATAAACACAACCACTCATCCTGGATGAAAGCGCCTTTCATACCCGCTGGTGGTTGTTCTTTGCCAAACGAAGCGCAGCTGCCTATAACCTCGCCACTCAGACCCCATGCACCAGGGTCATCCCGTCCCAGGATCGCAATGTCATTTTTTGTTTGGAATTCCAATATACGGCGTTTGGCAGCCAGGTATTCATTCATCGATGCATGACGGTCCAAGTGGTTGGGGGTGACATTCAATATGCAAGCAATATTGACCGATTTGGTCATGAGCTCCAATTGAAAACTTGAAAGCTCCAATACTGCCAGGTCATTGGCTTGCATCCCTTCCAACATAGACAATAATGGTGCGCCAATATTACCGCCCACCCACACCTTTCGAAAAACAGTACTTGTGTTTGAGTCGACAGCTACCCGTGCAATCTTTCCAACCAACGATGTGGTAGTTGTCTTTCCAGCCGAACCAGTAATCCCAATCGTCAGGCAAGGGCAAGCTTCAAGAAAAACCTGGGAATCGTTTGTAAGTGGGATGCCGCGCTGCATTGCTTCTTGCACGAGTGGAAGGGTTAACGGCACACCACCGGATGGACAAACGAAGTCAACCCCATCCAATAGTGTGAGGGGGTGGCTGCCGCATACCCATTCAATTCGGGCAGCGGTTTCCTCGCCAAGATCACTCAATGAATCTCTGATGGTTCGTAACTGGTCTTCAGGTTTTTGGTCATTCATCACTACATGTGCTCCATGTTGTGCCAGATAGCGACCCAAAGCTAGCCCTTGCCGGGCTACTCCAATCACGATCACACGCTTATCCATCCAATTCATCATTACAGCTTCTCGCAATCCTCTATCACTCATCCCATGGCAATAGCCACACCGATCATGGCAGCCAACAAGCCAATCAGCCAAAAACGCTGCACCACCTGGGTTTCACTCCATCCCAGTAACTCGAAATGGTGGTGGAGGGGAGCCATTTTAAACAATCGCTTACCTTTAGTAATCTTAAAGTAACTTACTTGTAAGACCACACTCACCAATTCGCTCAATGGAATAATTGCGATCACCGGTAATAAAATCCATTGACCAGTCATCAGAGCAATCACTGCCAGTGTTGCACCGAGAGGCAATGCCCCAATATCCCCCATGATCAAAAGTGCTGGGTGAACATTGAACCAGAGAAAACCAAACAATGCACCAACCAGGGTGAAACAGAAGCGTGCCAGAAATAGCTGCCCCTGAAGGATGGCAATCATCCCAAAGGCAGCGATACAAGTGGCAGAGATCAACCCAGCTAATCCATCCAAACCATCGGTGAAATTTACTGCGTTTGAAAAACCAACAATAAGTAAGGTGGCAATGGGTATATACCATGCACCCAAAGAGAACTGTGCTTGCATCCAAGGCAGGTAAATTTGCGGAGCTTCCAGCACAAATTGCAACCCAATAGCTATGATCAGTCCGATGATGATCTGGATGATGAACTTGGAACGAGCACGCAATCCACGTTCATCAGACCGCTTTCCTCGCAGCTTCTTCCAATCATCCACCGAACCTAATAACCCAAACACAATCAGGGTACCCATCGGCAGGAAGATCGAACGTCCCAACATAGTCAGACCGATAAAAGAAGCGGCATTGAACAAGAGGGTGACTAAAAGCACTGGCAGGATAAATAACAATCCCCCTAATGTGGGTGTACCTAATTTTGAGAAATGGCGCTGGGGGCCATCCAAACGGATAGATTCTCCAATTTTCAGGTGTCGCAAAATACGTAGAAGCGGCTCTCCCCATATGACGGTCAGCATAAAGGAAAAACCAGCCAGAGCTAATGCCAAAGCGCTTTCTCTCATGACTGATACTCCAAAGCTGACACAATACGGTCCATATTCATCATGTTTGAGCCTTTTACAAGGACGACATCATCCGGTTTCAATTCAGGTCTCAGGTAGTCGATGACTTGCTCAACTTGATCCAAAGCAGTTATTTTGCTTGCGGGTAAACCAGATTCCAACGCAGCTTGTGCAATGATCTTACCGCGCTCTCCAAGTGTCACCAATTCATCCGCTACCTCAGCAGCACGAATGCCAACCATCTCATGCCCGCGTTGCTCGTACTGACCAAGCTCGAGCATATCGCCAAGAACCGCTACTTTTCGGCCATCCAGGTCATTCAGCAAATTGAGAGCTGCCAACATTGACTCGGGAGAGGCATTATACGTGTCATCCAAGATCAATGCACCATTTTGTGTATGGACTGCAATCAGACGTAGTTCATTGCTTGAAGACTGTAAACCACTGACAATCTCCTGCCAGGTCAATCCATCCACCAGACCAACTGCAGCTGCCCGTAGAGCTGTTTGAACCGAGTGCCTGCCAATCAGTGGCACACGAAGCTGTAACGCTTCCGCGGGACGATTCTTCTGCTGCTGATAATGCAATAAAAATCGAATTCCTTCCAGTCCAAGACTTTCGACATTATCAGCCCACAAGTCAACCATGGATTGCATGCCGTAGAAAAAGACTTGAGCCCGGGTGAGATCAGCCATTTTACGAACCAATGGATCGTCATAGTTCAGGATGGCACACCCATCCTCAGGTAAGGACTTTACCAGCTCTGATTTCCCTCGGGCAATTTCCTCCTGTGAGCCGGCACGTGAGGCGTGGACCGTACCAATATTGGTGACCACACCAATACAAGGAGCAGCTAGGTCACATAGGTATTCAATCTCACCTGGTACGTAGAAACCCATCTCCAGGACTGCCCTTTCATGCTCTTCAGTCAGGCTGAGCATTGTCAGAGGTAGACCAATTTCATTATTCAGGTTACCTTTATTCTTTAATGTGCAATAACGTTGGCCAAGGACCTCGGCTACCACCTCTTTCGTTGTCGATTTACCAACGCTACCCGTGATGCCAATGACTTTTACGTCCAGCTTATCTCTCCAGAATTTTGCCACTTGCTGCAAGGCTTTCAATGGATCATTCACACAAATACAGAAAGGTCCATTTAGCTTGGACAACCTGCCAGTGAGCTCATTTGGTTGGAGTGGCGAACGCAAATCTAATAATGGGAATTGGTCGCTTAAATCCTGCCTGACGAGCGCATACCCAGCCCCTGCCTGAAACGCTTCACCAACAAAATCATGACCATCATGGTGGTCTCCGGGCAGGGCAACGAATAAAGACCCGGGTTTAACCTTGCGCGAGTCTATTGCACCATCGGTAATTATAGAGGTTGCCATTTCCAGGCGAATTCCGGTTAAAGCTTCAAGGACAACAGCCAGTGATAACACAAATAAACCCTTTAGTGATTTGCCAAACCTTGTGATACATCATCGGGTGGAATATCCAACAAAACCACCAGCCGTTCAACCATGTCACGGAAAACTGGAGCAGCTACGACAGACCCCCAGGGCGAGCTGGTGGGTTTTTCCAACCACACATAAACTAAAAATTTGGGATCTATGACGGGACCCCAGCCTACGAAGGAAGCATTGGTCGCATCAGAGGTATATCCCGTCGGGGTTGCAATTTCCGCAGTACCTGTCTTGCCAGCCACACGATATCCTTCCACCAGGGCATCAGAGGATTCTGCCTCAAGGGAGCTGGCGAGTAGATCAGTCAGTTTCTGTGCGGTATCCGCTGAAATTGGATGACCGATGATCTGGGGAGTAGGTGTATATTGAAAACCATCCCGCACCATGGATCGCATCACATGAGGTATCATCATCTCACCCCTACCATTGGCAATAGATGAAATTGCCATAACCATCTGGATGGGTGTTACGGCAACACCTTGCCCGAATGCGTTCGTGCCCAAATCTGCTTCATACCAATCTGCGTCACCCGGGATCTTAAGTCTGCCTGAAGCTTCGGCTGCCAAATCAATTCCGGTGACCTGACCAAAACCAAAGTTTTGCATATATTGGTAAAATGGCCCTGCCCCTAATTGGGTCGCCACCCAGGTCAGACAAACGTTAAGCGAGTGCGCCATACAACCTTCCATATTTTGTGGACCCCAGGCTCCCCAATCCCAGTTATGGATGTAGATACCTCCAATTTGGATCGAACCTGTATCGACAAACTCCGTTTCTGTAGTCACTGCGCCATCATCAAACCCTGCCGCCATTGTTAAAACTTTGAATACTGATCCTGGCTCATAATCCTGGCTAACAGCCCGATTGTACGGGGTACTATCTTTGAAGACACTGGCATAGTTCCAAAATTCATTGGGATTCAATCGTGGCGTAGAAGCTATAGCGAGCATCTCGCCTGTATTCGGGTCCATCACCAGGATGACGCCACCATCAGCACCACTATCATCCAGCGCATTATCGAGCACCTCTTCAGCTGTAGCCTGGATTTCACGATCTATTGTCAGCACCAAATCAACCCCAGGCTTGAGCTGGGGAATTTCTGCCACCTGATAGGGATCTAACGTCATCCATATCGATTGCGGTACGCCAGCTAAAAGATCATTAAATTCCGCTTCTACGCCAAACATCCCGGTTCCTTCACGATTGACGAAGCCCAGCACATTCGCTCCAAGTTCATTCTCCGGATAATAACGCTGCAAGCGTGGTCGATAGACTAAACCGCTCAGGCTGGGTCTGCCAACTTTTCCATAATCTACCTCGGGAAGGTTGCTATAGTTACCCGCCCATTCCTGCAAAATACTCAATTCCTCCGGTGTGACAAAATCAGCCAGCTGTAAGTAAGCCATTCCAGACTTTTGAGCCTTGATAATCACGGCATATATTTCATCGTAATATCCAGGATAGTCATACTCGGGATGAGCCATTAACACCTTACTCAATGCAAAGGCTACGGTATCCACATTTTCAACATTATCCACCTGCACACCGACCTCATACACCAGTGTACTCCCAGCCAGAAGACGTCCCCAGCGGTCGTAAATATCTCCCCGCGGTGGATAAAAAATGTGAAGCGTTCTAGAATATTGATCTCCTTGTAAGACAAATTCGTTTCTTTCTGGACTGAACTGTAACCTGACCAGCTGGATAACAATCATCACCCCAGCAAATAAAAATAAGATTCCAAGCAAATTAAATCGCCAACCGGTCAGGGTCTGACCGGCTTTATCATTTACTGAATGGATACTTTCAGGGACATTATTTGTGGGTTGCCTCCGGCGGATTCGTCCTGCCGAAACAACTTGCTCTGCCATAAATCTTCTCATGGCTGTGCCTCACTAAAATATTTTGTTGTTTTACGCACCTGATCTGCAAGCCAATCGAACAAGGATTCTTTAAACTCTGGATCGATGGTAGATGCATTCACGACCATTGGCTCGGGCGGAGGCGCAAGAGATGTTTCCTGCCTTTCAATATAACCAGGCACTTCCAAATATTCGATATGTGCAGCATCAATTGGATCCAGATTAAGGTCTTTTATCCGCTCTTGCATGACTTGATAAGACGTCAGGATAGCCAGCTGACTCGTGAGATTGGAAATATTTTGCTCTAATTCTTCGATGGGTATATAACTATCACTTGCCTCACCAATCAGGTAATGGTATCCATAAATCCGTACTTGCATTTCCTGGATTTGCCTGCCAACCGCGGCAGCCCGGGCAGTGACATTTAAATATATCCCTGCAACAATAGCCGTACTAACCAGGACCAATAGGACCACCCCGATCATGTACATTTGTTTTCGCCAGGGTGATTGTGAGTAAGCTTGAGAGAAATGGTGTATGTTTTCCATATTGTCTACCTATCTAAAAACCTGTCCGCTTTTGATAATTGGAGTGCGTTAGGTTGTTAATTTCTCAGAATTACATATCTTCGAATACCATCATCAAAAGTGAACAGGTTTCTAGTGCAGGCTTGCAAGTCTTATGCCATTTATTTAAGTTGTTTCTTCTAACCTTTCTGCTACTCGTAATCGGGCACTGCGTGAGCGAGGATTGTTTCTTATTTCATCATCCTGCGGTCGAACTGGTTTGCGGGTCAGTTCCCGCAGGGTTGCCTTATGACCGCATGTACAGATAGGCTGGCGAGGTGGGCAGAGACAATCTCTACTTTCCCTGCGCATGAACTGCTTGACAATGCGATCCTCCAGTGAGTGGAACGAGATGATTGCTATCCGCCCACCCGTTGAGAGAGCACCAAGTGTTTGAGGCAGGACATCCTCGAGAGCATCCAACTCACGGTTCACGGCGATGCGTAAAGCCTGGAAGGTGCGGGTGGCAGGATGAATGCCACTTTTACCTCCACGGGTCGCCTTTGCTACCACAACAGCAAGCTGTGTAGTGGTTTGGACGGGTCTGGCATTCACAATCGCCCGAGCCACTTGCCTGGAATTCCGCTCTTCTCCGTAGCGGAATAGCATGTCAGCCAGCTCAACCTCATCCAGGTGATTTACCAGGTCAACTGCACGTATCTTCCCTTCTGGGTCAAAGCGCATGTCCAATGGCGCTTGTGACTGGAAGGAAAAACCTCTTTCGGAGGTATCCAGCTGCATGGAAGATAATCCCAGGTCTAACAGGATGCCATCGACCAGCTTCCAGCCCAGGGTCATCATCTGTTGCCGAATTGTGCGGTAGGAAGCTCGTACAAGGGTGGCACGGTCACCGAATTCATCCAGCTTCTCCCGTGCCAAGCTGAGTGCTTGCGGGTCAACATCCAACCCGAGCAGGTGACCATCCGGGCTGCTTGCCTGTAGTAGTCCCCAGGCATGCCCTCCGGCACCCAGCGTGCCATCGATGTACAACCCTCCCCGATGAGGCTGCATCGCGTGTATAATTTCATTGTAAAGAACTGGTTGGTGTGTCATCACCTAATCTTCGAAGGTGACATTTACTGGATTTACTCGTCTACCCAATTCAGCCAGAGCTGGTGGATAGATCTAGAACCTTAAAACGTTCGGTGTTAGCCTCGGCCTGATCCAATGCCTGTTGCTGAAGAGACCATTCTTCTGAAGACCAGATCTCAAAGTAATTGCCCTGACCAACCAGGATGGCTTCCTGGTCACTGGATAAACCGGCTTTTTGGCATAAAAAATCTGGTATCAAGATGCGACCAGCCTTATCAACTTCCAAATGAGTGGCTGATCCTATGATCAAACGGCGCAAAGCACGCGCCAGTGGATCCGTCATACTCATCTGATTAAGACGATGTGAGATCGCTTCAAAGGCGTTGGTTGTCAACACCATCAGGTTTCGATCAAAACCACGCAGAATAAAAGCTCCATCATCCAGTAATTCGCGATAGCGGGCTGGAACAGTCAGGCGGTCTTTATTATCAATGCTGTGGCGATACTCACCCAAAAACATATGTATTGTTTTCCTTTATCTACCCGAGACGCCGGACTGTCCGTCGTTCCCACTTCAACCCACTTTATACCACAATTACCCACAGTATAGTATAAATTATTAAAAAAATCAAGTATTTTTAACCCCAATTTAATAACCAATTTACTTTAAACCAGGAAACCATTATGTCCAACCCCACTCTCATCGATTATCGCCCCCTTTTCGTCGGACTTGACGCCCTTGTACCAGTACTGGATGGTAGCCGTCGTAGATATACTAATCTGGATAATGCCGCCTCCACACCTTCCATGAAAGCCGTCCAACAAGCCGTGAACGACTTTTTGGTTTATTACAGTAGTGTCCATCGTGGAACTGGGTTCAAGAGCCAGCTTTCCACCATGGCATATGAGCAAGCTCGCCAGATCGTGATGAAATTTGTGGGTGCGAACACTGGGGAACACACCTGCATCTTCGGTAAGAACACAACCGAAGCCATTAATAAGCTCGCACGTCGCTTACCATTGGAAGGCAAACGAAATATTGTTCTTACCAGTGGAATGGAACATCACTCCAATGACCTGCCATGGCGGGCAGCCACAAAGGTTATTCATATACAGCTGACACCTAGAGGTGAGCTGGATGAAGAGGATTTTGATACCCAGCTTTCAAGATACGCAGAAGAAGTTGCCCTGGTAGCTATTACTGGTGCCAGCAACGTCACCGGAATCCTCAATCCCATTCACCGCCTGGCAGAAAAAGCACATGCTGCAGGTGCATTGATCATGGTTGATTGTGCCCAGCTAGCCCCGCACCGGAAAATTGAGATGCTCCCATTGGATAAGGCTGGACACCTTGACTTTATCACCATCTCAGCGCATAAAATGTACGCTCCCTTCGGTACTGGAGCCCTTATTGGACGGAAGGATGTATTCGAACGTGGGGATCCAGATATGACGGGCGGTGGAACAGTAGAAATCGTCACCCTGGATGATGTTGTTTGGACTGAGCCACCAGAGAGAGACGAAGCTGGCAGCCCGAACACTGTGGGTGCTATCGCACTTGCAGCCGCTATCCGTCAGCTTGAGGCTGTGGGAATGGTGGAAGTGGCGCACCATGAAGCAGAACTGACCCGCTATGCGTTGGAAAAGTTGAGCTCTAATCAACATATAGTAATCTTCGGTGATGCAAATCCCTTCCATGCTGATGACCGCCTGGGGGTAATCCCTATAGCGTTTGATCAAGTCACCCATTTCCTGGCTGCTGCAATTTTGGGGTATGAATTTGGTATCGGAGTGCGCAGTGGATGTTTCTGCGCTCATCCGTATATCCTGCACCTGTTAGGTTTGAGCAAGGAAGAGGCAGCGGATGTACGCCATCGTATGATGGCAGGTGATAGATCCGAAATGCCTGGGTTGATCAGGGCATCCTTTGGGTTATACAATACCCTTGAAGATGTTGACACGTTATTGGATGCTTTAAGCCACATTTCGACGGGCGATTACAAAGGTAAATATGTTCAAGATAAAGCCACAGGCGAATATTCGTCGGTTGATTGGCAGCCTAACTTCACCGATTACTTTGACCTGTAATGAGTAAGCGCACGATCATGCTAGCGCATGTACTGAGATCATGCCCCAACTATTTCTGCAAAATAAGCGGAGAAAAAAACGCCTGTTCCTGACTGACTTCTAAATTTAATCCAGTGCTTCGCAATAATTTACCGGCTGGCAGCATCCATAACAGCTACAGCAGCAATATTGATGATGTTCCGTACATCATCACCAGTCTGAAGGACATGAACAGGTGCCCCCATCCCCAGCAAGATCGGACCGATCGCCTGTGCATTTCCGAGGCGCGCCAGGAGTTTATAGGCAATATTAGCAGCTTCAAGCGACGGGAAAACCAGTACATTAGCATCCCGCACCTGGCTGAACGGGTAGCGTTGCTCGATCAGCTCTGAGACTACAGCAGTATCCGCTTGCATCTCTCCATCCACGGGAAAATCCGCTCCTCGTAGGCGAATTAGCTCTACGGCCTGATGTACTTTGTCAGATAGTGGGTGAGGCGTACTGCCGAAGTTGGAGAACGATAATAAAGCGACACGGGGTTCAATTTGAAGCTGGCGGGCAAATTCCGCTGCCAGGAAAGCGATATCTGCCAGGTCTTCCGCACTTGGGTCAATATTAACCGTTGCATCTGTGAAAATATAAGTACGCTTACCTACAATGATGATATATACGCCAGCAGCAATCCTCCGACCAGGTCGCGTGTGATGGATGCGTAATGCAGGACGGATGACATCCGGGTAATCAAACGTCAAACCTGAGACAGATGCGTCTGCATCTCCCATTTTGACCATCATCGCAGTAAAAATATTCGGCTCGAGGATCCTGCGCCGGCTGTGCCAGATGGTGACTCCCTTACGCTGGCGTAGTTTGCTGTATTCTTCAGCATAGATTTCTGAACGTTGGAAATTCTCGGGATCCACAATTAACATGTTATCATCCAGACCCAAGGCTTCCAGCTTGCCACGGATAACCCCCTCCCTTCCAACCAAAATAGGAATTCCAATCCCCTCATCCAGAATCTGTGCAGCTGCTCGGATGATTTTCGTTTCCTCGCCTTCAGCGAACGCAATACGTTTCTTGGGCGAAGCAGCCTTGGCTTCATTCAAAATAAAGTATCGCACCTGCTCCCCCAAACCCTGACGATATGCCAGTTGCTGACGGTATTCCTGCAGGTCAATTGCTTTACGAGCCACGCCGGTCTCCATGGCAGCTTGGGCAACCGCAGGTGCCTCCCAAAGCAGCACGCGGGGGTCAAATGGCTTGGGTATGATGTAGTCCGGGCCAAATTTGAGCGCTTCCAAACCATACGCCCGTAAAACACTGTCCGGCACGTCCTCCTTGGTAAGCGCAGCTAATGCCTGCGAGGCAGCCACTTTCATTTCCTCATTGATCGCTCTAGCACGCACATCCAGTGCTCCTCGAAATATGTACGGGAATCCAAGCACATTATTGATCTGGTTGGGGTAGTCTGATCGCCCGGTGGCAACAATCGCATCTGGGCGGGCTTCCTTGGCAAGCTCGTATTTGATTTCCGGGTCGGGATTGGCCATAGCAAAGATAAGCGGGCGAGCCGCCATGGTCTTGACCATGTCGGGGGTGAGGACATCCGCCGCGGACAGACCATAGAAGACGTCTGCATCACGAACAGCCTCCTCCAAGGTGCGCTTTTCTGTTTCGCTCGCCAGGCGCTCTTTGTATTGATTCATCCCATCTTTCCGGCCTCGATATACCACCCCGCGGGTATCCACCAGGATGATATTTTGCCTCCGGGCACCTAGACGGATCATCAGCTCTGCACATGAAATTGCCGATGCTCCTGCCCCAGAAATGACAATATGCACTTCATCCAACTTTTTACCAATCACTTCCAACCCATTCACCAGGGCGGCTCCCGAGATGATGGCAGTGCCATGCTGGTCATCATGAAAGACGGGGATATCCAGCATACCCTTGAGGGTCTCCTCAATATAAAAACATTCAGGCGCTTTGATATCTTCCAGGTTGATGCCCCCAAATGTGGGCGAAATCGCGGCTACGGTCTGAATGATCACCTCTGGGTCATGCGAGTTGAGCTCGATATCAAAAACATCCACGTCGGCAAAACGCTTGAACAACACACCTTTGCCTTCCATGACCGGCTTGGATGCCAGCGCCCCCCGATCCCCCAAACCGAGGATGGCAGTCCCATTGGTGACGACTGCAACCAGGTTGCCTTTGGAAGTATATTCATAAGCAGATTCAGGATCTTTCTCGATTTCCAGGACCGGAACTGCCACACCCGGTGTGTAAGCCAGGCTTAGATCACGTTGCGTCTCCATGGGTTTGGTCGGGACCACCGAGATTTTGCCGGGCTTGCCATCCAGCTGGTGATATTCAAGTGCATCTTCACGAGTAATTATTGCCATTTAATTACCTCCTCTTATTCTAAAAAAAATGTCAGCTACATCTTGAGAAGTATTCTGATTTATGCTTTACTATCTTCCAGATTACAATCCCATACATAAAGGAGGGATAAACCCCATCCGATTGTTCATGTATTTTACCCCTCACAATCGGGAATTCGATTAATCATTGATAAATAAGGCGGGTTGCTCATAAGATAATGGATCTGGCATTGCCTTCCCTGGTAATTAGTAATTCAAAGTTAGAACCTATATGAGATCTGGGGGATAACTACCCATCCTCACTCGAGAACACAGTGTGGAGATTTTTTTGCCGAGGAATGATTTAATAAATCCAATACGATAATTCAAGCTTAATAAATAACCATTAAGCATAATTTCAAGTATAATTAACTATTCTGAAGAAGAACTATCTACGTTCCACCTATGAGTGGGATGTAATTAACAATCGCTGGGCTCCAGAGGTTCACACAGGAACGAAAGATATATTCTTTCAAATCGTCCAACCTTTGACCCAGCTATATGCCAGTAGCTGCGTATTTTTTATCCCTTAAATTCTCCACAGCCCCGGCATTGATATGAAAATGACTTGAGAAATTTGAAACGTTCTGTGTCTGGTCATTCTTGATCATTGATATGCTCACATGAGCTATACCAGGCAATTCGTTGGTGATGATATAACTTATAGCTTATGGATATAGCAAGTGAAGGTTGAAACGATACAAATAAATCCCTTCATAAGGACTGAATTACTGGCAAGCATTGCTGCCTATCCAACTGCGCCCTGACCAGGCAATTTGGGATTTAATCCCAGACAATGGATTGTGTTGACTACCAATCCTACATTGACACTGAACTGAACTGAATACTCTCAGCGACATATCATAGCCGTGACCCGAGAAGGAGGGACGCGGCTATCAATTTTTGGAGTGGTCTATGAACGATAATGTCACCGGTGGTAAAGTCACCGCCCTGAAAGTGCAAAAACATCATCCCAACCGTGTCAATGTCTATCTGGATAACGAATTCTCCTTTGGTTTATCACGCATCACCGCCGCCTGGTTGCAAGTTGGGCAGGAATTAAGCTCATCGAAGATTGCCAAGTTACAGTCCGATGATGCCCGTGAAATCGCTTACATGCAAGCCTTGCGTTTCCTGGATTATCGCCCTCGATCGCGAGCTGAGGTACGACGTAACCTGGAAAAGCACGCCGTCCCCACGGATGTCATAAACGATGTATTCAAGCGCTTAGAGCGCAGCGGGTTGGTAAATGACGAAAGATTCGCCCAAGATTGGGTGGAGAACCGCAGTGAGTTCCGTCCCCGCAGCCGTAGGGCTCTGGCATATGAGCTTCACATGCGCGGGTTAGATGATTCAGCGATACAAAAAGCATTGGAAGGAATGAATGAAGAAACCATGGCTTTCCATGCAGCCATCAAACAATCACGGCGTTATGAAGGTCTCCCATTACGAGATTTCAATAATAAGCTTGGCAGCTTCCTGGCACGCAGAGGTTTCTCGTATGAAATTATTAAAGAAGTAGTAGCAAAAGTATGGGATGAGAAGCAGGGGCAAGCAGATGAATAACTCATCGTCGATGAAGTTTACTGCTGAAATAAAATATCGAAAGGTCAATTCATGAATCCAGGGATTGTAGTCATCATTGCAATATTAACCCTCGCTGCGGGGATCGCAATCGGGTACCGATTGCACTATTCTCGTGCCAAACAGGAAAGAGCCAGGCTTCAGATCAAAGCTGACAATATCCTGGTTGAAGCTGAGGAAAAAGCGAAAGAATTCGAGCTGCAAGCAAGAGATAAAGCCATCCAGGTTCGCCAGCAAGCTGACGCCGAAGTGTCACGCCGCCGAGCAGAAATCAGCCGCGAGGAAGATCGTCTCACCAAACGCCGCGAGGAGCTGGAAAACCGCACCGATCGGCAGGAAAAACGTGAGGCTGCCTTAAACAAGCGCCAGAGTGCCATTGATAAACGCGCCAACGACGTTGAACAGATGTATGAAAATGAGATGGCTGAACTCCAGCGCATCTCTGATATGACCCAGGAGGAAGCCAGAGGGGTATTAATTGCGGAAGTGGAAAAAGGCGCCAGGGACGATATGGCACGCATCATCCGTCAGGTGGAAGCCGAAGCCCAGGAAGATGGTGACCGGCGGGCGCGCGAGATCATTACCACTGCCATTCAGCGCGTGGCTTCCGATCATGTGAGCGAGGTAACCACCTCCACAGTCACCATCCCATCAGACGAGATGAAGGGGCGTATCATTGGTCGTAATGGGCGCAATATCCATGCATTCGAGCAAGCTGCAGGTGTCGACGTGATTGTTGATGATACCCCTGAAGCTGTCACCATTTCCTGCTTCGACCCTGTACGACGTGAAATAGCCCGTCGTTCACTGGCGAAGCTGGTTTTAGATGGACGCATCCACCCAGCCCACGTTGAAAAGGTATTGAAGAACGAACAAAAAGAAGTGGAGCATATTATCATTGAGGCGGGAGAGCAAGCTGCTTTCGATGCCGGAGTCCCTGGTCTGCACCCCGAGGTGACCAAAATGCTGGGGAGACTCAAATTCCGTACCTCCTATGGACAGAACCAGCTCGATCATGCAGTTGAGGTTGCCCGTCTGTCAGCAGTAATCGCCTCCGAACTGGGTGCAAATGTCGAAATTGCTAAAGCAGCCGGACTGTTGCATGACCTTGGTAAAGCCATGGACCACAATATGGAAGGCACGCATGCCATGTTGGGAGCTGATTTTGCCAAACGCTATGGTATCAATCCCATCGTGATCAATGCAATCGCTTCACACCATCATGAAATTGAACAGGAATCGGTTGAGGCGGCTATCGCCGAAGCCGCAGACGCCATCTCAGGTGCCCGTCCTGGAGCTCGTCGTGAAAGCCTGGAGCAGTATATTCAACGGGTACGTGCCTTGGAAGACCTGGCAAATTCCTTTAAAGGCGTCAGCCAGAGCTTCGCCCTTCAAGCTGGACGTGAGGTACGGATCTTCGTCAAGCCGGAGGATATCGACGACCTTGATTCCATCCGGTTGGCACGCGATATTGCCAAGAATATCGAAGAAACCATGCATTATCCCGGTCAAATCAAGGTGACTGTTATCCGGGAGACGCGCGCTGTCGATTACGCCAAGTAAATTATCAGTTCACGATTAAAGACACTATGGACACTAAGTTTTTTATAATATATTCTTAGTGTCCTTTTTGTACTTTGGGGTAATTTTTACATTATGTTAAAAACGGGTTCTCCCGCTGCTCATATCCCACCGTGGTTTCTCCTCCATGCCCGGAAAGCAGGCGGGTTTCGTTGGGGAGAGTCAAGATCTGCATTCGGATGCTATGAATGAGGGTATCATAATCGCCGCCTGGTAAATCTGTCCGTCCGATACTTCCCCAGAAAATAACATCCCCACAGAACACCACCTTTTCGACCGAACAATAAAATATTACATGACCTGGGGTGTGCCCTGGGCAATGCCGCACTTCAAAAGTTCGATCCCCTAACGTTAGTAACTGCCCGTGCTTCAAGGCAACCGTTGGCTCGGAAGGTGTGTCGATGTGCATCCCAAATAAAGCTGCTCCACCCTGGACCGAATAGAGCGGTAGGTCTGCCGGGTGCAGCGCGATTTTGGGAGTGGGTTGAATGCCCTTCACAATCGCGGCAACCCCGCCGATATGGTCGAAATGTGCGTGGGTCAGCCATATCTGCTCAATGTGCCAGCCATGGTGATTGGATTCCTCAACAATGAGCTCACCATCCCAGGCTGGGTCAACTACCACTGCAGAGTGGCTTTGTGGGTCACCTACCAGATATGCATTGGTAGCTGCTGGTCCAAGGACAAGTGGAATGATCTCAAGCATGGTGTATTTAATAATCCTTTGTGATCCTAGAGATGAAGCGCTTTAAGCATCGCACTTAGTGTTTTTTTGTGATGACTTTATTCTTCCACTCTTTAATCATATCATTGAGAACAAGGATTACCCCTATCAACACTCCCACACCTCCCAGGAGGCGCGCCAGCATTCCATTTAAACCAAGTAAATTGATTGAACGGATTTCTACCTCATGCACAAAAATAGGCAGCTGTGTGGTCTGGTTTCCATCCAAGGGCAGAAATCGCAGGGATAACCATACGTTGCCAGGATACACCCCAGCCTTGTCTGCGCTTACCTTCCACTTGAAACGTACCGGTTGCCCCGCTGGCAAGCTCTCCCGGATGGAATTGCTTGAGTCGACCTTAATTCCCGCTACTTCGAATCTACCCTCCACCATGATGTTATAACTGCTATAGATATCGGAATACCTGGTCGATGCACTCGGTGCGGATATATCTTCCAGTGCCGGTTCGAAGTCAAGTATGATCACTCCCTCATCGCCTATGCGCAGTAATGAGGGCCATTCCAGCCTCACCATCCGGTTTTCCAGGAGGGCAGGGTTATTTTTATTCCTGGAGGATGGTAGCATCATCTCACTGGGCGAAATAGTTAGATTTACGACCTGCCGCTTAACTGGCAGGTACCCCCATACCAACAGTATTCCACAAATTAGCAGCAATCCAAGTGAAAGGAGACGGCGAATTTTCTTAAGCATCAATCTCGATTATACCCGCCTCGTTTCCCTGACAGATTCCATCATTCAGCGGGATCAAGGCGTTTGAAGTCTGGCTGATTCCGTGTTAAACTAAATTCGAGCCAATGTATTAATAATTAACCCCAAAAAGATACAGCAAAATAACATCCAATATTGCCTATAATGGCTTCCCTCTTTCTTGCTTGACGTTTCCTTTATTTACCCTTAATATACATTGGATAATAACGTCAATCGCTACCAGAGATATAACCTGGTTGTTGAGTTATAGTGATGATTAATGAGCTGGGCGATCAATCACTCAGCTCCCTGATCACCTTGTCAACGGATTGACTGATTATTAATTACGGATCACAAATTTCATTTACTCTCGGAGCTTCTTATGGAAGTCGGCCTCGTCCGTTCAATCGATATTGACCAAACCATGCAGCAGGCTTATCTGGATTATGCCATGAGCGTGATTGTCGCCCGTGCATTGCCAGATGCACGTGACGGGCTAAAGCCTGTCCATCGCCGCATCCTGTACGCCATGTTTGATATGGGTCTACGCCCCGACACTGCTTATAAGAAATCAGCTCGCATTGTAGGTGAAGTGCTTGGCAAGTACCACCCCCATGGCGATATGGCAGTTTACGAATCCATGGCACGGATGGCACAGGACTTCTCCATGCGCTGCTTGCTGGTGGAAGGGCAAGGAAACTTCGGCAGTGTCGACGGTGACCCTCCAGCTGCGATGCGTTACACTGAAGCCCGATTAACTGCACCAGCCATGCAAATGTTAGCAGATATCCGCATGGAAACCGTCAACTTCACCGACAATTTTGATGGCAGCTTGCAGGAACCGGATGTGCTCCCATCCGCCTTACCTAATCTATTAGTAAATGGAGCAACTGGCATCGCTGTAGGCATGTCCACCAACATCCCGCCACATAATCTCAGCGAAGTTGTGGATGCCTTGATTTATATGTTGGAGAATTGGGAAGGTTTGGATGATGTAAATATCGAAGACTTGATGCGCTTCATCCAGGGACCGGATTTCCCTACCGGGGGGCTGATTGTCCAGGATACTCATGAAGATGACCTAACCGCTGCCTATGGAACCGGGCGTGGACGAGTGACTGTACAGGCACGCTGCCACATCGAGGAAATCAGCCGGGGACGGAACCGTATCATTGTCACTGAGCTGCCTTACATGACCAACAAGTCCTCGCTCATTGAGCGTATTGCTGAGCTGGCGCGTGAGGGTCGCCTGGAAGGAATTACCGACTTGCGTGATGAATCCGACCGGCATGGACTGCGGATCGTGATCGAGCTCTCCCGCACAGCTGAGCCCGAAAAAGTGCTTCAAGCCTTATATAAAAGCACACCCATGCGTTCCACTTTTGGCATCATCATGCTGGCATTGGTGGATGGAGAGCCACGAATGCTCTCGCTAAAGCAAGCACTCCGAGTCTACCTGGAACACCGCCTGGTGGTCATCCGGCGGCGTGGTGAATACGAGCTGAAAAAAGCACGCCAACGCTTGCATATCCTGGAAGGTTTGCGCGTAGCGCTCAAGCACCTGGATGAGATCATCGAGCTGATCAAGAAATCCACTGATGCAGATGTTGCACGCGACCGATTGATGAAGCGCTACCACCTTTCCGAGATCCAGACACAGGCGATCCTGGATATGATGTTGCGCCGCCTGGCAGCATTGGAACGCAAAAAGATTGAAGATGAATATAAGGAATTGTTGGCGCAAATAAAGATATTGGAGGGATTGCTGCGTTCACCACTCAAGATGCGCCAGACAGTAGCATCAGAGCTGCGTCAGGTTCAGGAAGCGTATGGTGATCGCCGGCGAACACAGATCACGCGCCTTGGAATTGGGGCAAAATTTGTCCTGCCCGTGATGAGTGCCACCGACCTATTACCTGAACAAACCGTGTGGGTCTCTGCTACCAGCGATGGATTGGTATCGCGTACGCTGGATGAAAAACCACCGCGCATAAGTGGCTCTATGGCACCACGTTTCCTGCTTCAAGTCAACACGCGAGATACCCTGTTTCTGGTATCTGACAAAGGTGATGCCGCAGGCATTCCAGTTCAAACCATCCCTGAAGCCGATAATCCTCAGGATGGCGCGCCCATTCATAAAGTATCCGCATTATCCGAAGAAGCCAGGCTGGCAGCTCTTTTCACTTTACCACCCAAGGAAGAACGACTTGAAGGCTGGTATGTTTTCACGGTCACGCAACAAGGCATGCTCAAAAAGACTGCATTGGAAGACTTGCCTGGACTCACTGGTCACAGTTTTACATTAGTGAAAGTAAACGATGAAGATGAGCTTGGCTGGATCCGTCTGACGGACGGAAAGGCTGACATCCTGCTGGTCACTGCTGATGGCATGGCGATTCGTTTTTCTGAGGATGAGGTACGTCCAATGGGACTGGTTGCAGCTGGCGTGGGTGGGATCAAGCTGGGGGCGCGCGATATGATCGTCGGTATGGAGCTCGTTCCCCGTCGGGGGGATATACTGCTGGTTACTTCCGATGGTAAAGCAAAACGCGTTGCTCCCGATCAATTTCCTCGGCAAGGGCGTTATGGTCAGGGTGTAATTGCCTGGAAGCTTCCCAGGACAGACGCAGCTCGTGGGTCTGGCAACAGGTAAAGCAAATAAACGCGTGACCATCTTATTGGATAAGCTCTCTCCTAAGGCAATCCGTTTGGATGAAGTCCCTCTTCAGACCCGTGCTGCATCAGGGAAGACTATCGTCGAGCTTAAATCTGGCTACCAGGTGCTTGGTTTAAGCGTCTCCTGGGTAGTGCCACGCGCTGTGGCTGGTGAAAAAGCAATCCCCGAAAAGGAGCTTGATGTGGTTGACGAACCACAAGTACTACAAGCGCCCGAAGTTGAACAATTGACTTTTGGAATGATCGAGCCAACCCTTCCAGCTATTCCAAAAACTGTGAAACCTAAACCTCCCAAGTCAGGCGAAACGAGCAAGCAAAAAAACTTACCTGCCGCCCGTAAAACCAAAGCCGTGAAAACTGAACAAGCCGCGTTGATTACCAAGCCTGTGCCTACCAAAGAAAAAGCTCAAAGGAGTAAAACTGCTCGGCCAAAATCACCTAAGGGTACTCCAACAGCGAAAGAGAAGTCCAAAGCAAAGTCAGAACCAGGACCAGCGAAAACTAAAGCAGCTGTAAACCATAAAAAAACTCCGCTTGAGAAAACTGGGCGACAAAAATTACCCACGAGCTCCTCGATTGGGAAAGAGAAGGATAGCCTTAAATTCGCCCAAGCTCCGCTGACAAACAAAGTGGCAGCAACCAAGAAAAAAGGTCAAGCAAGGAAAACTGGCCAGGCAAAATCACCCAAGAGCAGCCTAACCAGGAAAACTAAGACCACCGCTAGAGCCAGCAAGGCGAGTTCGAATGCCAAACCTGCTACAGGAATGGTGAAGAAATCCACCCATCAAAACCGGTAAATCAAACCCTAAATCCAAAGCTTCTGGGGAAACGGAAAAGGTACCCCCTGCGAAAACAGGCCGATCTGGTTCAGCGAAAACATCAAGCCCAAAGTCAAAGCCGGTAACAAAACCACGAAAATTAAGGTCTACCAAATCCGCACCTGTAAAAACGACTACCCGGAAACCACGTCAAAAGAAGCTCACCCGGAAATCCGCAGATGCGATGATATCCGTGATTTTGCCACCCTCCTGGAAGCCTTCACGTACCAAAACCACACCGACTAAACGGATTGTGAAATCACCGAAACCAAAATCCCATTAATCACCAATAACACTAAGGTCATTCGTGATCTTAGTGTTATTGAACATCGCGCTAAGCGCGGCACTCTTTTCGGACTCCTGGATGGATAATTACCTAATCGCAGAGAATTAACGAACTACGGGCTTTTATTGATCTCACCCCCACAGTACGTTGTATACCAAACAGCTTCAGCAGGATAATTTTGTTCTGCAAAAGCTACAGCCTGCTCACTGATCTTCACTGCTTCATCCAAATTCACATTCACTGCGCTGCTCCAGGCACGCGGCAGCACCATTAGCGGGTCATTCACCCCAAGTTCCTCTACCCCCAAAGGGATCCAGTTGAACAACAGCGGTCCACGCGAATAAGCAGTAAATCCCAGCTTGTACCCTCCCTGGCGGGCAATCTGGACACTTAATGGAGTGAAATTCCCTCCCGGCCAGATGAATGCAATCGGAGGTGTGCCAAAATGCTCCGTCCAGAACAGGAGTGGAGTTCCAGATTTCATTTTTGATCTTGTCGATGGGTGTTTCAGGTACGATATATACGTTACCTGTATATCCGTGAGATTGCACGTCTATCCTGCCGGAGGTAAACAATTGCTCCATCAAATTCCAGGCCCAATCCAGGCTGTTGGGATCAGCAATGTAAGCCGCAGTAACCGTCCAATCATATTCTTCCAGAACGGGCATCAGCCATTCGCGGATCAAGCCCGGCCGCCGGTCGTCAACGATGATCATCATTGAGCGGGGTGGAATACTGGAATTGTTCGTAAGAAAATCCAGCAGCTCTTGTGTCGTAATAGTTTCGAATCCCAGGTGCCGGGCATAAGTCACAAAGGCAGTAAATTGGTCTGCGGTGATATCTTTGTTCGGGTCAGCAATCAACGTCCCATTTTGGACGATGCTATGGAACATAATTGGCACCACCACAGTACCTGGTTGGCTACCCTCAGCCGACCAGCGCATCTGCAGGTATGAACATATGTCTTCCAGGTAAGCCTGAGGTTGTATATCCGGCCTCAAGGATCGGGTAGTGAACAGCTCCAACGGTGCCAGGGTCGGTGTGAGGGTGGGCACCCGCGTGGATGTGCTGGTCAGGGTTGGGATTTCACTTGGACGGGGTGATTTGGTAAATGTCGGAAGCTGTGGAGTGGTGGGCGACACGGTGAAGGTGACTGTTGCACCTGGTGTTTTCGTCCATGCAGATGTAATGCCGGGTGTGGATTGGACGTTACATGCAACCAGCCAGCACGCAATTACAACAACCCACAACGATAAATTGAGATGTCTCTTATGGCTTGACGGTGAAGAAGGAGTAATGATAATTGATCTTCCCATGTGAAATTCCAAGGGTGTCATTACCATCGTGGACATTACCCTTGGCAGATGTTGCAGTCCAGGTGAAATGGCGCGCGTCTCCTTTTCCTGTGTAGCTTCCCAGTTTGAATTTGCTGTTTGGTAAGATTTCATTGAACATCTGGGTATACCAGGAGCGCAGGTTGTCCAATCCCTGTGTAGTACGTATGGCATTGATATGCACAGCCGGTAGTGTGTAAAAGCTCATAATCTTATTGACGTCATGGTAATTTAAAGCATCCACCAGACCCACACAGATGTCTTTGGGATCATCCCGATCTGACCATCGATAATTCTGGATCACTTCCCAGACCCCGGGTAGATTTCCCGAGCGTGCATCCGACCATTCCCAGAAATTCACGGCACTCAAATTCAATTCTTTGGCTTTGTTAAGAAATTCTTGAACTTCACTATCTTCAGGCTTCCACCCGAATTCCCTGAAAGCTGCCCCCGTCGGTACTACCGGGAGAGATGGTTTCTTGGCCTGGAATTCTGCCACACATCTTGCAAGCTGATCACCCGCAGTTATGTGCCTTCAACCAATATACCTGAGGCATATTAAGATCACAGTTTTCTAAAAATACGGTCCAGGGGATTTGCGGATGCAAGGAAGGATAACGGTATGAACTAAGGGCAATGGTCAAATTGGGGCAAGCTGAGCGAATCTGGGTCATAAAACTTTTAGCTGCCGCTCTTTTCCCGTCAGCTTTATATTCTTTTTCTACGTCTATGACGTAACCGTCCAAATTATACTGGCGGATGCGAGCGATTGCGACATTGGCTTCACTCGTAGGATTATCCCCGTAGATATAATGCCATCCCCATACTTTGATACCGAGCGTGCGTAGTGCATTCACCACGGGAGTGGTGTAATCAGTCGGATCTCCCCAGGTTCCATTGTAGATCACAGTTCCATCAGCAACTTTGACAACCAGATGGGTAAGCCCAGCCGACTTGGCATGGGCTGCAATCAGTTTGGGATCACCATGCTCACAATTGGGTATCTTCCAGGTAAAAAAGCCTTTTCCCTCTAGTGTCATTATTGCATCTCCTGAACGAGTGAGCTTATTCGCATGGCAATCATGGCTCACTTATTACCTGACGCATAACTTCTAGAACTGCATCACGGACAGGAATCAAAACCATCGCCCCGCCGGTGGTCGTCCAGTCATAGGCTTCTTCTTCACCTATGGAATAATTACCAATCTGATGTGAGCTGACCATGTTTGAAGCGATTGAGAGAAAACCTGTCAGATCGCTAAAGGATAGATTTGTGGTCACATTCTGTTTGTAAATATTGTAGAGCTCTGGAGCACGTTGCAAACCATCCAGGCTGACCATCTGATCAAAAACCGCTTTAAGAACCTCTTGTTGGCGCCGTCCACGATCGAGATCACTTGATGAGTAGCGGCTGCGCACGTACCACAAAGCTGTATCACCGTTCATCCACATCGTGCCTTGCCCAACACAAAAATCACCATAACCATCTCGATGATCACACAGACCTTGACTAATCTCGACCGAGATGCCACCGATCGAATCGATCACATCTACAAAAGACCAGAAGTTAATTAACACATAGAATTCCGGCTTGACACCGAAATTGTACTCCATCGTTTGTGCCAACGATTCAAAGCCACCCCAGCCAAAGGCAGTGTTGATCCGCTGCACAGTATAACCTGGGATATACACATAAAGATCTCTCGGGAATGCGGTCAACTTGACCGTGCTCTCTTGTGGATTGATGGTCAACAATTGGATGGTATCGGTGCGGAATCCTCCATCATTTGGTCTTTGGTCAGATCCTAATAACAGGATATTCACCTGACCTTTTGGATGGGAAAGGATCCCCATGGGTGAAGGAACATCAATATCCGGCCATACGCTCGGTCCAGGATAATCCCCCCAAGCCTGACTAATTTCTGCGGTGAATTGTATCTCTGGCTCGGGCGTCTCCTCAATTCCTGAAGCATCCTCACCAGCCTGGTCAGGTAAGAGATTGGCTGGAGTTGGTGCCAGGGGTTGGAAGGGTGTAGCCGTCGGAGTGGAACCGGGTGGTGCGACTAATAAATAATCACCATCGCCGGTTAACTTACCTTGCGGTGCTGAAATCTGACTTATCATCGTGCATGAAGCCGCGACCAATGCAAGGATTATGATGAGAGCAGCAGTATTCTTTTTCATTGCATATCCAATAATAAGACGATGGGTATGGGCATATAGTTCCGGAAATGATTAGCGATAAAAATTTTGTTATGAAATCAGCTTCGACATGGGATGCAATAATTGTACCTATCTGCGCAGGAATGGATAATGACCGACGAGGTCGGTTCTTCTTTCTCGGTGAGATTTTAGTTTAGGTTCTTTTTACAACATGTAATGGTCAAATCGTGAAGGATTGGGATTATCCAGTCAAGGCTAGTCTGCTAGCAAAGGCAATAAAACAATAAACGTGGACCCAACTCCTTCATGGGAATCAACCCAAATGCGACCTTTATGCAGGTCGACCAGGGATTTAACTATTGATAATCCAACACCGGTTTCTCCGATACCTTTTATTACCGGATTTTCCATCTTGTACCGCCGAGAAAAAATACGTGGAAGGTCCACCTTATCAATCCCCCCACCTTGATCCGTTACAGAGATATGAACATAATTAGGCTCATTTTCCTTCTGCTCCATCCTCGCGACCAACTTGATTTCTCCATCCTCCGGAGTCACCAAACAAGCGTTTTGTAACAGGTTGGCGAAGACTTGTTGCAACGCATCTTTGTTTGCCTGGATTGGAGGAATTTTCTCAGGCAAGTCTACCTGCATGGTGATGTTTTTTTCGCTAATCTGCCCTTTGATGTTCCCAACGGCTTCATTAATCACTTGATCCAGGTCCACTTTTGTGAGAGCTTGATTTACCTTTCCTCCATCGATAGCCATTACTTGAACGAGCTCATTGAGCAATATACCCATTCGCTCAGTGGATGCTTTTATTCTCTCCAGGAATTTCCGTTGCATCGCACCGACTAAGCCTACTGATTCCCCAAGCATGAGCTCAGTGTACCCAATGATTGAAGATAATGGCTGGCGGAACTCCTGGGCAATCGATGTGATCAGCTCTACCTGTCCCATGTCATCCAGGTGTTTCACTGTGGAGAGCTGTAATTCCAACATCTTTTGATCCGATTTGGACAGCGTCGAGGGGATGCGTGCCAGGTCTACCAAAGCTGAGCGTAATTCTTGCCTCAATTGTTCGACTTCTTCAATGGTTGGCCTCCCCCTGGCAACCAGACTCTCAAGCTCGCGATTTCGGGTTTCTAATTGCTCCAGGGTATCTTGCAGGCTTTTTTGGTTTTCCACGATTGGAATGAAAACACCTGCCTTAGAGGTAGCTTGAGTTGCCTGTTCGTTTAATTTAATGTAATCTGCTTTTAATTGCGCATAAGCTTGACGAAGTTTTTCGTGATCCGCTTGCGTTTGTTGTAATACTTTCAGGTTCTCCCCCGGCTCTGCTGCCTGGGTGGTAACTTTAGAAACCTGACTAGTACCGGAAGCCAATGCGTTAACAACTTCTGTAAACCATAAAACATCTTTCTCACTCCACACAGGTTGAGACGGCTTGGTTAGAACCAGGATTCCCATTTTTGTGCTTAATCCCTTCTGAAGAAATGGTATTTCCAGAAGATGGGTGGTGTGCTTAAATCCAATCTCACTAGAAAGAGCATTTATCTCTGAATCAGGACTGCCGCCATCCAGGCACAGGGTTTTTCCAGTTTGTACCGCATCCAGCAATAATGGCATTTTATGACCATCGGCTGTAAACCCATCCATGAAGCGGTCATCCAGCTGATTGTATCCAACCGGTAGGATGATCTGCTCACCGGTTTTCGGAGGCATTAGGAATAAGCAAATACCAGCGTCCATCAGCTGTGCAACCAATTGAGTCAGCTTCTGGTAATATTGCGTCAGGGAAGGCTCATTACCAAGCGCGATTACCGATTGGATCAACTTCGCATCCATACGAGCTGTGGATCGGGTGACTGATTTTTCCCCGCTAGAAATCATAGACGTTCTATTAAGCGGCACCAACCGACCTGGCAATGCCAGCAGCAAGGGAAAAGCAACTATCTCTCCCAGGTGAACGAGCCAGGAAAAATCCCCACTAGCTTGGGGGAAGAAATATTGTGCCAGGTATCCAGCGAGAAAAATCAATAGCATCAGGACACCAAAACCCCATGAGTTTGGTCGCTGCCATAGCAACAGGATCAGGCCTACCACAAGCAGAGCGACGCCAGAATAATAGGCATATCCCCCTAAAAGAGAGGTATTGAAGAATGTATTCGTGTTTTGATTGATCCACCAGAAAAGGCTAATACCCCCGGCAAATACAATGGCAATTCCTAAACTCGTGAAGATCCAATCCGCTAATGGTTTTGGTTTGGGAATTGCCCACAACCAGATCACCAGCACCAGGCTTAATAAAGCCATCATCCGGTCCAGCGGAGGCAGGAAAATGTGTCCATCCATTACCCCCAGCCATGCCAGCCAGGATCCCATAAATAGAATTACCTGGATCACGACAAGGAAGAACAAACCCTTTTGCATGCGTTTCCCTTCGGGTAACCCCTGATTACCCTGCGCATACCACGAAGCGATCAACGCACTAAACGCGGATAACCCCAACATCAGGGAATAAATCAAATTACCCTGAGGTGTGGTAAATATACTTACAATTTGATCGATAATTGGAGCCATAATCCCATCCCATTGGAATTATAGCATGTACTCAAGGTTGACAAAACAAGAATTCCAGGTAAAATTTCGTTCACCTAATTTATACGATTAGCATGCCGAAGTGGCGGAATTGGCAGACGCGCTAGGTTCAGGGCTTAGTGGGCATTACGCTCGTGTGGGTTCAAGTCCCACCTTCGGCACTGGTGAAATCTCTGCATTCATCTCGCAGGGATTTTTTATTACCTCACCACGAATTAATATGCATGAGGTTCATTTTGCTATAGCTAAATCAGAAAGTGATGGAATCCCAGTAAGGACCATCACTTTCTTTTATTTCCCCACAGTGATCGGTGAAAATATCTTTTGCGGCTGAAGCGGTGAACTGTAAATTGCCACTATTTATTTTGCTTGGATGCTCATTGCAAGTCGTGGTCTCAAGCATCTTGACTATTTGGTTTAATCGTTCTCTATTCTACCTGCCTGGCACTTACATGGCTTATAAATGGCTGGTTTCCTGCTTTTTTACAAACTCATTTTAAGCGGAGGTACATCACATTACTTAACTTAGAGTAATGCTTGTTGATTTTTAGTTAATTTGTCTATATAATTTATCTAGTTGCTTAAATGATTCAGCTTTGGTTTCAAATGTGTGCGCGATGAAGATGAGATCAAAATAATCTTTCTCATCAACGAAACGTTTAAGATTCATTTAAGCAAGCATGCTATGGCTGATATAGATTCGACGGTTTCTCTTCAAAGAAAGGCGGTACAATGGCTCTAAAGGTTGGGAAATTTCTCGACAAGTTCGGTAACCTGGCATGGATCGTTATTTGCGCCTGCGTGGTAGTTCCGTCAGGATATTTTCTGTTATCCCTTAAACTGGCACATCCTGCTCAAGCCTCACAGCTCGTTATGCCAGCAGCTGCAAGCAGCTCGTCATTTCAGCCCTGGAAGATCGGTTGTGTGGATTGTCCGCGCCGGTTTCAATATATGACCGATCACAGTCTGCGGTTGGATAGCTCCGGGCACCCCCACATCGCCTATGGGGGGGATAATCTTTATTACGCCTGGTTTGATGGCGTAGCCTGGCAGTCGGAGATCGTGGATTCCTCCCTATTAGCTGGTTACACAGCTTCCCTGGTACTGTCCAGCAATGACATCCCCCATATTGCATATTTCGTCATGACACCATTAGAAGAGTTGCGTTACGCCTACAAAGATACCTCCGGCTGGCATATCATCACAGTAGATACGATAGACTCCTATGGAAGCTGTTCATTGGATTTGGACGCAGCTGGAAATGCACATATCTCATATTACGGAAATTCTTCTTTAAATTATGCCGTTCAAGATGGCAGTAGCTGGTCACTGCAGGTTGTGGAGCCAGACGCAGGTATGCAAAACTCATTAAGGCTGGACTCTTCCGGTTACGCACATATCAGCTATGCGGGCTGGAACGGGACAAACGAGGACTTAAAGTATGCCTATCAGGACGCTAATGGTTGGCATTTCAAAGTGCTTGATAGCTCCACGATAATTTACGGCACCTCACTGGCCTTAGACGGCAGCCACTGTGCGCATATCAGCTATTTGGATATAAACTCAGCCAATTATGCTCACCAGACGAGCTGTCAGGGGGATGGGACATGGCAGCTAGAAATGCTTGCAGCATCGGAAATAGGGTTTGCGTCCACATCCATTGCCTTGGACAGCAGCAGTTACCCGCATATGAGTTTCATTACGTATGATTACCACCTTAGATATACCTTCCAGGATTCCACTGGATGGCATACTATTACCCCTGCCACCACCCCCAATGGATCTGAATTTACCTCGCTTTCCATGGAAAACAATGGCACGATTCACATTGCCTATACGGATGGCGATAACCTGTATCACATTTACCAGACCAATAGCACCTGGGAGAAGGAGCTGATCGATCAGGGTGGATCGATCGGGTTAGATGGAGGCCTGGCAATGGATAAGCATGGGCAGCTTCACATCGCTTATTTCAGCTCAATGCGACCAGGAATGACCTATGCTACTCAAGCTGCTGGAGGGTGGGATTTCGAGCAAGTACCGGATATAGCAACAGCCGATCTCGACATGGCACTAGACGAACAAGGGTATCCGCATTTCTGCCTGGAAAACACAGCAGGATGGCTGGCTTACTCCTACCAGGATGCAGCTGGCTGGCATACCACAGCAATAGGTATCTCTGGAGATAGTGAAGGCTGCTCCATTGCGATGGATAGCCAGGGTTATGCCCACATCATATATTTCTCAGCTTTTCCACGGGGTGAAAGCTGGTACTATTTGTATCAAGATGCAGCTGGATGGAATTCCAAGAGCCTCTCATATATTGGCTACTCGTACGCCCTGGCACTTGATGTGGATGGCTATGCCCATATCCTAAAAATCAGCGGTGATCTGGAATATCTGCACCAGGATGCGAATGGCTGGACAGAGACCAGCCTAGCCAGTGGCGGTTTCCACTCCGCAGCAATTGCCCTGGATGCTCTCGGTTACCCCCACATCATTTGCAACGGAAGTGATTATTCCCTGCAGTATCTATCACCAAGATTCTTCTGGATGGTATACAGAATTAATCGATAGCGAAGGTGGGCAATATCTGGATATTGCCGTGGATACCAAAGGGTATCCCCATATTAGTTTTGCCTCGAACGAATTAAAGTATGCCTTCCGGAATACCCTTGGCTGGCATATCCAAACCATAGACGATACAGACGTTTACCAAGGATTCGTTTCCATCATCCTGGATCCATCCGGTAGGCCTTATATCGCCTACCACAGGGTGCTCATCTCTGATCTGATGCTGGCTGCTGCGCCTATCAAGGCGGCTTACTTACCCCTTGGTTTACGAAATTACCAGTCTACGCCCCGTCTAGAGCTGCATCTGGACGAAGCAGCAGGAGCGACGAGTTTTATAGATGCTTCCGGCTGGGAGCATAATGCTTATTGTACAACAGCGAACTGTCCGACGGCTGGTGTAGCAGGCGTATTTGGCACTGCTCTCCAATTCGATGGGCTCAACGATAGCCTCACTCTGGGCAATCCATCAGGTTTGAATTTCAACGGTAACGTGACCCTAGAAGCCTGGGTCAGGTTGCAATCAACGTCCGGTATCCAAAACATTCTCGCTCATGGATATACTTCAACCCCAAAACGCGAAGTATTCCTGCGGGTGAATATCGGCTTCTATAAGGTGGGTTCATGGGACGGGTCTGGCCTACAATACCTTTGCTGCCATTCCTGCAGAAGATGTAGGGAAACTGGATATACCTGGCAGGTGTGTATGATGGCTCGTTCTGGCGGCTTGTATCGCAATGGTGTGCAGGTTAGTGAATCAGCCCAGCCGCAGGGAGCGCTGCTGGTAAATGCTCCCTGGGCAGTTGGCTCAGCTGGCAACGGGAGCGAACGCTTTTTCAACGGACGGATTGATGAAGTTACAATCTACACACGCGCTCTTTCCGCAAATGAGATCAGGATGCACTACGAAGCATTGGTCCCGTAGCAAACCTGGTCCAATTGTTGCATGGCTATAAATCGATCGAACCTTTAAACGAAAGAATATTGCATCTAATTAGCTACCATTGTAAAAATTTCATGCGATTATATCTTTTACAGATGGAGTAGACACAAATTATTGCTAATTCCAGATTACAGATCGCCCGAATGAATATACGACTGCAGCTTTATGTCTACACTGACCAGAGTTATGTCCAGAAAGTTGTTCTATTTTCATTTCCCTTGCGCGAACATTGAGGCTGGAGTAAGATGGACCTATGAATAAATTAAGTAGAGGCTGGAAACCAACATTAATCATCGTTGGATTTGTCGTGCTGGTGCTTTTGGTGATGGATTTCAACAATCGCATGGCAGAGCTGAGGCGCTTGACAGCTGAGAAGGAGAACGTCAGTGCCCGAGTCACCAGCCTGGTACAGACCCAGCTATCGCTCGAGACCCAGGTGGCGTATGCCACATCTGAAGCTGCAGTGTATTATTGGGCATATAACTTTGAGCGCCTCGGTAAGGAAGGGGACGTGCTGGTTGTACCCATCCAGCAACAAGGCAGCTTGCCCCAACCCACCCCCACCCCAGCGGTTACTCCTCAGGTCATTCACAATTGGCAGGTATGGCTATCCCTGCTCGCCGACCAGCCTTAGCATGCTCCTTGACGCCTTAGACTGAGCATGCTATAATACCGCCCGCCCGAAAAAGGGCACCTAATTGATGCGGGGTGGAGCAGTGGCAGCTCGTCGGGCTCATAACCCGGAGGTCCTTGGTTCGAATCCAAGCCCCGCTACTCATGTGAAACCATAGCTCATCGGGCTATGGTTTTTTGATTAGCCCAATCACCGGCACGTCGGCAATGAAGGAATGGCGTACCCGCCCATCTTGACCTCTTGGAGTGTAAGATGGCCCACAAAAAACGCACCCAAACCCCCGAATATCAATGGGAACAAGCCTTGCTCGATGCTTCCTATGATTATCGCTTGCCTGTTTGACTATCTCTACCTGCGAACACTGCCAGCCGATCTGGAACCACAGCGTTACAACCTTGCCGAAGAGCTACGCTTGAATTTGGAGGAGTTCACTCAAGAAGAGCGGGAAGAATTCGCCGGATATGTTCTAAAGAGCGAAACGACTAGAAGAGGCGGCGTAGAAATGTGGTACATCCTGGATAACCTGGAGGCACACTTATAGCGCCTTTGACCCGGCACAGCAGGGCATGGCTTTCCTGGCGAATGGTGGTATTTCTACTCTTCTCCTCGATATTTCATTCAACGAACCACTTGTTGCTCTACTTACTGGTTATTGGCAAGTACAACCACCTGGGAGGCGCAGCTGGATTATATTCAAAAGCGCCAATATCGCAGATACTAATTCCATCCTCGTTTCCGTCGATTGGACGGATATTTCCGATTTGATCTTCAGTTATGGGATTACCTAGCTCATCTGTGCAGCCATCCGGGTTGCCTCCATCGATTGCCGAACTACCTTGCAGCAGAATGATCACAGGTGGACTGCCGTACCATCTATAGAGCTCCGGATCGATATCCACAAGGTCTCCAGTGGTAGGGATAAAACTGCATCCTGAGGAATTGCCAATCAGGTTGTATCCCGCAGAATGAATTGTCCCGGTACAATCTGAGCCAGTGGCTGATTGATTATCAGCCACCAACGAATTTCGCAGTGTGATCTGAGCATTGTTGCTATGGATACCACCACCATAACGCTCAGCAAAATTTCTGGCAATCGTAACGTTGTTAATTTGAAGAGAATAACCACCATCACGATAAATTCCTCCCCCGTCTGCTTCGCCTGTGATTGGATTTTCCGCTCGGTTATAGGCAATCGTGGAATTTATTAAGGTCAGGTTATTACTACTAGAAATCCCTCCTCCGGACCCCTCAGCTGCGAGGTTATGTATGATTGAGCTATCTATGATATCCATCAAATAATTACTATATATCCCCCCGCCGAATAGTGCCTGGTTATCAATGATTGTTGTGTGTTTTATCGTTATCTGATTATCCCCGTAAATTCCTCCACCCCCCTTTGCAGCGGAATTTCCTGAGATATAACTATCGTTAACGAATAATTTGGAAGATGAATCGATTCCTCCTCCCATACCACCGCTGCTCATGTTATTGTTTACCCTTGTATGATTGAGCTCTACTTGACCACCATTAAACCCTTCAATTCCTCCTCCCACGCCGGCTGAATTATAGCTCACCATACTATAGTTCAATTGAATATTACTGTCCGCACTGAAAATACCACCGCCGTGGCTGGAGGCTGAATTTCCGATTATCAGGCTGTTATTCATGACCAGACGTGCATAGGCACCTATTGCAATCCCGCCGCCATTCAATGGTGTAGGGTAGTACGGATCATTGTCCCATGCCATATTTGCATCAACGATAGAATTGCTTAAAGTTAACTTAGATTGGGAACCTGAATATATCCCACCTCCATCATGTAAAGTGACACGCCCATTGCGAATATCCACCCATAGAAGCTCTGTTGTGACCTGATCGCTGATCGTGATGACACGCCGCTGGTTATTACCATCGATTATCGATCTACCTATCCGCTGAGTGAATTGAGAATTCCAACCGCCAGATAGGGTTGAATTCTTATTAACCAAAACGACTTCGTTTCCGACATTAACAGAGTAAGTTCCACTGGCGATATAAATCGTGTCTCCAGAGGATGATTTTATAACGGCCTCGTTGATAGTGGCACAAGGAGCTGCTGGTGAGGTACACGTATTACTATCATTCCCATTTGGGGCCACATACCAGATTGAAGCTGGATCGGGAAGTATATTGTCGGGGTTTGCCTCATAGGCTCCAATGTCACATACATTGGTTCCATCTTCATCGCCATCTAATGGTCGCGTGAACCCACGTTGATCGATTGTGAGTGGATTTCCAAGCTGGTCTACGCAACCAGCCGGGTTGCCGCTGTCGATGGCGGGACTTCCCTGGTAGAGCCAATGGGTATAGGTAGGGCCGCCATTATCTTGAAGCTCGCCTAATTTTGGATTGACATCCAGCTGGTCACCCTGCACACTATCAAAGGTGCAATCCGAGGTATCACCGATGATGTTATATCCTTGTGAAAGGACTTGGTTGACACAATCCCGGCCAACACTCGCTAGATTTCCTGCCACTATAGTATTGGCCAAGATTAGCTGTCCACCATAAGTATCATTACTGTAAATACCACCACCAGAAAATTGTGCCTGATTCTTAGTTATCGTTGAATTCAAAACCAACATCTTTTGTCCATTTACTGCTGAATAATTAATTCCCCCGCCATCATAATACGAACTATTGTTTATATTTCCGCTGATGGTACTGTTAACAATGAGGACGTTTTGATTATATGCAACGAATCCAATACCGTTGATATTATTACTGATCGTGCTATTGATGACCATGGCTGAAACGCCATTCTGTGAGCTGTAAATTCCTGACCCATTATTATTTCGCACAGAGCTGAATTGAATGATCAGTATTCCTGAATTAAAGATCCCACCAGCTTCATATGCGGTCCCTTCATTATTCTGAATGTTACAATGATCCACAATCAGATTACCGTAATTTAAAATCCCGGATCCGCTAATCGAGTAACCATTTTGTATAATGATGTAATCAAGTTGAACGTTGATTGTTTCTTCAATATAGATGTTTCTTCGTGCATTTTGACCATCGATAGTGGTATAACCGGTTCGTTCGGTAAATCCCTGATTCCAACCACCGGATATATTGATATCCCGATCGATAAATACCACGTTGTCTGCAGTACCATAATATGTTTCTGCGGTTATGTTAATGATACTGCCGGGGGATGCTTTGTTCAGCGCTCCGCTAATAGTCTTGCAAGGTGAGGCTGGGCTTAAGCAGGTATTCAAATCACTCCCTGATGTGGATACATAATAGATGCTGGCATCAGAGGCATGGGCGATGTTTATTGAGATGAGTGCTGCCATGGTGATATATAACCAAGTTACTATCCAGGGCATTAAGTAACTTTTCATGGTCTCCTCCTCAACTAGGGAATTAAATTACAACCCTTGAGTATTTTTGGATACATTAATTATCATGAATCTTGTGGGATGATCAGATTATTGAATAACCTAGTTCCATTGTATCACTATTTGCATACGGTGATGCTTTATTAGAGATGGAAAATCACAATCAACTCATTACTCTCATCCCAACTTGATTCTGCTATGGCTGAGTTTATTGTCAGAACCAGTACATTAGATTGTAACTTATATGTACTGGAAGCAGGTAGAAAAGCATTACACCGATTTTTGGATTATTGCTTATTTCTGAGTACCATCTAGTTATACCAGAAAGCCATATTCTTATTGGATGAAGATTAGTCAGTTATTTAAGCAGCGGATCCAGCTGCTCGCAGAGAAGCTGGCTCGCGATGGCCACCAGCCCTATACCGTTGAGTCAGCCATACTTTCGCTGCAGGAGATGGTTGCCAGAATAGACCCCCGAGATTTGGCGATTGACCTGCTGCCGATGTTTGAGTCTCGGCAGTACATCGAAGCCTGGTTGGATGCTTTTCACGAGAATTTCCAGTTATTTGTTCAAAGATATTTAGAATGATAAATGATCACCTAAAAATCAATGCATTTGTAAGCATATTGCTTACATCCATTTAATCGTGCTACAATTCTTACGAATATCAACCTATCTCTCCCAGTCAGGTCTGCGAGAACCACTCTTCGTCAGGCTAGGCTAAAAAAAGTAGCCTGAAGATGAAATGTGTGCGAAATAGAGGCTAGGCTCATCAAGTCCGGTCCGGCCACGGGCTTTGTGGCCAGACCGGGAACCCGGAGGTCCTTGGTTCGAATCCAAGCCCCGCTACTTGAGGGCGATCTACGCCCGAAACAACGCGAGTTATTTTACGAGCGTTTTAATATGAAAAAGATCCGTCCAAAAGGGTGGATTTTTATATCGGAGGTCTTTGCAGTAGAGCACTGGAATCCAAGCCCCGCTACTTGAGGGCGATCTACGCCCGAAACAACGCGAGTTATTTTACGAGCGTTTTAATATGAAAAAGATCCGTCCAAAAGGGTGGATTTTTATATCGGAGGTCTTTGCAGTAGAGCACTGGAATCCAAGCCCCGCTACTTGAGGGCGATCTACGCCCGAAACAACGCAAGTTATTTTACGAGCGTTGTAATATGAAATAGATCCGTCCAAAAGGGCGGATTTTTATATCGGAGGTCTTTGCAGTAGAGCACTGGAATCCAAGCCCCGCTACTTGAGGGCGACCTACGCCCGAAACAACGCGAGTTATTTTACGAGCGTTGTAATATGAAAAAGATCCGTCCAAAAGGGCGGATTTTTATATCGGAGGTCTTTGCAGTAGAGCACCGGAATCCAAGCCCCGCTACTTGAGGGCGACCTACGCCCGAAACAACGCAAGTTATTTTACGAGCGTTGTAATATGAAAAAGATCCGTCCAAAAGGGCGGATTTTTATATCGGAGGTCTTTGCAGTAGAGCACTGGAATCCAAGCCCCGCTACTTGAGGGCGACCTACGCCCGAAACAACGCGAGTTATTTTACGAGCGTTGTAATATGAAAAAGATCCGTCCAAAAGGGCGGATTTTTGTTATTGTAGCTCCCTGGTGACCCTGGAATGAATGCATTCAAATCAACGCCCCGCTGATTTGAAAATCCGTCCTGATTATAGGCAATTATTTTATAGGTCCCTGATTCCCTTAAAATCGATTTTTAAAGAACCAGATTCCGCAGTCTGACCAAATACATGTCCCCTTGAGAAATTACCGAAAAATGAGGAGATTCGCTCTTCAATTAAAGTTTTATATAGGTACCCAATTTCATCCGGACGGCAAATCTAATTTGGGTTTGAGGGCACTGTTTATCGAAAAGTACAGATGCTCGTTGCCTGACTTCCTCAGATACGATTACTTCATCCTTCCAATTTTCTTCGAGATCCTCTTCCATCCCCTTAATAGTCTCCCAATAATATGCATAATCGAAATATTCAACCTTCGATTCTAAAAATAGCCCACCCTTGATGACTGACACGATTGCTACATCTGATGTAATATCTCGATCTATATCTGGACTCAAATCCAGGATTCCGGCTGATTCACTGCCGCCTTCATACACAATCTCCAGTGGCACATCGATACATAGAGGGCGAAGATCGATCATAATTCCATTGGGGACCAAAACGCGATACGCTTCCTTCAGGGCATGGACCATGCCCTCGTCATCAATTCATCAAAGCGAGGAGGCGAAGAGGGCGATATCGAAAAGGTGAGATGGAAAAGGTAGTTTTTCTCCAATGGATTGAATGAAACATAAATGGGATTCCGATATAGTTTTTTCAGCCTTGGCAATAATTAGATCGGTAATATCCAGGTCGATTCCGACAATTTTATTCGGAATGCCTGCATATTGTCGGGTAAACTTCCCATCACCACACCCTATCTCCAAGACTGTTTTGCCTGTAAGCTCGCACGCACTCGCCAGGTGACGCAATTCTGCACCTTCTGGGTCCTTAATAGGTCTCATATACGACTCCTTTAATAGTTGGCCTGGATTGCTTGCTTACAACTTTTAATCGGTGTATACCGTATTAATTATACTGCTATGCGTAATCATTCATTTCAGTACAGTTATAATGGAGCAACATTCCAGTGCAAAGTACTTTGATATGGAATTAACCGATCACAACCTCGACTTGACATATTTGTAAGTATCTGTTATTTAATACCTATCTTATCCAAATTAGCGAGCTGATTAGAAAGAGGTACGTATGAAATTCTTACTTCACTGGATCATCACGATCATCGCCTTGTTTGTAGCGACGCTTATCCTGCCGAATTCCCTAATGTCGGTCGATGGTTCATCTGCCTGGCTGGCGTTTGCAGTCATGGCAGCTGTGCTGGGGTTGGTCAATATATTCATCCGGCCAATCCTTAAGTTTCTTTCCTGCGGTTTTATCATTCTCACCGTTGGGCTTTTCATGCTGGTGATCAATGCGTTCCTGCTGTGGTTCTCCTCCTGGATCTGCCTGCAGATTGGTGTAGGCTTTTTCGTCCAATGGCCTTGGGGTGCCTTCTGGGGCTCGATTATCGTCAGCGTGGTATCTTTTGTCTTCCACCTGATTATCCACGAGCGACCTCGAGTCACATAATTGCTTCCAACTTCGTTCGCACGATAGTCCTGATCGAAATTCACCCAACCCGATCCGGACAAGATTTAACGCGGCTGTGTAATTCACTCCTGAACACCCCTGAGATATAATTCTCCTGATGTCGTCCAGTGATAGACAATTGCGCCATATTATTCCAGGCATAATCAATCCTAATTATGCACGGATAGGCAATTTCCCATTCATAAATGTCTTACAGTTCAAACGATGATCCCAGGAGCAAACATGATCATTCATGCACATGGACCCAATTTTGTAGATAATCTCGGTCGCAGCGTGATGCTGCATGGGGTCAACTTAAGCGGAAGTAGTAAAGTTCCCTACAAACCTGATGGGGCTACATACATCCGTGAAGGTTTCTTTGACCACCGCCAGGTCTCATTCATTGGGCGTCCATTTCCGCTGGATCAGGCTGATGAGCACCTGGGTCGATTGCGCGAGTGGGGGTTTAACTTTCTGCGGCTACTTGTCACCTGGGAGGCCATTGAGCATGCTGGACCTGGCATTTACGATGTGGAATATCTCGACTACATCATCGAGGTGGTGAAGAAAGCGGGTGAATATGGCTTTACCCTGTTCATCGACCCACACCAGGATGTGTGGAGCCGTTTTTCTGGTGGAGATGGTGCTCCTGGATGGACATTGGAAGCCGTCGGGTTTGACATCACCCATTTTTCCGAGACTGGTGCGGCTATTGTACATGCCACCCACCCCGGTCCCTACCCAAGGATGATCTGGTCGTCTAATGCCATTAAACTTGCCTCCGCCACCATGTTTACCTTGTTCTTTGGTGGGAATGATTTTGCACCACTCACCAAAGTGGATGGTGAGCCAGTCCAGGAATACCTGCAGAGGCATTATTTCAACGCCATCAAGCAAGTTGCCATGCGGTTACGTGACCAACCGCACGTGCTCGGTTTTGATACGATGAACGAGCCTTCTTGTGGCTACATCGGATGGAAAAATCTCGGCTCTGCTGGTGAGCGAATCAATCTTGAAGCAGTGCCCACACCATACCAGTCGATGCTACTGGGAGCCGGTCTGCCACAGGAGGTAGATTGTTGGTCCCTCGGCTTAGCTACCATCAAGAAGACAGGCACACGCAAGTTGAATGAAACCCGGCTGCGATCATGGTTACCTGGCTTTGATTGTATCTGGAGGCAGCATGGGGTGTGGGATTTCGATACCTCAGGTGAACCCCACCTGCTTCGGCCGGATTATTTTGCCGAGGTGAACGGCAGTCACGTGGATTTCGCCCGGGATTACTACCGGGTCTTCAATAATCGATTCAGTGAAGCTATTCGTAGTGCTCACCCTGATGCATTAATCTTTATTGAGGACATGCAAGATAAGCCACCCTACGAACATGGAGAAATGGATGCTAAAGACATCGTCTATGCCCCTCACTGGTATGATGTCTACGCGCTGGTGAAGAAAGATTACTCCCCGATTATCGCTGTGAACAGCCTGACCCATAAGGTCGTCTTTGGCTCACCAGCCATTCGAACCTCGTTTTATCACCAGCTTGCCACCCTCAAAGGACAATCCAAAAAAGAGATTGGTGGCGTACCATGCGTTCTTGGTGAGTTCGGAATACCATTCGACATGCAGGACAAACAAGCTTACCAAACCGGGAATTATAAAACCCAGGTGAAAGCTTATCAGCGCAGCATGCAGGCTGTTGAGGACAATCTGCTTAATTTCACGCTCTGGAACTATACCCCCGATAACAACAATCTCCATGGTGACCTATGGAACGATGAAGACCTATCCATTTTTAGTAACGACCAGCGGGCCAACCCGGGTGATATCAATTCAGGTGGCAGAGCCTTGGAGGCAGTTATACGCCCGTACCCGATTGCAACTGCCGGAGAGTTGCTCCAAGCATCCTTTAATTGCCATAAGCGGGTTTTCAAGATGAGATTCCGCCATAACCCTGAGATTTCAGCACCTACAGAGATCTTTGTCCCAAACTACCAATATCCACACGGCTATTCCATCCAGATCAGTGATGGCAGGTATGAGATCAAACGCTCACAGCAGATCTTACGCTACTGGCCAGGGTCCGAGCACAATGTGCATAAACTGATAATTAAACCATAAGCAAATAGGGGCAGGTCGCGATCTACCCTTGATTTTTGTCATTACAAAAAGTCAGTCAAGCGATGTGTTATCGGTCCCGCTAATTTCACGGCTAGGCACCGAGTAAAAAAGTCGATTCAGAGTGAAATCGCCATTACCGTAATAATATAGGCTGAGGTTGTTTCATTACATAAACCTGATTCCATACCTCAGAGCTTTTATTACTGCAACCCACCGCTGAGTTTCACATTGGCTGCTTCCGGTGGTGAAGCGGTTTTCGCTTGTGCTTGTTCGTCCTCTCGATAATGGCAGCCACGGCTTTTACGATTGCGATGGGCAGCATATGCCACGATCAACGCAGTCTGTACGCTGTTACGCAAGCCAATCAGTCCATCGCTAAGGCGGGTTTTACGATAAAACTCCTCAATATCCAGCCAAAGCTGGCGTAGGTCACGTATCGCCCGGTTCAGACGATATTCGCTGCGAACCAATCCCACATAATGCCACATCAGGTTGCGGACACTTTGCATATCCCCCTGGATCAAATTCGGGTCAGCTTCATAGATGAGACCACTGTCGTTCCACTCGGGGATGTCATGATCACTTACTGACACTCCAGGCGATTGTGTTCGGATATCCTCCGCAGCCTGCACTCCCCATACCAACCCCTCCAGGAGAGAAGTGCTCGCCAGGCGATTTGCTCCATGGACACCGGTACAACTTACCTCACCCACTGCATACAGGTTGGGGATACTTGTGCGTCCCTTCAGATCCACCTGCACACCTCCACAAAAGTAATGGGCGGTGGGTACCACCGGGATAGGCTGGCGGGTGATGTCTATATTCTGTGTAAGGCAGTAAGCATAAATGTGAGGGAAACGATCTCGAATATAATCTGCAGATTGGTGAGAGCCAATATCTAGCAAGACGTATGGGTAGCCTTTATCCACCATTTCGGAATATATCCCTCGGGCGACGATATCACGAGGTGCCAGGTCTTTCCACTCCGGAGAATACCGTTCCATGAATGGCTTACCCTGCGGTGTAAGCAGGATGCCCCCCTCCCCCCGCACTGCCTCGCTAATCAGGAACTTGGTGGTGGTGAGAGAATTCAGGGCAGTCGGATGGAACTGCATATATTCGGCGTTTATAATACTCGCCCCGGCCCGATATGCCATGGCAACCCCATCCCCGCGCGCTCCGGTGGGATTGGTGGTATTCAGGAAAATCTGCCCCACACCACCCGTAGCAAGGATGGTCTGCTGTGCCAGTATTGGTATCACCTGGCGCGTGTCCTGGTTGAACACGTATGCTCCATGGCAGGTGAGAGGCTGGTAAACTGCTAAAGGATCCGTGGCATGGTGCGGGAAGGTGATCAGGTCGACCACTGTATGTTTTTTTAATAGCGTGATATTCCGCACTTGGTTCAGCTTGTGGAGAAGCCCTTTCATAATAGCTGCTCCGGTGCCATCCCCCACGTGCAGGATGCGCCTGCGCGAGTGTGCTGCTTCCAAGCCCATCATCAGCTTGCCATCCGCATCACGGTCAAATTCCACCCCAGCTTTCTCAATCAATACTGTTTGCAAGAGCTCAGGTCCGCGCTCAGCAATCAGCTTAACTGCGGGTGGATAGGAAAGGCCTGCCCCAGCCGCCAGAATATCTTCTTCAAGTAGCTCCGGGCTGTCATCCTCCCCACGCCCAACAATGCCCCCTTGAGCGTAGTTGGAATTGCTATCCGAATCCTCTTCGGCACGTGTAACGATGGTGATTTGTCGCTGTGAATCTTTAGCCAGCTCCAGTGCTGTTGTTGCCCCCGCGATCCCACAACCGATGATCAGTACGTCGGTTTGCATACCCTCAATCCTTCCCTTTATCCAATTGCAATCATTCGTTCTACAGCCCGGGTAGCTCGCACGCGGATATCTTCGGGGATATCGATCACATATTGGTTGAGCTGCAAGCTTTTCAGTGTATCCTCCAGTGTGATCTGGTTCATGTGCGGGCAGCGTACTGAGCACAATCGCAACATATCCTTATCGGGATTGGCTGCGGCGATATTATCACCCATGGCACACTCGGTCAGGACCAGATATTGTGGGGCATTGGTTTCCTGTACATAGCGGATCATGGCATTGGTGCTGCCTGAAAAATCGGAGGCTGCCACCACCTCCGGGCTGCACTCGGGGTGGGAGAGGATCACTACCTCCGGGAACTGCTTGCGCACCGCCTGGATATCCTGGACGGTGAACTTCTCGTGCACCTCACAGCGCCCATGCCAGCCTACCATTTCCCCCTGATTGCCGATATGCTGGATGTCCAGCGTGGTGGATGGTTCACCATTCCCTGCCGGCTGCATGGTCGGGAAGATAATGTGCCTGCCAGTGTCCCTGGCTACATTACGTGCAAGATATTCATCCGGTAAAAAGATGACCGTATCGGAGTGCAGTGATTCAACAACTGCGCTGGCGTTGCTGGAAGTGCAGCAAATATCCACCTCGGCTTTCACATCGGCGTAGGTGTTGACGTAAGCCACAGCAGGCACACCCGGGTAGCGGAGACGTAACTGGCGTACGTCCTCTGCAGTGATGCTGGCAGCCAGGCTGCAGCCCGCCTTTTCAGAAGGCAACAGCACCGTCTTGGTGGGGTTGAGCAACTTGGCAGTCTCAGCCATGAAGCGCACCCCACAAAAAACGATGATATCCTTATCTGTTTGGGCAGCCTTGCGGCTCAAGTCGAGCGAATCCCCCCGGAAATCAGGGATGGAATAGAACAGCGCGGGTTCCATATAGTTGTGGCCTAAAATGACCGCATTCTTTTCTTTCTTCAGCTGGTTGATCTCTTCAGCCAGCTCAGCTTTGTAACGCAGCTCGAAATCCGGTACTACCCGGCTGAGCTTGCTTTTCATTTCTTCGTACATGCTTTCTACTGACATAGTATTTTTACACCACTTTCAATCGTTCCACCAAAAATATGGATTATGGACTTAATCTATCCTATTTTCATACTGATGTCAAGTGTGGGGGCGGAGTGGGTAAGCGCTCCGGAGGAGATGAAATCCACACCTGTCTCAGCGATCTGACGCACATTCGCCAGGCTGACGTTGCCAGAGGCTTCCAGCGGGATATGCCTGTCAGCAATTTGAACGGCTATGCGCATCATTTCCGGGTCCATGTTATCCAGCATGATCCTGTCGACATGCAGGCTCATGGCTTCCTTTAGCTCCTCGAGGTCTTTTACTTCCACTTCAATCAGGTATTGGTCCTCATACATTTCTCGCACGCCTTGCACCGCAGGACTGATCCCCCCTGCAGCAGTGATGTGATTATCCTTGACCAATACCATGTCAAACAGACCGATGCGATGGTTATGCCCACCGCCCATCCGGATGGCATACTTATCCAGGTAGCGCAGACCTGGGGCGGTTTTACGTGTGTCAAGGATTACCGCACGCGTACCTGCCACAGCATCGACGAATTGACGGGTGAGGCTGGCAATACCTGAGAGCCTGCCCAGTAAGTTCAGGGCGGTGCGCTCACCTGCCAACAAGGCACGCCCAGATCCACTCACTTCCGCCAGCATTGTACCAGGCTGCACCCTGTCGCCATCCATCACCAGGAGGTTGGCATACACATCAGGATCCACCAGGGTAAAGACTGCTTGGGCAAGGGGTAATCCTGCAACAACACCAGTTGCTTTAGCCCGAATATAGCCCATCAAACAGGTTTCTTCGGGCACGGTCGCTAAGCTGGTGATGTCCCCGGAAAGCAAATTACTATCAATGGTTGATGGGTCTGCCTCAGCAGATAAATCCTCTGCCAGGGCACGCTGGAGGAGATTGAGTACTGCTGGGTGCTGCAGCTCAGCTGGAAGCAACGATTTAGCAATCTCAAGACGCGAGGAGATGTTTTTATTTTCCATATTACCGCCTTGAGACTAATTGTACTCTATGGTAATTGCCATTGGGGTAGAAAATTGATTAAAACTCTCAGATCACCAAGGACGAAGTAAAAAATACACCTTAAGCTGGGACTCCTATCTCATCGAGCCAACTCCTCCCAGAGCATCAACGCTTCCAGTATGCCACTGCCAGCCAGAAGCAAATATTTTCGAATAATTCTTGGAAATATTCTCTTCTCTGCAATTTATCGGTCTTATTTCAAAATGATCGCGTCAATTCCAGCTTTAACCGCATGCGCACATCGTTATCGACGAACAGGGAACCATGATTTTGGTGCACCGGATGAATCTCGCTTCCCGGCAAAAAAGCAGACTGCTCCAAAATGGTGCCATCTCCAATGTCACGCCGTAGGTAGTCCACGTTGACCAATTTTCCCTGCTCATCACGAGTTACCGCCACATCAGCGATGGTTTTTATTCCATAACCGAAGATTGAGACGGAAGGAGTGCTGGCTGTCGTACCCAGCTCCTTGCGAAAGGCACGTCCCATTTCTAAAAGCGGAAGGTATTCCGTTGCCAGCCACCTATCTTCGGCTAGGAAATTGATCTTTTTACCATTCTGATCAGTGCCAACCTCGTAATCTGGGAGGATCTGGTAGCTGGTTGGGAAAGTCAACATAATCTGCCTCATCCGTTCTCCCAAGATGCCAAAAGGCAGCACTTCCGGGGCGACCAGCATACTGATCAATCCCTTTACCGCCCCCTTATGAGGTCCGCCCATCAAGATCAGCCGTTCGACGCGCTTGCTCCCACCCAGGTGCTCGATATAATAACGGCTGACCATGGTACCCAAACTATGTCCGATCAGGACCAGCGGTTGATCTATTGGCAGGTTATCAACCAGCTGCGCAAGCTGGCGCGCGGAGATGCGCACATCCTGGCGCCAATCGTAAGGGAACTCATAGAAATCCACCCCACGGCGGTAATTCAGCTCCTCCACAAGGTAGTCACCCAGGCGGTTATATTGGTCCTGCTTGATTAGATTGGGGATGATCACTACCTGATCCACAATATTACGTGGCTCCAGGGGGATTTTGGAGGGGTACATAAAGATCTCGGGATTAGTGAAGATGGTCTTAACGTTTGGCCAGATGCGTTCGTTTCCCAGCCATAATTCAGAGCCCATTAATCCGGGAACAAATACCACAATCCGCCGACCAGCCGGTTGTGCCAGTTTTTCCTCAGCCATGGTCAGGCCTTGCTCTTGAAATCCACTTTTAAAGATGATCCTGGCGGAGCCAATTTGAAAACTATCCCCATCTTGCAGGAGATATTGATCGATTTTTTGACCTCTCATCCAGGTACCATTGGTGCTGCCAAGGTCCTTAAGCACGAACATATTCCCCTCAAGCCGTACCTCTGCATGCCGCCTGGATACATTACCAGAATCAATAAAAACATCACAGCTTTCATCACGCCCGATGGAGGTGTTCTCTTTTTTGGATAGATCAATTTGCCAGGTCATCTGGTTGGTGAACATCACCAGGGTGGGAATGCTGGTCTCATTAACCATCACCGGAAGATACTCAGCCTCTATCGATTGATCAAGCTGTGCTTGGGTGTCGATTTTAGTGATTCCAACGTCCTCGCTGGGATCTTCAACTTTATACTTGATTTGCTGTTCTCCGAAGCTGATGGTATCGTCAGGCTTCAATGTGGCACGGTCGACGCGCATCCCATTCACACGGGTGCCATTGGATGAACCCATATCGGTAAGGATCACACCAGTAGGTCCACATTCCAATCTGGCGTGGTTGCGAGAAACTCTAACATCGTTCAGGACGATATCATTGGTGATATTCCTGCCCATGGAAACATTGGATTTTGCCAGCACAAATTCCTGGCAAGTCCCATTCGGATTAATCAGGATTAATTTTCCATAACAGGCACTCATTTGGACCTCCTCAATTAATCTACTTTATAAGGATCTATTATCAAAACGTGGTCTCCAATGGAGATGACGAGCGAGTTTTGTGATTTCCTGGATGAGATTATGACATCCATTGTGCTATGCATGAATATTTATGGCGTGACTGGTGTAATTAATACATCCGGGGGAATAGCTTCACTGATCCCCCAAAAGTGTAATGTACCATAGGAGCCGCTCGAGAGCAGATATGTACCATCCGGAGAGAATGTGACACTCAGGATGGGTTCTTCTTCCACAATGGTATTCAAAAGCGACCCATTAATTACCCGCCATAAGCGGATCGTACCATCATCAGATCCTGATGCCAGCAATGAACCGTCCGATGAGAAAGCAACACCCTTGACGGTTTCAGTGTGCCCTTCCAGGTTGTTCAAAAGCTTACCATCCTTTATCCTCCATAACCGAATTGTGTGGTCCTCGGAAGCAGAAGCCAGGATGGTGCCATCTGGTGAGAACGCTACTTTTGTAACTGCAGAAGTGTGCCCCTGTAAAGTCATCTGCAAACTTCCATCACTAACTTTCCAGATTAAGATTGAATTATCGCCTGATGCAGCCGCGAGGTAGCTATCATCGGGTGAGAATGTCACATCCAGGATTGGATAATCCTGTTTTTCAATGGTTCGCAACAAATTACCATTTTCAATCTGCCAGAGAGCAGCATATCCATCCAGGGAGCCTGCTGAAAGCAATAAATTATTCGATGAGAAATCCACGCTGGAGAAGGAACCATAGGTAGTCTCAATCTTCCGCTGAAGATTGCCATCTTGCACCTGCCAAAGAAAAATATTGGCATCTTCTGAGGCAGCGGCGATTAGCTTTCCATCGGGTGAGAATGCCACATCAGCCACCCAGCGGGCTGGTCCAGTCATGTACCTGATGAGGCTGCCTGGGTTAATTTGCCATAAGCCAGCATAGAAACGGTATTGTGAAAACTTAACCCAATCCCGGTTATTGGCTGTCGCAAGTATTGTCCCGTCTGGTGAGAATGCCAGGTCAACCCCATAAGAACCGGTCCCCCATTTACCCAGGCTTACAACATTTTTAGCATTACCGTCATCGATGGGAGTGGTCGAAAAAGATAAGGAAGCAAGCTCTGCTTTGGGCAGTTGTTTACTTGTAATATACAGATAGCCGCTAGCGACGACCACCAGCAGCAGAATTCCGACAATCGGCAGGATAAATCGCCGGGAATTCCAACTTATCGTTTTGCCGATTTTCGGTTTTGGGGATCCAGTTGGCGTTGATTCTCAGTTTTTCCCGCGTGGCTTGATCCATAGGTGCAGTGGAAACGATTTCCTCCCTTTGTTTGTAGGTTTGGTCAGCCAAGATATTTCTTAATTCAGCCTTTCGCAGCTCTTCCCTCTTACTTACTTCTGACAAGATATTTTTGTCCGGTTGCGTGGCGGAGGCAGATGAAACAGCCTGCGCGAAATTCTCCACTTTATTATTATCCGCCACAGTTGCTGCTGGAAGAAATCCGTTCAAATTCCCCAGTATCTGCTTAAGGTCCACAGCCATCTCCGCCATGGATTGATAGCGAATTGACTTATCCTTGGCAAGCGCTCGATTTACAATTGCCAGCAGCTCCTCAGGTATATCCTCCCTAATGTCTCGCAAGCTTGGAAGCGGGTCATTGAGCACCATCATCATCAGGGTGACCGCTGAATCTGCCTGGTATGGAGGGCGCCCGCTGATCATCTCATACAGGGTCACACCCAGGGAGTAGATATCTGAACAGTCATTGATACGCTCGCCACGGATCTGCTCAGGCGACATATACATAGCTGTACCTATTGTGGCACCGGTCGATGTGTGATATTCACCCCCAATGATCTTAACAATACCGAAATCCATTAAGATGGCTTGCCCGTTCACATCCAACATGATATTGGCTGGCTTAATATCCCGGTGGATCAGCTCATGATCATGAGCATAACCAGCCGCATCACAAATCTGTAGGCAAATTCTAATGGCATCGGTGAAAGACAAGTGCCTACCGGTGGAGTTAAGCCGCTTGAGCCTTGTCTGGAGCGTTTCTCCGATCAGGAATTCCATCACCATGTAGTACGTCTCGCCATCCAAATCGAAATCATGGACCTGGACAATGTTCGGATGGCGCAAACGGGCAACCGCTGCCGCTTCTTCCTTAAAACGACCTATAAAATTAGGGTCTGCAGACAGGTGTGGATGGATCAGCTTGATTGCAACCGTACGGCGCAGATTTGGGTCAAGCGCTCGATAAACAGCTGACATACCCCCCTGGCCAAGCAGGGCTTCTATCTGGTAGCGTCCACCAATCGTTTTCCCAACCCAACTTTGTGAACTCATGCCCACCCCATGATCCAAATTCAGGAAATTAATCTATTATAGACGAAAATTGATAAAAATTGTGATATGCCAGTAGCCTTGTTTGGATAACCACTCGAATACGAGGCTTATCCTATTTGTTTTTTCGTTGTAGATTATTAAACGTAATTCAGGTTTCCTAGGCGGAAAAAAATCTTTTGCGCTGACTTATTCGATCCTTGTAACCCTCAAAAAATAATTTCAAGCTTCCCCATGCCCATGAATTGAACTGGAAAAGCATAAATTCCTTCCCGCTTCAGCTCAATTTGAATATCCTGTTGTTTGCAGGTAGCTTTCCGCGGCTGGTTGGGCAGGGAAAGCCACAATTCTCCCTCCACCTTATGCCCCAAATCCATAGTATCGATCACCAGTCTATCTCCTGATATATGCATAGAAGCAATCTCCGCTCCCTGGCTGATGTGCAACGTATCGCCCACCAGCTGCGGAACTCTTTCCACCTCACTCACCCGCAGCAACCTGCAGCCATGCGCGGGGACGTTGGGTAATACCAGATTAGGTTCGGTCACACGCCAATAGCGCCGGGTCCATAAATCAAACACATGCAGCACCGCTCCAGGCTGATACCCTAGCTCAGCGATGCGCAGCCAGCAGTTCTCGGGGCGATCATTCCAATTGAACAAAGCCACCAGCTGCCATTCCCCATATTCACGTTCCAGCCTCACCTGATACACTTGTGGCATTTCGTGCTCGAGCCAGTCGAGCGGTAAACCATGTAACCCCAGATTGGGTACAAGCATTCGGACCCATTTTTTTCGGCTCGCGTTCAGCTTACGCAGGTCGTCACTTGACACCAACATGCCTCCGCTCAGCCCGACCAGGGTGACTGCGGATTGCACTTCAGGCATAGTCAGTGACGTGTGTTTATCACGTACGAGCAGGCAATCGGGGTCATTCCACCACCAGCGCTGATGCAGGGTGCTTAAATTTAACGTGTGCCTTAGGGCATTGCGTAGAGATGGCATCGAGGTTTCTTTTTTGATCAATGGACCTGCCCAAGGCAGCCAATGTAAGTATGGTTTCCAGCTTGGGGCAGTGTCCGGTCCGATACGCATGGCATCCACGACACCGATGGCTGGTCCGAAAGGGCAACCACAACCCAGCAAGAAGGTCTCTTCCCCTGCTCCCTGCCGGATGGCTTCCAGGCCCAATCGTAAGACTTCAGCGCGTGTCAGCTTGGGATTGAGTCGTTTTCCGGGTAATGCCCCGGAATTAATAAAATCCACTTTGAGCATTCCATATCCCCATTGATGCGTGAGGGTATCAGTCAGCGTGCGAAGGTGATCGCAAACCCTCGGATTGGAGGCGTCTAGGGCGTGAAAAAACGAGTTGTACGTAAACCCAGCATGGATGGGTTTTTCATGTTCATTTTTTACCAGCCAGTCGGGGTGTTCCCTGGCAATCACCGATTTGGAGTGGACCGTGAAGGGTGCAAGCCACAAGCCAGGGGTAAACCCTTTCGATGAGATTTGACCAGACAACCACTCCAACCCGTGAGGAAATTTATAATTCGTGCTGGTCCAATCCCCCCAGGCAGATTGGTAGCCATCGTCAAGCTCAATCAACCGATAGGGAACGTCTACGCGGACTCGTTCCAAGGCTTCCAAATTTTTCAAGAAAAGCTGCTCGGTGATGGCATCGTAATAATGGTACCAGTGGGTCCACATGGGAGCAGGTGGAGTAGCAGGGACACGTGCTTGCATCTGCCTGGCGACTGCACTCACAAAATCAGCTGCCGGATCAGGGTTGGGTAAGGAGATAAACTGAAGGAAGCCCCATTCCGATTCATAGGTCTCACCAGGGTCCAGCTGAATGCCATCCGCCTGGGTGATGAGCATCAATGTTTCTTCACCGGGTCGAGTACAGGCATACACCTGGCCAAACTGGTGCGCGGTGGAGACAAACCCGGCCAGTATGGCAGCCCAAACATCTGCCAGGATAGCCCAACCTTCACTCCAAAATTCACCCCTGGCGTGAGGTTTGGGTGTGACTGGATTTGTGTAGGACGAGTTCGTTAGAAAGCCCAGTCGGGTGTTGGAATTGCGGTCATTGTGCTGTTTTAGTCCAGCATAATCCCAACCGTGCCAGCCAACCTTGAAAAAACGTAATCCACCAGCAGGCTTGGATAATTGTACACAGCCATCTGCTGAAGAAACAGCTTTGAATAAGCAAAACTCGTCCAAATAGATTGGCTCAGTGCCCAGGTTGGATATCGTAAGTTGAAGCAGCAGGAAGGGCTGCTGATCGTAGGTTTTAATACTGTAAGTCAGCTCGATCCCATCCATGTTGGCAGGGCAGCGGATGATGCGTTGCCTACCTGCGCCATGCACGTCGATCACAGGCTGCTCCAGGATGGAGCATCCCTGGCCGGTCAGATTTACCCGCTGGTACCTACCGCTCTGAAGCTGGTAGCGTACCCAGGCTGCCCCACCCTGGATAATCGTGGTTGGCATATCTGGATGGCTGAAGCTGAGCCGTCCGGTGGTGGCTACGAATTCAGCCAGCATTTCCGAACCCTAATTCTGTCACATATTGAACCGCAATAAGCCGGTAGGCTGGTTGGTACTCTCTGCGATATGGCTCCGAATGATGTACTGCCGGGAATTCCATTTTCTCCAACCAGCGAGTTAAATCGATGAACTTCAGGGACATTGAAGTTGGGAAACTGCTCATGCTCGCAAAGTCTGGGTAAAACTCAGCCATATGGATTGTAGCTGGGTCAAGTCACCAGTGATTAACCGGGCTGTCTCGAGCAGTGGTGTGATGAGACGGTCAATTCCTACATGACGGCTTTTATAAGGGCGTAAATTCAGACGCAGCAAAGTCTGGTCGGTGCGCACCGGCTCAAGGGAGCGTTCTTGTGAATCTGGCAACAGGTGCCCAAATTCCAATCGCAAACAGCCGGGTAAATTCCTCCGGTGAGGAAATCAGGTGCTCCGCCCCCATCACTCCCTGGTAGAGCAACTTGTAGACATCGCGCAACTCCATCTGGGGATACCAGTCTAGATGCTGCTTAAGCAACCACAACAGGCCGTCACGATCATCCAGCATCGTTGCTTGTTTCACTTTCGTGTGTCTTTTGACCTTCCGCTTTGCCAAAACGCTGCAAGGTTTCAGCCATCTGCCGCAAACGCTGGTCCACTCGAGCGTTGACACTATCCGGTTCAAAGCTACCATCCGGCGTGTGCTCTCCGCCTTTAACCCCGGTGAGGACTTCGATACCTTCATCGATGGTTCGCACTGGCCAGATATGGAATTTTCCCTCCCGGATGGCGTCCACCACAGTCTCTTTCAACATCAGGTTAGCCACATTGCTCTCCGGTATGACTACACCCTGGTCACCCGTGAGACCTGCAGCCAAACAAATCTCGAAATAGCCTTCCACCTTTTCATTCACGCCACCAATCGCCTGAACTTCTCCATTCTGGTTGACCGAACCGGTAACAGCAATTGCCTGATTGACCGGTAAACCAGAAAGCGCAGAAAGGATGGCGTATAGCTCGGTGCTGGAAGCACTATCCCCCTCGATACCGCCATAGCTTTGCTCAAAAACCAGCCGGGCAGACAGGCTCAGTGGCTTATCCAGTGCATATCGGCCGGCTAAAAATCCGGATAAGATCAACACACCTTTGGTATGGATTGGACCGCTAAGCTTGGCTTCGCGCTCAATATTGACCACACCTTCACGACCCAGGCTCAAGCTGACCGTGATCCGGTTAGGTTGCCCAAAACTGATGTCACCCAATCCAAGCACGGAGAGGCCGTTGATCTGCCCCACTTTTTTGCCCTGGACTTCGATCTTGATCACACCACGCTGGATCATCTCCTGTAGGCGCTCCTGGATCAGGTTTGAGCGGTAATAGCGTTCTTCAATTGACTTTCGGATATGCTGTGAAGTGATGAGTTCTACCCCTTCCAATGCAGCATAATAGTTGGCTTCACGGATCACATCCGAGATCTCTCCAAAACGGGTGGATAGCTTCTCCTGGTCTTCCGCCAGGCGTGAGCCATGTTCCACTAACCTGGCTAAACCAGCGCCATCCAGGTGCTTCAATTTTTCTGTGTTACAAAGCATGGTTGCAAAACCAGCATATTCACGCGTGTGTTCTGGATCACGCGACATGGAAGTATCGAATTCTGCCTTCACCTTGAAAAGTTCATGAAAATGCGCATCATAAGTCTGTAATGCCTGGAATAAATCGGGGCGTCCGATCAGAATCACTTTGATGTCCATGGGGATAAATTCAGGCTTCAGGCTCTTGGTCGAGAACCCATACTTTTCTGAAGCATCCTCAATGACGATCCTGGCATTAGAAAGGGCATGACTCAAATCCTCCCAGGCGAAGGGAGCCCGTAATACGTCTTCAACCGGCAACACCAGGTAACCACCATTTGCCCGGTGTATCGATCCACCCCGCACCAAGGTAAAATCGGTCACCAAAGCGCCAAAACGTGCTTCCTGCTCAATGCGACCAAATAAATTATCATGGGTCGGGTTCGTCTCGACAATCACCGGTGCGCCTTTCAGCTTTGAATTATCCACGAGAATATTGACAGCATACTTCTTTAGGGGCAATCCTTTTGGTGAGGCGGCAAATGGAGTAGCTGGGCTTTCTTCCTGGCTATCCGATTTAAAAAGCTCTACTTGATCTAGCAAATCAGACTGAACAGAATCCAAATAGGTTATTACCTCAGGCAGGTTTTGGAATTTCGTGTGCATATCCTCTGACCAGGTGCGCAAAGAATACGTTGCTACTTGGCGGTCAAGTTTATCCACCGCATCGTGGGCATCTTTTTCCAGGCTTTTCGTTTGCCGAATCGAAGCCTCCAATGCGTTCTGCACTTGTTGCTGTTTTTGCATCAACTCATCCTTCTCCTTTTGGGAGAGGTTCAGGAAATCCTCCTCACTCAGCGGTTTCCCATCGTGGGTTGGTACTGTCATGACCCCCATGGGGGTGGGTTGCAGGGTAAATCCCGCTTCGATTGCCATCCGATTGACAGTTTCCAGGATTTCCTGCTTACGTAGCTGGAAACTATTCAGTGTTTCTTCCTTTTGCTTAGCATATTCCTCACTCTCGAAGACGTTGCGCAAATCTTGGAAAATGACCCTGGTCAGATTTTCCATTCCTTTCTGAAGCTCAATGGCACGTCCAGCAGGCAGACTTAGCGCGTTGGGGTAGTATGCATCCTGAAAATTATTCACATAGCACCAATCATCCGGCACAGGTTGGGATACTGCCATTTCCTCCAGATACCTGCGGACTGCAGTAGTGCGACCAGTTCCTGGCATGCCAGATACGTAAATATTGAACCCTTTATCCTGGATGCCCAATCCGAACTGCATTGCCCGGATGGCTCGATCCTGACCCACTATCGTCTCCAAGGCGGTCAGCTCCTGGCTGGAATCGCAGCCGATGTTATCCGAACCACACACTTTGTAGGCTTTATCTGCAGTCAGTTCAGTTATCATGGAATAATCCTCCTATCCTTTTCACGTTGGGGACTTAACACATTTTGGAAAGATGGAAAAACCAATTCTTGATACTCACGCTCGAAAAGAATTAACGGTTATCGCACAAATCAAACCCCTGGTCTGAAAACTAGTAGTCCGAACCCCGGAAAACTTACCAGGGGTGAAGAGGGAAAGTGAAATCCCAACAATCGCCAGGATAACCAGATGATTGCCCGGCAGGTTCTGTAGGTCTACCAATTAAGCGCTAATTCTCGTGCACCGGCACCAGTAATAATGGGATATGGGTTTGCGAGGCGATTTTAGGCGTGACACTTCCCGACCAGAAGGCATCTGAGGCGGTCTTGCTGTGGGTACCGAGCACGATCAAATCTGCCTTAAATTCTTGAGCTGCACGCACGATCTGTTTGGATGGATCACCGCGTTGCACCTCCCCCGTTACCGGGATTTGTTTGTCCAGCAATTTTCCCATCAGCTCAGCCAGGTAGAGCTCACCCTCTTCACAACCTATATCCAGCAGTGCAGATGTTGCTGAAGGTAAAAGCATCGCTGAGGCGGCCTGTTCGCCCGGAAGTGTGGATGGTTCATGGACAACTCTCACCAGGTGTAAGCTTGCGTTGCAGGATTGGGAAAGCTCCACTGCCATATCCAAACCGGCTTCATGCTCAGGGTCGCCATCCAGTGGCACCAGAATACGCTGGCATTTACAAGTTTCCTCCCTCAGTTCTTTCTCAGGTGAGAGTAACAGCACGGGCACATCACCCCTGTTTAGCACCTCCTGGGCGATGTTGCCAAAGATCCGTTTCTGGAGACCACTCTGACCATGGGCGCACATCACGATCAGGTCCACACCCAACTCCTTACTGTGGTCCACGATGCTGCGCGCAACATCCTTCTCCGCGCTGGAATGGACGTGCTGGTCAACAGCGATACCCGCTGGGAGTGACTGCCTGACCCTGAGCAAGTAATCGGATGCTTCCTGCTGGTCGGATAAATGATGCTCACCATGCACTGTACCAGGTGGGTTCTGCTCGACGACATGAAACAAGATCAACCTGGCGTGATTCTGACTGGCAAGTAAACCTGCTAAGGGTAAAACAGTCTCTGCTAGTTGCGAGCCATCCAATGGGACGAGGATATTTTTCAGGGTCATTTCATTTTCCCGTAAAAATCTGTATGAGTAAATAAATATTCAAGCTAACAATTAAAGCCGCCACCAGGCTGGCGATCAGGGTGGTGATTGGCTTATTAACCAGGGATTTCATCACCTTGCGCCGGGAGGTGAAAATAACCAGCGGGATGACGGCGAAAGGCAGCCCGAAACTGAGTACTACCTGGCTGATGACCAGCGTCCGGGTTGGATCCAACCCGATGAGGATAACAATCAGTGATGGCACCATGGTCGCCAGGCGACGTACCCATACAGGGATCTCCCAATGCAAAAATCCCTGCATGATCACCTGCCCCGCCATAGTACCTACCGATGAGGAGGACAGCCCCGATGCCAGTAATGACAGCGCAAAGAATACACTGGAGGCTTTTCCGAGCAACGGCTGAAGAGTTTGGTGGGCTTCCTGTATGGTCCCCACGCTGGTCATGCCTTCGCGGAAAAATGTGGAAGCGGCCATCATTAACATGGCGGCATTAATCAGACCTGCGAGGCCCATGGCAATGACCACATCCGCGACTTCAAACTTGAATAAGAGGCGCAGTCTGGCAGGCGTGCGTGCGACGATCCTTTTTTGAGTCAGGGCGGAATGCAGAAAGATCACGTGAGGCATGACCGTGGCACCCAGGATGCCTGCTGCCAGCAAGATGCTCTCTGGTCCGGAAAACTGGGGGACAACCGCATGGTATGCCACCTGCCCCCAATCCGGCTTTCCGAGGATGGTTTCGACCAGGTAGCTGATCGAAATCACCCCAATTAACGCAGTGATCACTGCTTCGAGTGGTCTGAATCCATAGCGTTCTAAACCCAGGATGACAAATGTGATGATGGCAGTCAGGAAACCTGCAATCCATAATGGGATACCCAACAACAGGTAAAAACCCAGGGCTGCTCCCAGGAATTCTGCCAGATCAGTTGCCATGGCGACGATTTCCATTAACACCCACATCACTAAAACCAATGGGCGCGGGAAGCTTTCCCGGCACATCTCTGCCAGGTTTTTCCCACTGGCAATGCCCAGCTTGGCACTCAGGGTCTGGATCAACATCGCCATCAGGTTGGTGGTAACCACCACCCATAACAAGGTATACCCAAATTGGGCACCCCCCTGGATATTGGTGGCGAAGTTACCCGGGTCCATATAAGCCACGCTGGCAACGAATGCTGGGCCCATGAAAGGCAGCAGGCGTGCCAGACCGCGCTTTTTGCTCTTACCCGAAAGGATGAGTGCAGCTGCCCTTTCTGTGCTGCTGAGAACTGGTGGGGGTGATTTCTCTTTTGCCATGATAGGAATATTTTATACCATTATTTGACTCAGCTTGTCATTCCTTACCAACTTTCTAATGCCTAAGGCGGATGATATCACGATAATCGGATGATTCAAATATAATGAATATGATTATTCGATTAATTGCCCCCTCCCCGGAAGGGATAGATTTATAGCCGAATGCGGCTAAAATAGCTGTCCAACATGTCTATTTAGTCGCAAATTTATCACGATGTCTCAGGATATTTGTACCCAAATTGTTCCCAACTGTTCCCGAATTGTACCCGCACATCATACAAGGGAAGGCGACCCACTGCCCTGTCCTGAGGGGAAATAATTCAACTATTTCTTGCGAGATCAATAAACGTGGAACGGTTCGAACGCTCAGCCAATGGCTTAAATAGATACATTCTTAGTACCAAATAATTTAAAATCATCCGTTCACGGATGGTAAACAAGTGGACCTGGCGGGATTCGAATTCGCGACTTCTTCAGTGCGATAGATGAGCAGGTTGGGGAAAGGGGAAAAAAGTTGTCTATTACGTCTATTTTGTGCCAAAACCACCATACTGTTCTAGCATATCTGTTCCCGAATTGTTCCCGATATGCATCGGTATGAAGCGAGGTAGGTGATCCGTAGCCCTGTCCTGAGGGGGAAATAAGAAATAATAACCGTTTTCAGAAATTAGTTTTGATTGGAGCGGTTCGAACGCTCAATTAATGGCTTAAAAGGCCACTGCTCTGCCGATGAGCTACACGCTGACGATTTGGTAAGACTGGTTTCAATCCAACTGCACCACAACTGCACCATTTGTGGGATAAATTCGAAGAATACAATTTTTCTAATCAACAAGGGAATGCAGCTTGCAACCCTGTCTAGTGGGGGAAAATAATAAATACTGAGAAAAAAAGAAGTTACCCGCATCTTGTGCGGGCAACTTGATATGTTTACTTATTAGCACTTGTGGCAGAATTACAACAATTTACAGGTTTCACCTTCTTATAATAATCACCAATCTCGTTTTTGGAATTAATCCGGGCATAAGTGAACTTCAACAGTACTATGTACAACGCCAGTATCTTCTGGGATAAGGTTCTTGTATTTATTGGGTGAATCAGGATACTTGGTGACGACACTGATTTCGGATGAATAGATTCCCGGGCCAATGGACCATATATGCATGTCACACACCTTGGTGTCTTTATAGCTTTCAAATATTCCTCTGATCCTCATCCCAACATCGCCTGGAATCTGGTGGTCGAGTAACACTTTGCTTGTCCCCTGGATCAAACCAATTGACCAACGAATCACCATAATTGCGCCCACAATGCCCATTATAGGATCCATCCAATTAAGCTTGAAATATTTTGCACCTATCAGGGCAATAATTGCTAGTACCGAGGTCATAGCATCAGCTAGTACATGCATATAGGCAGCTTTTAGGTTGTGGTCATCACCAGTTCCTACGTGAGCATGATCATGATCGTCGTGGTCATGGTCGTGATCAACCTGATCAGCGTGATCATGATCAGCGTGATCGTGAGTTGCATGGTCGTTTCCATGATTGTGCTCATCACCGGGGGCGTGGGTATGGCCTTTTTCGCCGAGGATAAGCATACTGACGCCGTTTACAACTAGACCAATCACTGCAACGATGATAGCCTGATTATATTGGATATGGACCGGGCTAATAATGCGGACAACACTTTCATATCCCATGAAAAGAGCGATGAAAACCAATATCATTGCACTAGAATAACCAGCCAAGGCGTTAACCTTCCCCGTCCCAAAACTGAAGCGCTGGTCATTGGCATACTTGCGGGCGTAGATGTATGCCAGAAATGTGATACCTAATCCAACCATATGGGAACCCATATGGATTCCATCAGCGGTCAGTGCCATCGAACCGTAGACGATACCGGCAACAATTTCACCAACCATCATTAGTCCTGTCATGATGATGACGAAAAGTGTACGGCGCTCACCAGACTTGATCTGATCTTGACCGAAGATGTGGGTATGTTGCCATTTTGCGATTGTTTCAGTATGCATTTTTCCTTCCTTTGTAGTCACTGATAAAATCTTTATACCAAGTAAGTAAATTCATATTGTAAAAGTTAATTTTATATTATGAAATTATACTCCGATTTTATGAAATGTCAACAAAATAATATTAACTTTGTGGTCGATCTACATGAGGTAGGGTCAGGAGAGCATTTTATCCCACGGATAAACAACCGGTGGAAGCAAATTCCCCTCTTTGATATACTTAGCAAACCGGTCTGGGCGAAACGGATCAAGTGAGACTTTTGACTGACCACCTGTCACAAGTTCTGATAGGATTCTTCCAACCATTGGGCCGGGGCAAAAGCCCTCCCCATGAAAGGCAGCTGCAACGAATAACCCTTCAGCAACGGGAACAGCACCAACATATGGTTCACCATCTGGAGTATATTCGGTGATCCCGGAAAAAGTGCGAATAATGGAGATCTTACTTAGCCAGGGGAAGTATCGGCCCCAGCGTTCAGCTTGTGTAGCTACCTTATCATACTCAACATGCTGGCTGTAATCATCATTTCGCGCACCACCACTGCCTAAAGCCAGGTTGCCTGATATAGTCGGGCGCATATATCCACGACCACGCACGTTCACCCATAATGTCACCATGTCTTTGGGAACTCTCTCAGTGATCAGTATGTGGCTTCTGCCAGGGCTGATTGGCATTGGGCAACCAATTTGTGCACTGAATTGAGATGCCCAGGGCCCAGCTGTGTTGACCACAACCCCAGCTTCGAATTCTTCCTTATCAGTCTTCACTCCACACACTCTGGATCCCTGTAGCAACAAGCTTTTTACCGTTTCATTGGTCTTGATCTTGACTCCCAATCTTCTCCCAGCCCTAGCAAAAGCGGGTGTGACCAACATTGGATTGGCAACTCCATCCGTTGGGCAATACTTGCCAGCCAAAACCTGATTTATTACTCCTGGAACCTTTGCGTGGCATTCCTCAGCCGTCAGCATGCGCACATCTGTAAGACCGTGAGCATGCTCCCAGGCAATCTCTTTTTCAAAAACCTCAATCGATGCATCATCCACAGCGATATTAATATTACCGGTCTGTACATATTCAAGATCACTATTTAATTCCTCTTCCAGGGTGGTCCACAATCGCACGCTCGCCATTGCCAGTGGCAACGCTTCCTTACGACCGTGTTGGCGCACCCCACCCCCATTACGGCCAGAGGCTTCTACTCCTACAGCAGAATTTTTTTCAAGGACCAATACCTGTAACCCCTTCTTAGCCAAATAATAAGACGTTGCGCAGCCTACGATCCCACCACCAATGATTACCACATCTGTTTTCATGATTTTTCTATGCGGTAACTACGTTAGCAAATCGGTCAGGCTTAAATGCAGTCAGTGATAAGCCTGGCTCCTCCCCAGTGACCAACCCCGCCATGACTTTTCCCACGATGGGTCCAAGACAAAAACCCTGTCCACTGAAGCCACAAGCAGTATATAAACCGAATACCCCGGGTACCGCTCCAATATAAGGTTCTTTATCAGTTGTGTATTCTGTGATCCCAGAGAAAGCCCTTAACCAATTCACCTCGCCAAGCCATGGCAGGATCTGAATCATTTCATGGGCTTTTAATTCCAGATCCGCTAAATCAACATGGTAGCTGTAGGTATCATTGGTTTTTTCCTCCAGCCCAATGATGAAATTGCCCGACTTAGGCTGCAAAATATACCCCCACCAACCAAACCCAATGAATGGGGTGAATTGGTGAGGCTGGCGTTCGGTGATTATTAACGTATCCAACCCTGGCCGGATGGGTGTAGAGCAGCCTGCTATCTCATTAAATCGAGCTGCCCACGGGCCGGCAGTATTAATGACCACACCTGCCTCAATTTCACCCTGATCTGTTTTCACCCCACATACAGAATTCCCACGCTGGAGCAAGTCAGTCACACGTATGTTGGTAAGGATCGCTGCTCCAATTCGAGCAGCTGCACGCGCGAAGGCTGGGGGAACAAGCATTGGGTTTGCCATCCCATCCGTAGGGCAGAGCTTACCTGCCAGGGTTTTTTGGTTGAGGCCGGGGACAATCTCTCTGCATTCAGCTGCAGTTTTCATCTTGACTTCAGTCAATCCCTGAGAATGCTCCCAATCGGCTTCTCGCTCCAATTCGACGAGCGTTTCGGGTTCCCATACAATCTTGAGGTTGCCGGTGCGTATATATTCCAGGTCACACTCCAATTCGTTAGCCAAGTCAGCCCATATCCGCACACTTGACATGGCGAGCTGCAGCGCAGCCTTCCGTCCCTGCTGCCTTACACCACAAGCATTACGTCCTGATGCCTCTAAACCAACCCTCCCATCTTTCTCAAATAAAGCTACTTTAAGACCTTTTTTTGCAAGGTAATACGCGGTGGCGCAACCCATGATACCCCCACCGATGATAGCTACATCAGTGCTCATTTACTCACCATTGAGGATGCTCCAGAAGCGAGGACTTTTAATGGGATCGGTTGTATGGGCGGACGAACCGTGAATGGAAGTAAATCACATAACGGCTGACCTGTTGCCTCAGCAACTAATGGAGCAATTAAAACGCTGCAGAATCGTCCCTGACAGTATCCCATACCAGCCCGGGTCCCCAGTTTAACTTGATGCAAGTCTGTAGCACCGTCTGCCAGGGAAGCCTTCACCTTACTTAACGTGATTTCTTCGCACCGGCAAAGCAGCGTATCATCTTTCGCCAGTTTTCCCAAACCGGGTCTGAAGGCATAGATCTCCTGCAGAGCCTCTGCCAATCTGTTCAGCCTTTGAAGCTTGGCAAATAATGGGGAGAGATGTTCTACAAGCACTTGCTCATCGATAAAGCCAAGTTGGTGGGCTGCGGTAAAACCGGCAATCTCTCCCTCCACAAGAGCCACTTTGGATCCAGCAATATCGGTGACATCACCAGCCACAAAAATACCTGGCTGGGTGGATTCCATATTTTTATCATGCTCAGCAGCAAACCACCCCAGGCGTTTATCGAGTTTTAGCTTGCAACCGAAGGCAGAGGCAAGTTGAAAAGAAGGAAGCAGGCCGTATCCCAGACAGACTGCATCCACCGTGAATTGCTTCTCTGTTCCCGGGATTGGGACTCCCTGATCATCCAGCCTGGCAATCTTCGCCATCTCAACCCGTTCGTTCCCACCGGCTTCAATGATGGCATGGTTATAAAAGACGGGTACTTTGTGTTGGCGTAGAGCGTTGGTGTATTGGATGGCTTCCCCAATCCGATCCCAATGACCCCAAAATTTAGGCAGTTGCTTCCAGCTCTTAATTGGATTGGCAGCTTCTGCCACACCCACCACTTCAGCACCAGCCTTGATCAACGTGTCTGCCAGGGCAAGTTGAAGGGGACCGAGACCTGCGAGTAAAATCCGTTTGCCAGGCAGCACCCATTGGGTTTTGATCATTCGCAAGGTAGCACCTGCGCCTAATATTCCTGGGAGAGTCCAGCCAGGAAAGGCTAGCGGACGATCATAGGCTCCCGTTGCTATGACAACTCGATCAGTTGGGAGAAGGATACTTTGCTCACCGATAGCCAGAGCCAGGTTGTGTTGGTCAAATACCCCCCACACCAAGGTATTATAGAGGGTCCGAATCTTTGGGTGTGGTAGTTTATGTAGTACCATTGGAGCATCAACACGACCCGACTGTGCATCGATGGGGTTAGAAATATTAAATTCAGGTGGAGATTGGCGATAATACTGACCACCTGGGCGAGGATTATCATCGATTAATGTAACATCCACACCTGCATCAGCGGCAATAAAGGCAGCCATGATGCCGGCTGGCCCAGCCCCAATCACAGTTAGAGGAGTAGGAACGATCTCGGTCATCAGATTTGCCTCTCGACGCTATCACCGGGTTGAGCAAACGTCTGGCAAGCCCGAACATTAGGCATCCCATTGATCGTTACCAGGCAATCGAAACACAATCCCATACCACAAAAGGGACCGCGTGGTTCGCCTGAGATAACAGTATGGCGGAACATTGGTATGCCAGCTGCCAGGAGGACCGTGGCTATGGTCTCACCCGGATAAGCTGTCACTGGTTTCCCATTCACCCGAATCATAAACGGCTTCCCGCGCGATATTCCATGCTGTATCCGTAAATCTTTATCCATACTCACCTGTCCTTATCAACTCTGAGAATATTTTTCCAAATAGGACAGACTCATTCACTCTCAACTCCCGGCCATCAATCCAAGTAAATGATCAGGTGGTTGACGAAGGTCATAAATAAACCATAATGACATAGAACTCATGAAGCATTTTGAAAAATTACCAAATCTACAGCAGCTTCCCTGTAGATTGTTCATATCTTGCTGGGAAGCTATCGAAGATAAAACCTCTATTTCTTAGGTTCAGCGACAATCAGCATGGTGGTTTGTTCAATGATCTCAGTGATTTCATGGATTGTTCCTGCTGGGGTGTAGTAATAACAACCTTGCTCAAGCACGAATTCTTCACTCCCCTGTAGTAACTTGAATTTCCCCTTGATGACATATACAATCTGCGATTCCGAGTGGGCATGACCACTAAATTTAACCCCAGGATCGAAGGTCCACTCTTCAACTTTAAAAACGGATGGGTCATGAATTGGACGTCGCTCAGAAACTCCAGGTCTGCCGGGAAAACAGGCATATCACTCTTGAGTGAGATCATGGATATATTCTCCTTTTGGTTAATTTCATCCATCCATAACAATGTGAGGTAAATTACCAGCCTATATGGGTTGGACGAACTCTTTCGACCGAGCTCAAGATATATAGAGCCATAAATAAACCAACTATTACATATCCTCCTGCTTAATTCATATGCCAGCGCTGGACTGAGTTATATTTTAGATGCCCAGCAAGGCTGGCAATCCGGTAAGGTCTGATAGCTCGTCATAGGGACCATAGGCCTTATCACCGGGGATTTTTTCGCGATTGATCCAGACCGCTTTCCAACCCAGATCGTGGGCGGGCATAATATCAAATTCAAAGCCTTGTGCTACATGCAGGATTTCGGATTTATCACAGCCTAATTTTTTCAGGGTGTAGTTAAAAACCGCATGAGAAGGCTTATAAGCACGTGCTTGCTCCGCGGTAATGTAGTCATCAAATGGGACACCAATACTTTCAATATTTTTCTCGATGAAACGATCCTCGCTATTGGAGATAATTACAATCTTACAATATTCACGAAGCTTACGCAGGATTGGTTGAACATCGGGGAAGGGAGCCCAACTAGTAATATTTGCGATCATTGCATCGCAATCCTCTTCAGTGAAATCAACGCCATACTTGTGCAATACATTCCCAAAGCAACGGCGCATCATCGTTTCGTAAGGACGATATTCGATCAAAATATCCTTGAAACGTGCTTCATGCCAATCGTTTTTGAAGGCTTCCCAATTGATCTTCTTAATTCGGTCACCGAGAATTTTTTCAGTTGCTTGTTCCAGTGTCCAGGTCAATAACGTTCCATAAGCATCAAAAGTAATATATTTTGGTAAATAACTCATAGGAATTTCCTTTCAAGTATTGTTTGTTTGCACCTTCGTTGAAGTATTTTTTTCAATTCCGCAATTCAAGCTGAATAAGAAGTCACTAGCGCTTTGAAGCACGTGTATGGTAGCAAACTTTATCTCCACAAACAGTCGCATGTTATTCCATTGTAGTGACTGTAGGCTTCCACTCATGATCAGTTTTCTCGGCTACTTCAGGGAGCTTCTCATTCACATCAACGTCTATCTGGGCAAGCGCTTGATCAAAGTCAGCAATTAAATCGTCGGCGTCTTCCAAACCAGTCGAGACACGCACAAAGCCTGGATATAATCCAAAGCTTATCCGATCTTCCATCGACCATTCGTAGTGAGACATCCAGCCGGTCTCAATCATCGTCTCTGCCTGACCGAAACTTGTCCCAATTTTGCATATCTTAAGGTGGTTGGTCATGGCAGTGGCAGCATCATCACCGCCTTTGACAACAAACGACATCATGCCACCAAATCCAGACATCAGCCGCTTGGCTAATTTATGCTGTGGATGGCTAGATAACCCGGGATAAAACACTCGTGCCACCTTGGGGTGACCTTCCAGATATTCCGACAGTGCTTGTGCATTCTGGTTATGCCTTGGCATGCGCAAATGCAACGTTTTGAGCCCTTGTAGAATGAGCCAGGCATTGAATGGGCTGATGGCAGCTCCAATTCGTGGATAAAGACCATGGCGGATTTCTTTGATGAGTTCTGAATTGGAAATAATTGCACCACCAACAGCATTACCATGCCCGCAGATATATTTCGTCAGCGAACAGGCAACAATATCCACTCCCAGATCAAAAGCATTCATGTTCAGCGGGGTTGCGCATGTGTCATCTACCACGACTTTTATCCCTCGTTCATGAGCAACCTTGACAGCTTCTTTGAGATCAATGACCGTTATAAGGGGATTGTTGGGTACGTCTAGGATTAGCACTTTGGTGCGATCGGTAAAAAACTTTGGGTAGTCTTTTATATCATCACTCAATACCAGGTTATATTCGACACCCATTTTATTGCCCAGGATCAACTGAGCAATATTATGCGTCAATCGGTAATTACGTCCCATCACAACATGATCTCCTGGATTAAGTAGGTGCATCAGGACGTAGTTGATCGCAGCCATACCAGACGCAGTAGCAAGCACTGCTTCTTCACCATACAATGAGGCTAACCTACTTTCCAACAAACGGATCGTGGGGTTTCCCGATGCAGCCCGCGTATACATGGGATAAACGAGGTTGCCAAATATTGAATTCTGGTGTTCCTCTACTGTATCGAAGGCGAAGGTTGTGCTCGTATGAATAGCTTCAACTACAGGCTCGGTGGGGAGCACGTTATCATATGGACCATGCCCACCATGAATTGCTGTCGTGCCAGGACCGAGTTTTTTATTCATTTCATATTCTCCTTAGTACATTATTGTCTGGATAGTCATTGAGGCTCATAATCCAAGCCAGTTCATTTACGAATTAATCATCGTGAGTAATTAATATATTTCTGATACATGCAGCCTAATAAATTTCATATTATAAAAACTATATTTACTATATGAATAGTATAGCAGAACTAATTGCAAATGTCAACTGATAATTACCAATAATTACGATAATCGAACGTGCAATCATTCATTATCCACAGTTTTATATACATATCTCCAATAATCACGGTGGAAATTGTTTTCTGATCGTCCGGTAGCCTCAAGGATCTCGATTTCCACAACGGCACAACGTGAAGCCCTTTCAATAGTAATATCTTCCGCATCAGGACGGAAGCGACGATTGAATAAATTTAAGGCAATCAGACGTTCATTTGTGTCATCAATTATTCTTGCCACCCCTTTGCATATAACACTTTGACTATCTTCATTACAATTTTTAGCATCAACAATCCTTTCTATCGGATAATGTCGCTGAACTACGCAAAAGGAGACATTGGGATTGGCTCGAATGAAATCAAGCTTTTTACCCGACATTGAGCCGTGAAATATAATCTTGCCCCCCACATAGGCATAATTAACAGGGACAATGTAAGGCTCATCATTCCAGGATAGTCCAAGAAAACCTATGATTTCAGATTTTAATAAATTATCGATCTCATCACGTGAATTTATAAATTGTCGATTCTTCATAATATTCGCTCCTTAAGAAATATCATCGAATGGCTTGTTCAAATTTTCCGCATGACACAATTATATAGTTTCGTATAATAAAAATCGTATTCACTATATGAATAGTATATCGTTCCAGATATCAATTGTCAAGTGGATTTACAATATAATTAAATACTCAACGCTTTTTCATTCTTGACACAGAGTTTATACCGCCTATAATTATTTATTATATGCAAATGTATTTGATATAATGAATAATCGTAATTTTTATCTTTTGATTCTAATAAATCATAACCAGCGAACTTAATTAATTACCTGAGTTGGTTCATCAGGAAAGCCAGGTATCCATGAAAACCCTCAAAGAAATATTTGAAAAAGACAACCTCGCTCTTTCCTCACCGAGAGCCTTCTGCGGTAATTATTATTTTTCAACCGTCACCAATCCTGTGTTATCAGGTTATACGACTCTCCATGAAGAAATTCGCCTGCTTGAAGATCCAATATATCTGGTGAGGAAATACATTCTGGTAAAAGATTCAGCGAAAGATACTCCAGTTCAAGTTACATTCTCTCTGGCATGGGATGGCTACGAGCGAGCCCTAGACTTTTTATTCGGCTTCACGGAATCATTGGATCTATTTTTTAACCCAGAAAAAGTCATTGACACCAGCGCTTATGCGATCGGTGATTTTGGTGTAGCCTGGTCATGGGTTCCAGGCGAGGTTAATGTAATTGCTTTCATTCGAAACAATGTCTTTGTATGTATACAAGGTTTTCTTCAGAAAGAGGAGATGCTATCTGCTTCCAGCGCTGTCGATGCCGGGCTAAAAAAGGTAGGCACAAAAATTCCGTATAACGTAGAAAAACAGAGTTTTTTTATTCAATCACAAAGCAAGCCTGATAAATTATCTGTTTCATCTGGAAGCCGGCTTGATATCGGAATCCAAAAACCAGCCACGGATACATACTTTTTTATCACCAAAGATGGTTCCATGAATTGGGATTTACTGAATCCCAATCTCTGGTACTTCCGGGCAGGGGAATATGTCGGAATCCATGAAATTGTCCTTCTTCAAGCTGATAAAGGCATCTTACCTAAAAAAGAAATATTTCAGGTCGAAGTAGTCAAAGGGGAATAACATGACTTTGGAACTATGTGATATATATTTTGATCATCAAAAAATAACAGGGAGGGACAGACCTCCCAGGTCAAGTGTCTACAACTCATCTATACATATCAGAAGGAATCAGGATTTTGAGGTCGCATGGCCGGAATATAATAGTAAAGACCAAGCAAATAAACCGGATTCATTGGCTGCTTATTCAATTGTAAATACAACCAATCAGGATGTATTTATCTTAGTAAGATTCCAAAACCTTTTAAATACAAGTGCCATTTATGAAGTAAGGGCTGAAGGTGGAGGGATAATGGGAGAGTTATCTCCAACCAGGATAGATTTTCCTTCTGGTGAAACATCAACAAATGCTTGTATTCCTCTTAACAAAAGAAGGTTCAAGGAAGTTGGCAAGTATGAAGCTGCCTGGAATTGGTTTTATCGAGTAGATGGCAGCAACGCGTGGCAGTTTCTGGGAACAACAAAACACAAGGTATATTTGACTTATTTTACCCCGCAAGCTCCATGGTCTGCTGAATCATGCAATAGAAACAATCCGTGGACGGAGCTGCTTGAAGTATGTTGTGAAATTGCCCAAGGAGCCAGTGATGAAATGTCGATGCTGGCAGAGATCACAAAAGCCATTAACAACCGATACAACTTAAAGTATGACATTATCGCTGGTGCTCCACGCTATAGCTGGTCGATTTATAAAAATGGAAAATCGATAACAGTCTTTGATCTCAAGAATTGGATGAATTATGTTCTCAAATGTAATCCTCCATCCAATGTCCCATACCTGCCAGGGACAAAGGAGGAGTACGGACACTTTCGTATTGTCGGGTGTCAAGATACCGCAGCAGCGTTGGCGGTAATGTCATCAGTGATTGGTGTAAGAGCTACTATTGCATTCCATGCTCATTTTGGTTACCTCCGTTTGGTTTTCCCAATTGGTCGAGATAAGAGTAATAATCCATACACATATCTGAATCCCAATCGACCCACCTCAGCAATCATCAGTGATGGTGAAGGACAGACTAAGTTCCAATTTCATTATTATGTTCAATCAGGAGATTTGTCTTTGACAGCTGTATGAGGGCAGTCATTGACAAACCCGAAAAGGAAGGATGGTTAACTAACTTATCTCAGTTGGAATATGAGGAGTGCATTATTGATAGGAGCACAGCTCTAAAAAGAGAACTGAATTGCGTTAGATATGCAGATGGGATCTTCCATCCCAGCGTGCCAGAGCTAAATGAGCTTGAAATACTTTTAACTTAATCGTTGAAAGAGAGAAATTCTAACCACCTCCCGAGCATTACTGTTGAATAATTCTACATATTCGCAGGGCAATTCTGTCAGCTACCATGTCCTGATGCTCGAGTTTTATTATTATTTTTATAAGCTAATTTTCTTGTCCCGTATATGGTTTGGGATTTCGAACGGAATCTCCAGGTATAACTCAATAATGCCGGAATATACACCATCTTTATACCATGGGGTTTCATATACAAATATCTTCTTCCCACTCTTTTCAATCGTGTAGACGTTTTTTTGTTGTTTAGCCAGCATTGATTCGATCTGTCTACGTGCTGATTCCGGATGGCAATCCAGCACATTCTTTCCAATTAATTCACGCCCACCGTTATTTATAAACACATCGTTTATTGCCATGTCGTTCATTTTGACGATGATGCCATTTGCATCTGTGATCGTTATCGCACCAGGGAATTCATCAAACCAAGGATAATCTGGCATTGGGCTCTCCAAAAATTATAGGATTGTTTCGTTATAGATCTATCCAGCAATTTGTTAGTCAGTAAAATGTTCTTCTTCAGTGTGAATTTGTAATAACCTAATACTAATATGCGCTAAAAAGGCTGTCAAGACTCATCCATGACCTGTGAAATTAGATTTGGAGTATGGCTATTTATATAATTTGAGGATCCTATGAATACAACCTTCAAGATAATCCATATAACATCTCAGATATGCACTGATAGCCAAAAACTTTCCATTTGCTTATTCCACATAGTGATTGGCTACATAGAGATTGGCTATTGACAACCTGGAAAACATCTGCTATAATTTCACTATATAAATACATTATTCACATACTGAATTATTACAAATAACATATCTGGGTATCTGAGGATAAAACTTGTATCCAATCAGAGCAACAGACAACAAAGTGGTGGGGGATTTCGGGCAAAATAATTTGCCTACTTTATTTGTTAAGTCATATCTAGTCTTTTCAAAATCCAGTCCTTGTATCTTCTAAATGATCTTTTTCGTGCTCAATAATTGGATTAGTCATATTGAAAGGAGGGCGGTGATAATAAAACACCAAATGAACGTACCCGACCTAAAAGAGAAATTAAAGCATTTAAAAAGAACCCATCCTATAAATAATATCGAAAGGAATTTACAAATGAAGAGAATAATTCTTGTTTTATTGACTTTAGTGCTGGTTTTAACAGCATGCGGTCCCGCTACCACCGGAGCAGTCATACCGACCCAAGCAACAACAGTCCAGACAGAAGCAGTCACAGCACCTACCGAAATGACAGCTGCTGAGCCAACTACGCCTGTAAAAACCGAAGAGGTGGTCGCACCAACCGAACTCCCGACTGAACAAGCCCAACCCAAAAAGCTGGTGATTGGATGGGGTCCAGAAGAGTACCCTATGCTGGGCTGGATAATCGACGGTGATGATGCGTTTTCCATGAGAGAAATGGGTATGCTGGAGACCCTCGTAACGGTAGATTTCAATGGGCTTATGGTACCAGGCTTGGCGGAATCATGGACCATGATTGATGAAACCACCTGGCAATTTAACCTGCGCAAGGACGTCACCTTTCAAAACGGAGAGCCCTTTAACGCAGCTGCAGTGTTAAATTCGTTTAATTACATCTTAAATTCCCCCACTCCACCACGCGGAATTACCAAGGATACCTTCGCCTCCGTCGAGGCTAAAGATGATTACACCGTGATTATCAAGACAGCCAAATTCGACGCCCTTTTACCCAATCGGTTGGTCAGCGCTAATACCGGGATCCTCGCTCCTGCTGCTTATACAGCAGCAAGCGGTCCAATCAATCCGTTTGGTACGGGCACAGGTCCGTTTATCTTGACCAAAGAAGTGCCCGAACAGAGTTCGACCCTGGTAAAGAATCCCAATTATTGGAGAGGTGAAGTAAAACTGGATGAAATTGAGATGCTGTTAATACCTGATCCTGCAGTGCGCGCTGGGATGCTCCAAACGGGCGAGATTGATTTAGACGTTCACATTCCCGCCGAGCTGTTACCAATTCTTTCTCAGGATCCAGAGCTTACCATTATCAAGGCGGAGAGTCTCTCGCGGTACAATTTTGCATCTGAATATGAGCCGTGCTCCATTTAATAATCTAAAGTTACGCCAGGCAGTTGCCTATGCAATCGATAAAGAAGCAATCACCATTGCGACGCTGGAAGGTGCTGGATCTCCTGCAGTTGGCCCGATGGCACCAACCGAAGCCACCGCAAATACGGAGCTCGTGGGCTACCCATATAACCCTGAAAAGGCTAAACAGTTATTAGCTGAAGCCGGCTATGCAGAAGGAGAGTTAACCGTTGGTCTATGGGCATATCCCGCCCGGGCAAATCTTCCTCCAACGGCTGTTGCAATCCAGGATATGCTTGGTGATATAGGCATCAACGTCGAGGTCCGTATTGCTCAATATGACCCAATGGCACCTGATGTCCTGTCAGGTAACTATGATATGTTCCTTATTTCGCGCAGCCATACCATCGATACCGACGATCCTGAGGGATTTTTAGCTCAGACTACACCTGCACTGGATCTTACAACATGGACCGGTTCTGCGACCAGAATTTCGATGCCCTGCTGGCTGAGGCGCGTACAATGATTGACACCAATGCCCGATATGAGATTTACCGGGAATTACAGTCCATCCTGGTTGATCAACAGTGCGTCGGTGTCTTCCTGAACTACACGGCCGTCCTAGACGGCGTGCGGAATAATGTATTGAACTTTAAACTCCATCCGACAGAAAAAATCCTTGTGACATGGGAGCTTGATATTGCCCCATAAGTGTTACAACACCATGCTTAAATAAATCATCACTAAGCAAAAGGCTGGCTTGTGAGATAAGGTGAGATGCATTTTGAAGTCTGATCGATACCTCTCACATGTCAGCCTTTGTCATTACAAATCATAACCTGGAGACAAAATGAAACTGCCCAAGTATGTTACCTTCGATTGTTATGGAACCCTGATTGACTTTCAAATAAACAAAACAACTATGGAGATATTGGGCGAACGTGCCAACACAATCAATATGCATGATTTTCTGGTTGTTTTCAGGGATATCCGCTTTTACGAGTGCCTGGGTGCTTATCAATGCTATAGCGATTTGCTCCGCACTAGTTTTAAAAAGGCTATGGACCTATGCGGGCTCAGGTACAAAAACAGCGACGGAGACCGTCTGGTAGCTGCAGTTCCCACCTGGGAGCCATTTCCCGACACCAAACCTATCCTTGATCGTCTAAGTCAACAAGTCAAACTAGTGATCATCTCCAATTCGGAAGACGATATGATCGCCAAAAATGTCAGCAATATGGATGTTGAGTTTTACGATGTCATCACAGCAGAACAAGCCCGAGCCTATAAGCCTACCCTACCCATCTTCTATTACACACTACGCCGGTTAGGCTGTGATAAAAGCGACATCTTGCATGTAGCCCAGGGATTTAATTATGATATCATGCCAGCCCACGGTCTTGGTTGGGAAAAGATATGGATCAACCGTAATGGTCGCCCAGGAAATCAAGATGATTACGGTCCATATGTTGAAATGTGCGACCTGACCGGATTACCAGCCTTGCTCGGGATTTAGTTGAACAAATCGACACCTGTTGAATCATAGGAATAACTGCGATTTGCCCACAACTACTTAGGACAATGAGGTTTATGCCTGAGTATGAGCAGGCAGACAATCCTGGAATAGAAATCATTCGTTAGTAAGGAGTATAGGGTATACTACGTTTGTAAATTCTATAGTCGAAAAGTTTTCGCTACTACTTAGAAAGGTAAACTTTTTGCTAAAGTCATTACGAAGCAGCCTGATTCCCCTATCCAGGATAAACAAAAAATCACTCTTTTTATTATGTACCATTTTAAATAAGAATCTTCGATTATTATTGGAGCTTAGCACAAAGAATTAAATAGATAGTTATAAACATCTTGCGGAGAGGATAACATCTCAGGAAAGTTAATGCTGTATCTTCGATTACTCTGGATCACAGTATATATTAAGGAGACCTGATTAACTCCCATGTATTCCCTAATGATCCGCCGTTTGCTAATTTTACCCTTTTTGCTGATCCTGGTTTCGATTGTTGCATTTCTATATCCATATCTGAGTGGGGTTGATCCAACGGCTTCAATTTTGCGGTCCAGGATCGGTGAGCGGGAACAAACGCCTGAAATTGTTGCTGCAATTAGAGCAGACCTGGGGTTTGACAAACCGTTGGTATATCAATATCTGAGCTGGATTGAGCATATATTCAAGGGGGATTTGGGGAAGTCTTTTGTCAGCCAGGCGCCTGTAGGTGAAATCCTTATCCGGGGGTTGAAGGTGACATTGATTTTATCAATGGTAGCTATATTGTTGGCGATCATTATCTCCATACCTTTGGGAATATTATCAGCCCTCAACCCGGGTAAATGGCTGGATAACTTGATCGCCACCTTGACTCAAACTGGAGTAGCAATCCCGGAATACTGGTTTGCTCCGGTAATCATTCTAGTATTCGCATTGAAATTGGGATGGCTTCCCTCTGCTGGATGGCGGGGGCCATTGTACATCATCATGCCAGCTGTAACGCTCGCTTTGCGCCCCATTGCCTATTTCACCCGGTTAACCCGGGAGACTATGATGGAAACACTGCAGAAGGATTTCATTAGGGCTGCGAGGGCAAAGGGTCTTTCTGAATCACAGGTTATTTGGCGTCATGCTGTGCGCAACTCGCTCATCCCGGTGGTAACCTTAATCACTTTATGGCTGGCTGGACTCTTGGGTGGTTCGGTGATCGTTGAAGTGATCTTTGCTGTGCCGGGGATTGGTCGGGTTATGTATGACGCAGTAATTGCGGGCGACTTACCTGTGGTTCAAACAGGCGTGGTCTTAATAACAAGTTTAGCAGTAATCATCAATACGCTTACCGATTTGGGATATATCATGCTTAACCCGGCTATCCGATTGCAACAGCCGGGGAAATAGTGGTGATATCTTGACTTGGAATAGAGAGGTTCAATGGAAGAAGCTGCTAATACAGTAGAAGTCCCTTGTGTTCCCACCGATCTACGCCGAAAGCCCAGGTTCCGCTGGCACTCGATGGCCCTATTTGGTTTAATCACTTTTAGCGTGATCGTACTCGTGTCCATCCTGGCACCTGTAATAACGAAATACGACCCCACCAAGACGGCACTTCGAGAGCGGCTGCAATTCCCAAATGCAGTTCATCTGCTTGGAACGGACGCATTAGGACGCGATGTGTTCTCACGCATCCTGTATGGCGGTCGACAAGCCCTGGTTATATCCTTTGTCTCTGTTCTCATTGATGCCACAATTGGCACAGTTATCGGTTCGCTTGCCAGCCGGCATGCTGGAAGCTTATTGGACGAGATCTTGATGCGGGCGATTGATCTATTCCTATCGTTCCCAAATATCATCATTGCGTTGATGATCGTGGTCATGCTAAAACCCGGGTTCTGGGCTCTCGTCCTGGCGTTGACCGTTACAGGATGGACCCCATATGCTCGCCTTGCCCGAGCGGTGGGGTTGGAAATTTCCACCCAAACATACATCGAAGCCGCAGCAGCGACGGGTGAGTCAGAGTTCCTCACCATGCGTAAGCACATCCTGCCCAACACGCTGGGCCCGATTCTAGCCCAAGTATTTCTCCGTTTCGGGCATACTCTGTTGACCATTGCCGGGCTTTCCTACCTAGGGATTGGCATCCAACCTCCCACCGCTGATTGGGGCCAAATGCTAGCAGATGCCCAAGTATTTATGGTGCGAGTGCCCACCCTCATCCTGGCACCAGGGCTAGTTATCTTCCTAGCCACATTAAGCGTGACCATGGCCGGTCAGGGATTGATGTTAATGTTTGACCCACAGCAAAGTCGTTCCTGGTGATTAACACATGTCAGTAAAGAAGCACCCAAAGGTCTTACATGAGCGACATTTCCCACTCTTCTAAAGAAACCCTACTTGAAGTTAGCAATCTTAAAACCTACTTTTTCACCCGGGAAGGTACTGTGAAAGCAGTCGATGGTGTGGATTTTACCGTCCATGTTGGGGAAATCTTCGGATTGGTGGGTGAATCTGGTTGCGGAAAAAGTGTCACCTCCTTATCCATACTCAGATTAGTATGTCGACCGGGTAAAGTAGTCGAGGGGACTATTAAATTCCAGGGCTGCAATATCCTGGATTTATCTGAAACCAAGATGAAACAGATGCGTGGCAATCAAATCTCGATGATTTTTCAACAGCCACTACCGTCCTTGGATCCGGTTTATAAAGTTGGTGATCAAATTGTTGAAGCAATCCTTGTTCACTCCAAAATAGATAAGCAGGTTGCCTGGAAGGAGGCTGTGGAAGCACTGGATTTGGTTGGAATTCCCGACGCTAAGAACCGGGCGAATTGTTATCCGTATGAGCTTTCAGGCGGCATGGCCCAGCGTGTGATGATTGCCATGGCTTTAACTTGTGAGCCAGCTCTTTTGATTGCAGATGAGCCAACGACCGCCTTAGACGTCACCATACAGGCACAGATATTGGATTTAATCCGTGAGTTGCGGGCAAGGCTGGGCATGGCTGTAATTTTGATCACCCATGACCTTGGGGTAGTGGCGGAGACTGCTGATCGAGTGGCAGTGATGTATGCAGGTAGGATTGTCGAGGAAGCCCCTGTTGATGTCCTTTTCGACCAGCCCCTGCATCCCTACACCCATGGTTTAATCGAGTCCATACCCGTTTTAGATCAGACCAGGGAGAGGCTCAAAATCATTCCTGGGGTCGTTCCAGACTGTATCAACCTTCCCTCGGGCTGCAAGTTTGCGTCACGGTGCTTAGACCGAATCGAACATTCCATGACTGTCTGTAATCAAATTGAACCACACCTGATAGAAATAAACCCCAATCATAAAGTGCGCTGTTGGCTTTATGAGGAATCCGACAGGCATACCCGACCGGTATCTACCGTCTTGAATGCCATTTCCTGAGGCAAAAAGTGCATTTTCTAAGGAGCACTAGACATTATGGGATTATCACCAAGTGACATCCATCAGCAGATTACAGGCATAAATGATCAGCAAAGCCTGGTCAAAGTACTTAATCTTGTCAAGTATTTTCCCGTCCGTGGTGGAGTGTTGCAAAAAACAAAAGCATATGTGAAAGCGGTAGATGGTGTATCGTTCGATATTAAACCTAGTGAGACACTTGGCTTGGTGGGAGAATCAGGATGTGGTAAAACAACTGTCGGTCGTTCTATTCTGCGCCTGATCAGCTCTACTTCTGGCGAAGTTTTATTTGACGGACGGGATGTCCTAAAGGCTAACCGGCGAGAGCTCAAAGAACTACGCCGGAATATGCAAATCATATTCCAGGATCCTTATTCTTCATTGGATCCCAGATTACAGATTGCAGAAAGTGTCGGTCTGCCTCTGTATGTCCATGGAATGAAAAGCTCCAAGCAGCGTCTGGAGATTGTGGTTTCCATGCTTGAAAAAGTTGGCTTGGAATCTTATCATCTAAAGCATTATCCATATGAGTTCTCCGGGGGGCAGCTGCAGCGAGTGGGCATTGCAAGAGCGCTGACGCTCCATCCCAAGTTTATTGTTTGTGACGAGCCTGTCTCTGCCCTGGACGTTTCCATACAATCGCAAATCCTTAATCTATTGTCTGACCTGCAAGACGAATTTGGGCTAACCTACTTGTTTATCGCTCACAATCTGAGCGTGGTAAAACATTTCTCCGATCGGGTGGCAGTCATGTACCTGGGAAAGATTGTCGAACTTGCAGATCGTTATGAAATCTACCAAAATCATATGCATCCGTACACACAAGCCCTAATGTCTGCGATTCCCATACCGAACCCAAAATTGAAGCGTATTCGAATCATCCTGACCGGTGATGTCCCCAGTCCGTTAAATCACTCCCAAAGGATGCCATTTCCATACACGCTGCCCTGTGGTAATGGAGCAATGCAAGCAGGAGGAGCCTGAGTATAAAGAAGTAAAACAAGGTCATTGGGTGGCATGCTGGAAGGCAAGTTAATAAATATACTTAAGGCACCCATGCCCACTGTTGCCCCAAGATTTCGAAACACAAGTGGCAGTTATTGGTGCGGGCGTGATCGGTTGCTCGATTGCGTATCACCTGGCAAATAGAGGTGCCTCGGTTACAGTCATAGATTCCAATGGCATCGGAACGGGCACCAGCTCGGCGACATTGGGTTTGGTTTGGGTGCAACGTAAAGAACCAGCTGAGTATATGGAGCTTAATCTGTTCAGCTCAAAATTGCATGTTGAGTTGGTGAGCACATATGATGAGGATGTTGAACTAAACCAGCCAGGGGGATTATCGACTTATATTGATGAGGCATCCGATTTAAAACAGCTTGCGATCACCGAGCGATTGAACGCTGCCAGCCCAAAACATAAAACTCAAATTTTATCCCCCGCTCAAGCCCATCAGCTTGAGCCGGATTTATCCCTGAATATTGTTGGAGCGCTTTATTCGCCCCATGACGGGGAGATCAATCCCATCCGATTGGTGTTCAACCTTGCCCGTAATGCCAAGAAGATGGGGGCAAAGTTCTTTACCCATTGCTCTGTAAATCAGATCCTATGCAATGACACCGGGGTAGTTGGGTTGGATACCACTGTTGGTATTGTTCGAGCTAGTGCCATTGTGGTGGCTGCCGGACTGGATACCTCTCGGTTGGTTAAATCTTTGGGAATAAACCTGCCGATGGTGTTCGAACGCGGTCAGATCCTAATCACAGAACCACTGCGACGTGTCCTGGTTTATCCAACCGGCATCTCTCGCCAGACTGCTCGTGGGAATATCTTGCTTGGTACCACCTATGAAGACAATTGCGTCGAAAGGCTAACCACTGCTGAAGGGGCGTATACGATTGCCTTGAATTCCATCCACCGCTACCCAGTGCTGAAAGAGGCCCAGATCATTCGCCAATTTGCCGGTATTCGCCCTCTGCCAAAAGATGGCTTGCCTTACCTGGGTGCGGTAACGCGGATTCCTGGTTTGTTTGTTGCCACATCCCATAGCGGGATTACCCTGGCACCGGCGCATGGGAAAGCCATCAGCGATCTGATTATTGATCATGCGACAGATGTGCCGATCAAAGCATACTCTCCTGAACGCTACTGCTCAGTTTCCGAGCTGGTTCGCTGATAGGGGGGACTGTTGGAGCACAATATTGAACCCATTGCTTCAAAGAATGTTCCAACTGAAGACAAAAACGTCCAAATAAAGCTCCGTCGTTCTATCGTTGTAATCTCGATTTTTGCGCTGTGTATTGATGCTTTATCTGTTCGCTCCAGCAGTTTATTGGCTCCCTTTATTAGAGACGCCCTTCAGCTCGGTGAACGTCAGATTGGATATGTCATTGCAGCATTGGTAGCAGGTACACTAGTGATCGTCTTGCCAGCCGGAAGGATTCTCGAACTCGTAAACACACGTCGGGTTTTCCCCATCATCATGACTGCAGTCGGGATGGCTTTCCTATGGATTGCTTTTCAGCACACCTTCATGGGACTATTGTCTGCCTTGTTCATCCTCGGATTACTACGTGCTTGGATCATCCCACTTGTCAACCGAATCATTGCTGAAAATATCAATCCAAATCGGCGCGGCAGGATATTGGGATTCGTGTATGCCGCTGTACCGCTAGGAGGTTTTCTCGGAGCGATTGGGCTGCCTGCTATAGCAAAGCTTATCAATTGGAATACCAGTTATCGAATTCTGGGCGTCATCACATTGGTGGGTGGTCTTCTAATCTGGATATTGACGCCTAAGGACTCAATTCGTCGTTCTGACTATCCAGCCAAAATCTGGATTGTCATCCATCCTTACCTTCCCATTTATCATTTTGAGCATTGCTTACACTTTATTTACATTCAGCATGATGGGGGAAGTGTTCGTAACTCTTTACCTGGTTGATGTGGTAAAAATATCCGCTTTGCTAGCAGGGACTTTTTTTGGATTGATTCAACTGACTGGTGTGGCTGGCAGGGTACTTTTGGGAATCCTTGCAGACAGTCACTTCAGTAAGAACCGCTGGAGCTTACTGGCGATAACCAGCGGTCTTTCGGTAGTTTCCTATGGTCTTATGATGGTACTGAATCCCGCCAGTACCTGGTGGATGATCACAGGAATCATGATTTTACTGGGGATGAGTGTTACCTCTTCTTGGGGAATACTCTCCGCGCTGGTGGGTGATGTGGTTGGAATTGATAGAGTTGCCATTGCCACAGCTACTATATTCTTCCTTACCAATATCACGGATGTCTTAGGGCCAGTGACTTATGGCAACCTGTTAGATCAAACCCACTCCTACCAGACTACCTTAAGCCTGTTTATGGGTGTTGCAATTATCTCAGCGTTGATCTTTACGTGGATGGCGCACTGGAACAAGCACCATCGATCAACCAGAAATGACTAGTAATAATAATCGGTGTGAATAGTCAGTTGCTCGCTTTAAAACACAAAGCCAACCCGTTTGTGTCAAGTTTTTAATATTGCACCTCCAGGTCAGGAGGGTTTATTGACCCCCATTCAACTCAATATTGATCCATCGATGACCATAATGCAGTTCAAAACCCATCTTCATGTGTTAATTACCCACCACTTTTTTAAGCGCTGTTGCGAAGATATCCACACCCAGGTCAATTTCCTCCTTGCTAACCACCAGTGGGGGAATCCAACGCACCACGTTGTCGAATGTGCCGCAGGTTAGTAAGATCAAACCGCCCTCAAGTGTGGCAGCTACAACTGCTTTGGTTGTCTCGGCATCCGGTTGCCCATCCTTGGTGAACTCAATCGCATCCATCAACCCTAAGCCGCGCACATCGCCGATCACCTGGAATTGAGCTTGCAGTTCCTTCAAACGGCTCCTAAGCTGCTTTCCGCGTTCAATCGAATTTTCCAGCAGGCCTTCCTCCTGGATCACTTTGATCGTGGCAACTCCTGCAGCACAAGCTACAGCGTTTCCACCATAAGTACCACCATGTGACCCAGGGAGCCATTTGGCAGCCAGTTTTGACCGGGTGACAACACCTGAGATTGGCATCCCGGAGGCAATACCTTTCGCGACAGTCATCACATCAGGAACAATCTCATGGTGCTCGATTGCGAAGTATTTTCCAGTGCGTCCAAATCCACTCTGCACTTCATCAGCGATCAACAGGATCCCGTTTTCCGAACAAATGCTGCGTAACTCCTGCATGAAGGATTTAGGGGGAACTACATAACCCCCTTCACCTAGCACCGGTTCAATCACACAGCAGGCTGTCTCTGATGGGGCAGTCTGACTTTTGAACATTCTCTTTAGCTCTCGGATGCATAGTTTCGTAGTCTCATCTTCATCCAATCCATAATAATAGGAATAAGGATAGGGAGCCACAAAAACACCAGCCACCAGCGGTTGATAATGCTTGCGCAGGCCTATTTTACTGGTCGACATAGTCATGGTCAGATGGGTGCGACCGTGAAATCCTCCAGTAAACACGATCACATTGGTACGGCCGGTGGCATGTTTTGCCAGCTTGACTGCGGCCTCGATGCACTCAGCGCCGCTATTGGTAAAGTAGAAATTGTCCAAACCCGCCGGCATGATCGGGCGCATGGCTTCAATCAGGTTTAATAAAGGTTTGTGAAAATAAATATTGAACTGTCCGTGGAGCAGTTGGGTTGCCTGTTGTTGGATTGCCTCAACTACCTTGGGATGGCAGTGACCCGTGCTGGTTACACCGATACCGCTGGTGAAATCCAGATATTTTTCACCGTTCACATCGTAGATATAGGATCCCTTCCCATGATCGATGATAATACGCGTGTATCGGTTCCAAACCGGAGATACGTGCTGGAGCGTAGTCTCATACATATTTTCCCATCCATTTCATTTTGAAAAAGGTCAAATTATATAACGTATAATATATTCACATTATAAATATTGTTTTTATATTATGAATTTTATTATAATCCTGCACCAACAATGTTGTCAATAGGTTGACATTAGACCAATATAGAGGTATTATATTCACATAGTAAATTATTGTTTTATTATATAAAATCTCGAATCCGGATTTTATATGGCGCACCAAATTGGTCTAATCTATACACAAGAATATCTAGACAAACCTAATGAAAGTTCAAACGGATCAGTCAGAGTATATTTTTGAGGAATGATAAAACGGAGGATTAAATGTCAGATCGTAAAAAAGTCACCATACCATACCTGTTCGATAAAGTTCATAATAATCAGCCCATCACCTGGCTCACCTGCTATGACTATCCCACTGCCTATCTTATGGAACAAGCTGGGCTCGATATGATCCTGGTTGGAGACAGCCTGGCTATGACCATGCTCGGATATGAAACTACGTTGCCAGCCACTATGGACGACATGATCCGCCATGCAGCCGCTGTTCGCCGAGGGACACCCAATATCTTCATTGTTGGTGACATGCCTTATATGAGCTATCAACCCAGCGTGGAGAGCGCCATTCGCAATGCCGGGCGCTTTATGGCTGAAGCCGGGTGTGATTCGATCAAATTGGAGGGTGGCGCGGAAATGGCTGATCGTATCAATGGAATCGTTAATGCCGGCATCCCTGCTATAGGCCATTTGGGGTTAACCCCCCAAAGTGTTGCAGCTCTGGGTGGTCATAAAGTACAGGGACGGGCTGCCAAATCTGCAAAGAAGATCATTGATTCTGCCAAGGCTCTCGAGCAGGCTGGAGCTACCGCCATCTTGCTGGAAATGGTCCCTGACCGTATATGCAAGATCATCACTGAGCGCGCCGATAACTGCATCATCATGAGCCTGGGATCTGGTCCTCATGCCCATGGTCAGCTGTTGATCTACCACGACATGTTTGGCCTTTTCCCACGCTTTAAACCACGCATGGCCAAGGTATTCGGGAATGCCGGCGAGGTGATCTTGAACGGCCTCGCGCATTATGTTCAGGAAGTTTCAGACAAATCTTTCCCACAACCAGAGAACTGGTTCACTATGAAAGATGAAGAATACGACGAGTTGATGAGCATGTTATGAGTTATACACTTAGGACCCAACACTTAAAACCCGAAGGGGCATATCAGGTGCTGGCACGTACCCAAGCTCTTGAAGCAACGGGACGCAAGATCATTCACCTTGAGATCGGTCAACCAGATTTTGAGACCTTTGCCAACATCCGCCTGGCCGGGATCAAGGCCATTGCGGAAGGACTGACACGCTATACACCTCCGATCGGCATGAAATCTCTACGTGAAGTGATCGCCGAGGATGCTGGTCGCCGACGCGGGTTGCAATTCCATCCCGACCAGGTGGTTGTCAGCCCGGGTGCAAAACCCAACCTATTTTTCCCCACATTGGCATTGATCGAGCCCGGGGATGAGGTGATCTACCCCAATCCAGGATTCCCAACTTATGAAGCGATGATACGTATCGCAGGTGGGATTCCAGTGCCTGTACCTCTTCTGGAAGAAAAGAACTTCTCATTCGATCTAGAGGTATTCAACCACCTGGTCAATGATCGCACAAAGCTGATCATTCTCAATTCACCCAGCAACCCCACTGGTGGAGTGATACCCAAAGCTGACCTCGAGCAGATCGCCATGGCCGCTCAACGTCACAACTGCTGGGTGATGTCTGACGAGATTTATGCCCGTATCGTATACGATAACGCCAGCGTCCCCTCAATTGCAGCCTTGCCTGATATGTTGGAGCGCACGATCATTGTGGATGGGTTTTCTAAAACTTATGCCATGACCGGCTGGCGTCTGGGATTCGGCATAATGCCTAAGGATCTTGCCAATGTGGTTCAATTGTTGCTCACCCACTCAGTGGGCTGCACCGCTCACTTCGTCCAGGTCGCTGGGATTGAAGCGCTTACCGGACCCCAAGAACAGGTTGATTTGGTCGTAGCAGAATATCAACGCCGGAGAAATACCATAGTCGAAGGGTTAAACGCTATACCCGGAGTGACCTGCCAACGTCCACAGGGAGCCTTTTATGCCTTTCCTAATGTTAAATCGTTCGGGCGTACTTCATCCGAATTGGCTGATCTGCTCTTAGACAATGCTGGGATCGCTGTCTTGCCCGGTTCCTCTTTTGGGGAGTATGGCGAAGGTTATCTTCGCCTGGTTTATTCCAATTCGATTGAGAATATCAAACTGGCAATTTCCAAGATTCGGGAAGTATTACAGTCACTATAGGAATTTTATTTTATCAACCATGATGATTAAAAAGAATTATCAAACCCAAATAGATTATTTCTTGTACATCTACCATATTTTGACTATGGAAAACATTAATTTATGACCGAATTTCTTATATCTTAATCCTAGCTATTAATATCATGATAGATCGGTCAACTGGTATCAGTTCTATTAGATATTTCTATCATGATTAGAAAATATATTTCAGAGGGCGTTGAAAAAAGGTCATAAGAGAACACAGCCGGTTGGAAAATGCTCAATAAACCGGTGAAATTCGCATGAAAAGCCCACTGATCATGCTAAATCAGTCAAAATTCAGGACAATTTGCCCTCCTTTCGGGCGATATCGACAATACACCCTTGCCTAAGCAACCGCTTGGGTTTTGAAACCGACCCCAGTCAGGAGCTTGACCATACGTTTCAAGTTGAGCATGATCGCAGTGAAGAAGGCTTGCACAGCAAAACCCAGTCTACCCAGGTAACGACAGCGACCGAGACCGTGCCCTTGTTTGGCTTCACCGAATTTACGCTCCACCTTGTAGCGTTCCTTCAGGCCTTGCTGGTATTGGGGGGTTTGGCGTAAGTCGAGCCAAACCTGCTTGTTATCGTTTTTCTTTTCGGTGCGGGTCTTCTTCAAGCGGATAGCGGAATGTAGACCGCGTACTTCCAGGTTGTAATGGTTCTCGCCATCATCATAGGCTTTGTCAGCCGTGTAGATTTCTAGCGGTAATTCCTGCTCCAAATCATGATCAACCAACGAAGTAAAGTGATGTCCGTCATAAGCTTCCCCAGAAGTGCATTCCAGGCTGGTCATCAAACCGTTCTCAGCATTCAGGCTGACATGGGCTTTGTAGCCGTAGAAATACTGCACCTGCTCTTCTTTTTTGCCATCTTCGGTTTGGACTTTGCGCTTGTGCTTGACCCCCCAGCGAGCGCCTGGATCCCGAGGTCCTTTTCCTTTATTCTGGCGCTTTTGATCTTTGTCCGTGTTCACATTCGCTATACTGTGCACGCTGTCCACGATCTGGATCGAGCCAAACTGGATCCCGCTCCGCAGCGCAATTTTCACAATCTCTTCCAGCATCTCTTCGAACACCTTCAGCTTGCCGCGCTGTATCAACCGCTCCCGAAAGACTGTCAACGTAGAATGATCTGGCGCACTTTGATCCGCCGCCAGTCCAACAAAATATTTGGCCGGTAGGTTCTCATTCAGGTACACTTCCACCTGTCGCTCGGTCAGATTGTATAAATAGGCGATCAGCTCCATTTTCAATACCAATGCTGGATCAAACGGCGGACGCCCGACTACCCCGCCCCCTTTGTACAGCCGGATTAGCTTCTGCGTGAAACACTCCCATTGGATGATTTGCTTCAGTTGGCGCAGAAAGTGATGGGCTGGAACCACCTGGTCGTAAAGATATTCTCCGAAAAATGAACTGCTGCCAGTCTCAACAAATCGTTGCTTTTCCATACCAGCCTCCTTTGGGTGATTGTCTCAATTGTATTAAATTTTCCCCAAAAGGTCAATTATTATCTTGTTTTTCAACACCCTCTATTTCATTATGTAAAATTTTTTTCATAATGTATTATAATATTTACCGGATATTGGGTCTGTGAAAATTAACAAGCTAACATGGAAAGCAAATTATGGTATTAAATTCTGAAGAAGTAAAAGAAGATTATATTGTTTCCTCACTTGTGCGTGGCTTGAAGATTTTGTCCACATTTTCAGTAAAAAAACCAGCTTTAAAGGTTTCGGAAATCGCTGCAATGACCCAATTGGACCAAGCAACCGTGTTTCGTTTCATATACACTTTGGAACACTTGGGCTATCTGGTGCGAGACGATGATACCAAACGTTATCATCTATCGGTACGCATGCTTGCCTTGAGTTTACCTGCTCGAATGGGTATCGCTGTACGTGATGTCGCCTTATCCCATATGTATGAACTCTCAAAACGTATCGATGAATCTGTTAAACTCGGTATATTGGACGGGGTAGAAGTCGTAACAGTTGGTGTTATCGAGGTCCTTGATAAACTTAATTATCAGACCCCAATCGGACATCGCTCACCAGCTTATTGTACTGCTATGGGTAAAGTATTGCTGGCATATCGGCCCATTGAAACTTGGGACCAGTCGATCTCTAAGATCGATTTCGTACCCCGCACAGAAACTACTATCACCGATCCCAACCAATTTCGGGAAGAGCTAAAGAAAACCCGCGAACAAGGTTATGCGATCCAAGATAGTGAGCTGACATTGGGTCTTGGTTCAATCGCAGTTCCTATCTTTGAGCACGGTGGAGATGTGACTGGTGCAATAAACATTTCGGGTTTATCCATGCAGATATTACGAGATGATAAGAGAGATTATTTCATAACAGAACTGTCCAATACAGCTCATATAATTTCTAATAAGCTGGGGTATTTCCCGGAAGTCGGATAAATAACTGTCACCAATTGCTATAAATTGATCTTTTTTTGACGGAGCCTGATATGGGAATAGATGGTGCTCCTGGTCCACAGAGGTGCCTTCTTGAACCCTCAACTGTTAATAATTAATACCCGAGGAACAATATCCTCGCGTAAGAAATACAAATACTTGAAAGCATCTAAACTCGGCTCACTGGAGCGACGCTATTTGAATCCAAATCAGTATGACTTATGAGAATAGGCGGTTGGTGTAGTTCAGATGTAGGCTTAAACAATTATTGTGTCCACCAGAGATCTGCAATGAGCGATTATCGGCCTACACGCGTCTGGACACATCAGACTAGATTTGGTCACAGATCGCTTGTCCGACCTGTGATGTGGATGCTGTACCACCCAAATCAGGGGTAATAACCTGTCCCTTTAATACAGTATTTGATATCCCTTCCATTATTAGCTTTGCAGCTTCTGTTTCACCCAGGAATCCCAACATCAGAGAGCCAGCCCATATCATGGCTATTGGATTAGCAATTCCTTTCCCCATAATATCAGGAGCCGAACCATGAACCGGCTCGAAGAGCGATGGATATTTCTTTTCAGGGTTAAGGTTACCACTAGGCACTAATCCTAAGCTCCCCTGAATGGCTCCTCCTAGATCAGAAAGTATGTCGCCAAATAGGTTTGAGGCAACAATCACGTCCAATGTTTCTGGTTTCGTAACAAAACGAGCAGCCAGTGCATCAACATGCCACTTTTCGGTTTGAATGTCAGGATACTGCGCTCTGATTAAATCAAAGACTTCATCCCAAAACACCATGCTATATTGGAAAGCGTTAGACTTCGTCGCACTTGTTACTTTCTTCCTGCGCCGACGAGCTAACTCGAAGCTGTAGCGCATCACGCGTTCAACCCCAAATCGAGTAAATATGCTGGTCTGGATTGCTACCTCCTGCTCAGTATGAACATGAGCGCGACCGCCAATACCTGAATATTCGCCTTCTGTATTCTCGCGGATGACCACAAAATCAATATCCGCTGGTCCTTTATCCCTTAATGGACCTTTCATTCCTGGCAGTAGTTTGCTGGGGCGGTAATTGACATATTGATCAAGACCCTGACGGATTGGAAGTATGAATTCCCATAATGTCACATGATCCGGTATTGTTCCCGGCAATCCGATAGCGCCAAAGTAGATGGCGTCATAATCAGAGAGTATAGTTAATGCATCTGTTGGCATCATCTGACCGGTTTTTAGATAATATTCACTACCCCAAGGATAAGTGTCAAAATGCATTTGAAAGCTGCCGGTTTTTTGGGCTACCGTCTGAAGTGCTTTCAATCCTTCCGGCGTCACCTCTTGTCCTATTCCATCTCCAGGTAATACAGCAATTCGATAGTTATTCATAATGATTACCAAACCTTTCCTTATGAAAGATTTATTCCTATTTAATTTTCTACGCGTATCTGTCTACTTTTTTCTATTGCATTCTCGATTCATAGTTGTTTCCAGTATACCGAAGAATCCCATCAAAAGCAACACACTTGACAAAGAACACTTACCTATCTCCTAACAGAAGTCTTGTGACAACATTGAGAGAATCCTACCTATAATGCAAATAATGAAGGGTGAAAGACTATATTACTCTCATGCGAAAGTCTTCCGATAAAAAGTTTTCCAATATCATATTCTCTGCTTATTTAATAGCCAAGGCTACTAATGTCCATCTCGCACATATGGTATTGAGTTATCCAATACATCCCATATATCGGGTGAGGTTTATCCAACATATCATCTGAATCCACTGTTTAACACCCCAACTGCACCACAACTGCACCCTTGTTGGATAAAAGTGACAAGAAGATGTCATTGACCGGGGTAGACTTTACCAGTCATAGTCGCCTGGTGTTTACAGGGCGTGATCGCCCGATGTTTACCACCCATTGTCGCCCGGTGTTTACCACTGTGGCAGAATCTCTCCCAAGACCACTATGGGAGAGGAACAGCGAACATGGAGCGGATTCACATGAACATCTATACCGAAATCATTTACCGATTGCGAGAGAAGGAAAGTGAACGAAGCATCTCCCGCGATCTGGGAGTAAGCCGACCGACGGTACACAAATATAAACTCAAGGCGTTCCTGGAAGGATACTTAAATCAGCAAAGGGAGTTTCCCGGAAGGGAGGAGAGGACTTCCGGGGAGGGTTTACCAACCAAACCGATTCTGCTTACCTCTATCAACCTTTTCTAACCCCCTGTGAAAGCGCATCGATTGCTTTTAGTAGTTGTACATCCTGACTGTTATGCAACTGTCCTGATGTCATGCCATTTTCAGTCTCAGGTATTAATGGACTTATTGTGGCTGACATGCTAATACTTACATCCGGGGAAATGCCCTGGTGCCAAATCAATCGCCCATTGGGGGTAAGCCATTCCTCTGTCGCCAATAATACCTCAGAGCCGTCTGATAGCATAAAGCTGTTAAGTACCGTCCCGGTGCCAAAGGTGGTATCACCAATCAAGGTTGCCCGATGAGCATCCTGTAACGCTCCCGCAACGATTTCAGCTGCACTGGCTGTTCCCTGGTTCACTAACACCACCATGGGTATATTTAATGCTAAACCACCGGATTTGACTGGCAATCCTTGCTCCTGGCCTTGAGCATTCTTGACTAATAATACATTCCCACTTCCCAGAAATTGGCTGGATACACCAATCGCTTCATCGAGCAGACCACCCGGATCATTGCGCAGGTCCAGCACGATGCCCGTCGCGCCTCGAGCCTGAATCTGTTTCAAGGCTGCTATTAAATCATTCGTCACACCCTGGCTGAAGGCTGCAATTCGTAAGTGGGCGATGGTCGTGCCAGGCAGAATACTCCAGGTGATGTTTTGGACAGTTATCTTTGCCCTGGTGATGGTCACATCTCTGGTAGCGCCAGATTGTGGGTCTTGCAAGTTTATGGTCACCTGCGTACCTGCTGGTCCCAAGACCTTGCTGACCACGTCATTGATTCCCATACCAGCAACTTCAACTCCATCCACCTTCAAGATAATATCTCCTGGTTTCACCCCTGCTGCTTGCGCTGGAGAACCATCAATGGGTGTAACAATGACTACCTGTCCATCCTTCACCGTGACCTCTGCACCTATGCCTTCAAAGGATCCCTGGGTGAAGTTGTTTTCTTCCTTGACCATCTCAGGGGTTAAGAACCGGCTGTGGCCTGTATCCCCCAGGGAGTCAACCATGCCGCTAATTGCTCCATACTCCAGCTGAGTCGCCTGGATCGCACTGTGATCCACATAATTCTGTTGGATGATCTGATAAGCCTGGCCTAGGAGCTCGAATCCGTTCGTCTGAGCTGAGGTTCTGGCCGAGACAATGGTAGGTGTGATCAGGAAGTGATCCACCAATATGCCACCGGTAAAACCAGCTCCCAAGAAGATGGGGAGAAAGAGCAGGTAAATCAGGATGCGCACACCACGTCGATTGAACATTAGCTCACCACTTTATTCTTCCCATCCCACCATCCCCAAATCCGATTGGTTTTGGGAATGGCGGGAAGGAACAATTCATGAAATCTACTGGCTTGGCCGGGTACCCAAAGTCACTTTTACATCTTGGGGCTGACCATTACGCAGGATTGTCAGGGTCACTGTTTGATCAACCTGGGTATGGATCGCCAGATACGCAATGATATCTGACATCGTATGGATGGGTTGACCATCGATAGCAGTGATGACATCACCCCCGACTGTACCTTGTACTCCATTGATGGTAACGGTGGTGTTGCTTGCTTGCAATCCAGCCTTGCTGGCTGGACCACCTTCGGAAACCTGCTCGACCAATGCGCCACGAGTGTCAGCAGGTAAATTCATAGCCTGAGCAATGTCAGGTGTCATATCAATACCACTAATGCCCAGATATGGATGGTCATACTTGCCGGTTGAAATCAACGCTGGCACTACCTTCGATACGATTTCTGCAGGGATGGCAAAGCCGATCCCCGAACTCGATCCACTGGATGATTCGAGTGCAGAAGTGACGCCAATCACTTCACCTTGATCATTTACCAATACACCACCTGAGTTGCCTGGGTTGACCGAAGCATCTGTTTGGATCACATCCGGGATGGAATAAGAGGCTCCGCTGGCCTGGTCAACCTGGCTGCTAGGCAGGTCGCGTCCGAGACCGCTCACATTTCCGACGGTCATGGATCCCTCAAAACCGTAGGGATTACCGATGGCAATCGCTATCTCACCCACCTTCACCTGCGTTGAGTCTGCCATGGTCACAGGCTGTAGCTTATCCGCTGATACATCCACCTTGATCACTGCCAGATCACTATAAGGGTCAGCGCCGACCCGGGTGGCGGGAACGGTTGTACCGTCTGAGAAAGTGACTTCGATCTTCGTGGCACCATCGATCACATGGTTGTTGGTGACGATATCACCACTTGTATCCCAAATGAATCCCGAACCCAAAGCTTGTGAGTATTGAGGTTGCGACTGTTGATTATTGTTGAATCCGGGGAAACTCTGGAGATTGCTGTTGCTCGCTTGTGACAGTACCATAATATTTACCACCTGAGGGCTCACGGTTGAGTAAATACTTTCAAGCGTACTTTCATAAGCCGCCAGAAGATCCGTTCCGCTGCTAGTAGCTGGCGACACGGATTTTGTTGTGTTACTGGTAGATGAGGCACCCGATGAAGCTGTGCTGTCATTTGACGTAGGACCTGCTTGTGATGTATTTGATGGTGCTGCCTGGGCTACATTTACCTGGCTTGCAGTTTTGGAAAATACCGAAGATACCCCGCTGCAAGCTGAAAGCAACATTACCGAGACGAGTAAAAGGCTTGTTAGACTGAGAATTTGTTTTTTCATGGCTTCCTCCGAAGTTTTTGCTTTTTAATACTAAGAAATTCTTACCCAATTGTCGGCAATCATAGTCCTGACGGGCAAGTTTTGTCCTTATCTCCCCCCTATGGATAGCTTAAGCCAAGCTTATGTGATTTTGATTGTTGGGATAAATTTCAAACACACTCAACCGAGATTACTCCAAGGAAGACCATTCCAGCATGGTGAAGTAATTTTTTTACCAATGAGGATGTGCCGTCCAAAATCAATAGGCAGTCTGGTTATTACCCCACAGGCACAAATTTACCTCATGCGGCGGGTTCTATCAGCTCATTTAGAATGGCGGAAGTTCCGTTTTTTCACCAGACGGGCATCAGTCATAATTTAAGGGAATTTCGTGGATCAAAGACTCTATCCTGTCGTTCTAGTCAGTCTCAGGACGAGTGCGATTATCAGAAACTGTAAAAATTGGATGCGCGCACTGGATAATTAATAAACGGATCGATAGGCTAAGTTACCGTTGAAATTCCCAAGCAGAGAGTATAGTGAGTTATAAAATGTGCTGATCAGGTAAGAATTACGCCAAATGTTTAATCATCCGATATGATCGGGATAAGTCTTGACGATCTCTCGGTATTCAGTGGTAATCTCTTCCCAGCTATGACTGCCTACCGCGATGGATAAATCGAGATTCTTCAATCGACTAACGCATTGATTTCCCTGTGATAGCCGCTCACTGATATTCATTTGTTGCATGACCGCGGTAATCACTGCTGAGATGAAAGCGAATGCAGCCGCTACGATGCAGGAGATCCGCCAACCCGCAGGTCCCTCACCCACTAAAGGACCTGTTGCTGCAGTTCCCCCTGCTACCAAGGTGGTAGCTGCGGAACATACAATATTGGTAAAGAGAAGTCTGGAATTGGTTTTCCGAAGACCAGAAACTTGTTCTTGGGCTTTTCGGAGACTGTTATTCACGATTTGTGTCAATGCCTTTTGATCTTGGACTGGTTCCTGAGTTATGTCTACCTCCGAATTTGGTGTTCGAAAAAATAATTACTGAAGCACTGCTATCCATGTAGAACTCTATATAGATTTATGTTTGGAAAACGACTTGATACAGTCGTTTTGTCCTCTGCCAACTAAATCATAAAGCGGTACTTATTCCCCGCTCTAACCATAAAGTATACTGATCCAGCTGACAAATTATCTATTCATCGAATATCTATTGAAAATGGTGTAGAACTGATCTGAATAAATTATCAATTATTAATCAATGGCAGGTGAATGGTAAACAGGCTGCCTGTACCAGGCTCACTTTCCAGGCTGATTTTGCCACCATGGGCTACTACCAGGTCGCGGGCGATACTCAAGCCTAACCCCATTCCCTGCTTGAAGCGCCGCCCCTGATTGCCACGATAAAATGGCTCGTAAATCTTTTGTTGCTCATCTACCGCCACTCCTGAGCCATTATCCTTCACTTCAATCAAAATCTCCGATCCTTCAACCCTTGCCCCAATTAATACCCTCCCACCGGAAGGCGTATACTTGATGGCATTACTTACCAGGTTTTCCACTGCAGATGCCAAACGGAGGGGATCAGCATCTATCACGGGAAGATCTGGCTGGATTTCGGTTTGCCATTCCAGGTGCTTTTCATGAGCAGCTTCCTGCCAGGGGCGAAGTACCTTGGGCAGCCAGTTGCTCAAATCCACCTGCTGGTATTCCAGCTCGAGTGTACCCAATACCTGACCATGCAAATGTGCTAGCTCATCCAGCAGGTGCTGCAACCGGGCTGCTTCATCATCCATACCTGTGGTCAGGTCCTGCAAAAGCTGTGGGTCACGTCCTGCTCCACTTGCAAGTGACTGAATGGCAGAGCGCAAGGCTCCCAGAGGGCGTCCGAGCTCATGCACCAGATTTGCTAGCAGCTGCCGTCGGGCTTTTTCAAGACTGCTCAAGCGCTCACTAAGGAAGTTGAACGATTGTGCCAGAAGCTGGATTTCCTCCGGTCCGCGCGTAGTTACCTGTGCCTGACGATTTCCATGAGCCAGCTCGTTTATCGCCTGAGTGACCTGATGGATGGATCGGCTCAAATTCAATGCCAGGCTCCAACCAAGGATAATCCCCACCAACAATCCACCAGCCAGGGTACTCACGATGACATAGCGTGACTGCACAATTTCTGTATACAAGTTGTTATAGGTATACGACATGCGTAATATCCCGACCAGCTGCTGGTTTTGATTGAGCACAGGCACAAACACATCGATGACTTCCGCGGGAGAAGAGATTTTGTAATAGGTGTAACTTGCTACCTGCCCAGCACGTGCCTGAGCAACCCCCGCGAAGTCGAGAAATATCCCCACCGTCGACGCTTCAGTTGGATCGGAGGATGCTAAGAGCTGGCCGCCCGGTGTGAGGAACATAACCCGGGCACTGATATCATGCCTAAGGTGGGTTAAGTAATATTCTGCATGTGCTGAGTTGGTCCACAACTCCTGCTCGTCCGCAGCAACATTTGCCAGCAGCACCGCATTCGTCATTAAGGCTTTTGATAGGCTGGGCAGCAGCACGCGAGTCTCAACCAGCCATGCCAAAGCCACTCCCATGATGGGTATGATAATAATCAATGGCAATGCATGGCTGAGGATCAGACGTGAGCGTAAACTTCGGAACATTAGAATGCCTCCGCTACCAGCTTATAACCCACACCGCGCACCGTCACAATCCTCTTTGGGTGGTCAGCCTGCTGCTCAATTTTCTCTCGCAACCAGCGGATGTGAACATAAACCACCTGTGGTTGCCCAATAAACTCTGCTCCCCACACGGTGCCCAGCAACTCATCCACACTCAACACCCGCCCGGGTTGAAGTGCCAGGGCGTGTAAAAGATCGAATTCCCTGCGCGGTAGATCGAACTGCTTTCCAGCTAAAGTGACCGTATGGGATAGAGGGTCGACGATAAGGTCTCCGACAACCAATGGAACATCTTTGGTAAGTCATCAGCGCTGAGGTGGACATCCTGGTCCGTTCAAAGCGTCGTAATACTGCTTTAATATGTGCCACCAGGACATTAAAATCAAATGGCTTGGTAATGTAATCATCCCCACCCAGTTCCAACCCCAGGGCTTCATCCAGCTCCCGCCGGCGTGCGGTGATGAAAATCACCGGCAGGTCAAATTGATCCTTAAGATGGCGCATGGCATCCAAACCATCCATTCCCGGCAGACTGATATCCAGGAGCACCAGGTCGGGTTTATCCAGGTGGATCTGCGTCAGGGCAGTCTCCGCACTATCAGCGGTGCTGGCATGATAACCAGCTTGCTCCAGGTTGAACGCCAGGCTGCGCCTCATCAGAGCATCATCGTCAACAATCAGGATATGTTTAGCCATGCGACACTCTCATCGGTGTATTCCCGCTTAATTCTCATCTAGTATAACGGTCATTTTCGATTTTGCGTATATAATATCCAGCGATGTTTGCCAAGATTAACCGTATTCTCATCCCATTGATAATCGTTTGCCTGCTAATCCTTGGCAGCTACATCCTTTCTGTTGCTCAGATACCTGCCAATAATACTTACCTTCCCATTATCTCCCAGAACACCCGAGGATGGATTGGACCTTACGGAGGCTATATCGTTACAACCAGCATCGACCCGTCTAATCCAAAAGTGGTATATGCTGGCACTTGGGGGTCGGGAGTGTTTAAAAGCCAGGATGGAGGCCAGAGTTGGCAGCCAGCGAATCACAATTTGGATAACCTCTACATCAACTCCCTTGCCATAGATCCAACCCATCCTTCAACAATCTATGCTGGTACATATAAAAACCAGGTGTATAAATCAAAGGATGGTGGGAATACCTGGGTTTGGTCAGGGAATGGCATGCAGGAGCAAGCTGTGGTTTATACCATCGCCATTGACCCGCGTACGTCTTCCACTTTGTATGCCGGTACGCGTGGTATTTCAAATAATGGCAATCCACCCTGGAATGGTGTGGTATACAAATCAGTGGATGCCGGTCATAGTTGGAATTCGGTGCTGGTGGATGTAGGCGGTGAGGATGCCCAAGATTGGATTTACTCCCTGGCGATCAATCCAAAATATAGTAATAATATTTACGCTGCCTCTCATGAGCATGGTCCATACCATAGCTCGGATTATGGCGCCAGCTGGTATTCGATCCATGATGGGATCATTGATGATTCGGGTAGAGCCATCATCATCAGCCCGGATATATCCGACACGACCACACTTTTTTACGGGGTCTGGCATTACGATACAGTTTATAAGTCCATCGATGGGGGTAATGACTGGTACCTTTCCAACCGCGGGATCGCTTTCACTAAAGTCTATAACATGGCGATCGATCCCGTTCATACCGACACCGTGTACCTGGCAACATTTACTCGTGGGATCATAAAGACAGTGGATGGTGGTATTTCCTGGCAACCATCAGGGCTACAAGCTGACCTGATCTATAACCTCGCCGTCGACCCTATCACATCATCGAACCTGTTTGCTGGCACGGCCGGAGATGGCATCTACCGTAGCTCGAATGGCGGCGTGAGCTGGCAACATGCGAATAATGGTATCGAAAATACCATGCCGACCACCGTCATCGTCTCGCCTTCCAATCCAAACAGACTCTTCACCAGCGTATATGGAGCAGGGGTATTCCGCTCACTGGATCATGGGCAGACTTGGATTGAGCTGAACACTGGCCTGGGAGACAAATTCGTCCATGCGTTGGTGATGGACCCATCCAATCCAAACCTGCTCTACGCTTTGACCGATACCGGAGGTTTGTACCGGGATGATTTGAATGACAACACGGGCTGGGTTAGCATCGGGCTGGGTTTGCCCCTCACGATATCTCCCCAGCCCGCCTACCCGGTCGATCATCCATTTGCTATATACAAAGACCAGGAATATTTCGACAATTCACCTGAAACGCTGTCTGCCAATCAGGCTGCTAATGTTAATCTCTTGGTAATGGCTTACGCACCGTCCAACGCGCAAATCGCTTACATGGGAACAGGCGGATCGGGAGTTTACAAAACCATAAATAATGGAGCCAGCTGGCAATATGCTGGGTTGAGAGGTGAATCCATCACAAGCATGGCTGTCGATCCGGTAAATCCATATACAATATATGCAGCAACAGCCTCCCCTGGCAAGCTGAAGATTAGCCTGAATGGTGGTGCCACCTGGACAGATGCAGCCTTGCCAGTGACTTTTTATTCCCTGGCAACTTCACCAACCACGCCGGGTATTCTGTATGCAGGAACGAGCAATGGCATCTACCGCTACCAATCGGGTACACTGTCACAATTGGGTTTGGTTGACAAGGCGATCACCGCCATCGCGGTGGATATGACCATGCCAGGCCTGATCTATGCTGGAACGACTTCTGGTGCCTACTACTCCACAGACGACGGCCTCTCCTGGAATGTAGTTGATTCTGCCTTAAGTACCCTCGCCATTCAATCGATCAGCATCTATCCCTCACATCCCAATTGTGCATATATCAGCACCAAAACCCATGGGATCTACCTTGCCAATATCCATTTCCGATAGAATTGCCAATATTGTTAAAAATGACGTAATTAAGATTATTCATAAGTCCCGATCATGAGCTATATTTATAATCGCCACCCTGCAATTGTGAGGAAATGCATCAAATACTGTGAGATGTCCCTGAAGCCTTTAAAAGCACCCTCCTAGGAAGGAAGGGGTAAGGGGTGTCCATTAAGTCCAGCACAAATATGTGGTAGTAAAACGTCCAATTATGCAACTAAAATAAAGGAAGATTGTCCAGCATATCCACGATAACCATACATTATCAGGATATCTGCACCCAAATTGCACCCGAACTGCACCACAGAATGAAGCAAGGAAAGGTGATCCGCAACCTTGTCCAAAAGGGGAAATAAGAACTATTAGCCCACATTTTAGATTTAGGTGAGATTATTCGACTTATATCTTAATACTTTCTTGACCCTTTTTGGCTATTCTTTGCCACTAAATTGACGTTGATGGCGATATAGTAGGCGTGTAAATTAATCCAAATCAGGTTGCATATGATCGATATCATCTATCTCGCTATTGTTTTGGTTTTTTTCCTCGCTTGTTGGGGCTTGTTGGTTTTATGCCAGCGGTTGATGGAGGATTGATATGAATTTCTTATATCTAATCGCTGGGCTCATCGCGTTAATCCTTTTGGTTTATCTCATGCTAGCGCTGTTCAAACCTGAGTGGTTCGATTAATAAATTCATTGATGAGCCCTATGACACTCAATAGCTATCTTCAAATCGGGATCTATTTCATTTTCCTAGTCCTGCTGGTCAAGCCGCTTGGCTTATACATGGCGCGTGTATATCAGGGTGAAACCACTTTTCTCGAGTGGTTGATTCACCCTCTGGAGCGCATATGCTACCGTATGCTGGGTGTCAATCCGCAGGATGAGATGGATTGGAAAAAATATTCCATTGCCTTGCTGATCTTCAGTGCCATAAGCTTCCTGGTAGTCTATCTTCTATTGCGATTTCAGGAGTTGCTACCACTTAACCCCCAGAAATTCAGCGCTTTGGCCCCCGACCTGTCTTTCAATACAGCCGTTAGCTTTGTCACCAACACCAACTGGCAGAACTATGGGGGCGAGACCACGCTTAGCTACTTGACCCAGATGGTTGGCCTTACCGTGCAAAACTTTGTCTCAGCAGCAGCCGGAATGGCTGTCCTGGTGGCTTTCATCCGCTCACTGACACGCAAGCAGACCACGAAATTAGGAAACTTTTGGGTTGATCTCACCCGCGGAACACTTTACATCCTACTGCCAATGTCGATCATCCTTGCGTTGCTCCTGGTTAGTCAGGGCGTGGTTCAGACCCTTTCTCCGTACAAGCAGGTAACAGTGCTGCAACCTTCCAGCTACCAACAACCCAAGCTGGACGCCAATGGCAACCGGGTGACAGATTCACAAGGGAATCCGGTGATGGAAACAGTTCCACTAACGACGCAAGTTCTGTCGCTTGGACCAGCTGCATCCCAGATTGCCATCAAGCAACTTGGAACGAATGGTGGAGGCTTTTTCAATGCTAACTCAACCCACCCATTCGAGAATCCCACCCCATTCTCCAATTTTTTGGAAATGCTTTCCATCCTGCTCATCCCGGCTGCCCTGACTTATACCTTTGGAAAAATGGTCGGTTCCACCCGCCAGGGGTGGGCTATCCTTGCCGCGATGTTATTACTACTATGGGTGCCTTTGGGCTTGGCTTTGGCTTCCGAGCAAAGTGGCAACCCCGTCCTCTCCAGCTTGGGGGTAGACCAGACCGCGAGCTCCAACAACCCAGGTGGAAATATGGAAGGCAAGGAGGTCCGTTTTGGCATTGCAAATTCTGCCTTGTGGGCGACCACAACCACGGCTGCCTCGAATGGCTCAGTCAACAGCATGCATGACTCATACACACCTCTTGGGGGATTGGTCCCCCTATGGATGATGATGCTGGGTGAAGTTTCCTTCGGTGGGGTCGGTTCAGGCTTATACGGTATGCTAGTCTTCGTCATTGTGGCTGTCTTTGTAGCCGGTCTCATGGTTGGCCGCACACCCGAGTACTTGGGTAAAAAGATAGAAGCATACGAGATGAAAATGGCCTCACTGTTGATATTGATCATGCCGATCACCGTATTGGTGCTCACCGCAATCGGGGTACTGACAACTCCTGGCAAGGCAACCATCTACAACCCCGGTGCGCACGGTTTCAGTGAGGTGCTCTACCTATTCACCTCCCAGGGGAACAACAACGGTAGCGCATTCGCTGGCATCGGTGCCAATAACCCATTTTATAACCTCACCGGCGGGATCGCCATGCTGATCGGGCGTTTTTTCCTTGCCATTCCAACTCTGGCTCTGGCCGGCTCGTTGGCGAAAAAGAAAAAGACCCCGGAGAGCGCCGGCACTCTCCCCACGCATACGCCTCTCTTTATCGTCTGGTTGATCGCAGTTGTCATTCTGGTTGGGGCTTTGAACTTCTTCCCTGCCCTGGCCTTGGGACCGATCGTGGAGCATTTGATGCTTTGGTAAAACAATACATGTAATGTATAACAATATTTCTCGCGACTCGTCTTTCTGACCAGGTTTATGCTATGACTACTCAACTACGGAAATCCAAATTTCTTAAGCGCCAGCTATACCTCCGCGCAGTATCCGACGCTTTTATCAAGCTCAATCCGCGACACATGCTACGTAACCCGGTCATGTTCGTGGTAGAAGTTGGTAGCCTGTTGACTACCCTGTTATGGGTCCAGGCTCTGGCTGGCCACGGAGAAGCCCCAACAGCCTTCATCGGTGCGGTGGCTTTATGGCTGTGGTTCACGGTCTTATTCGCCAATTATTCTGAAGCTGTAGCCGAAGGCCGCGGCAAGGCACAGGCAGAAGCCCTGCGCAAGACACGCCGAGAAACTCAGGCAAAGAAACTGAGCCAACCCCACCGTGACGCCAGCTATGACACTGTGCCTTCCGCTTCTCTCTGCAAGGACGACTTGTTCCTGGTTGAAGCCGGCGATATCATCCCAGTGGATGGTGAAGTGATCGAAGGGATTGCCTCGGTGGATGAGAGCGCAGTCACAGGTGAGAGTGCACCGGTGATCCGGGAGTCGGGCGGTGACCGCAGCGCGGTCACTGGAGGCACGCGCCTGCTATCTGACTGGTTGGTGGTGCGAATCACTGCCAACCCAGGCGAAGGCTTTTTAGACCGCATGATCGGGCTGATCGAAGGAGCCAAGCGCCAGAAGACCCCCAACGAGATTGCACTGAATATCCTTTTGGCCGCATTCACGATAATCTTTCTGGTGGTTTGTATGACCCTTTTGCCGTATTCCCTTTACAGCGTGCAGACCGCCGAAAAGGGCACACCGATAACCATCACAGTACTGGTAGCGCTGTTGGTCTGCTTAATCCCGACCACGATTGGTGGGTTGCTCTCGGCTATCGGTATTGCTGGCATGGACCGAATGATCCAGCGCAACGTGATCGCTCTTTCCGGACGGGCAGTGGAAGCCGCGGGAGATGTTGACGTGCTTTTACTCGACAAGACCGGCACCATCACCCTGGGAAACCGGCAAGCCGTCGAGTTCATCCCGGTGACAAATATCAGCCAACAGCAACTGGCAGAAATTGCTCAGCTCTCTTCCCTGGCTGACGAGACGCCGGAGGGCCGTAGCATCGTGGTGCTGGCTAAGGAGAAATTCGGTTTGCGTGGGCGGACGGTAGGGGCTGGCAGTGAGACCTCATCCGACGCCCGTTTCATCCCCTTCTCTGCCCAAACCCGCATGAGTGGAGTGGACATGGACGGAGCATCGATCCGCAAAGGCGCTCCTGACGCCATGGTTACCCTTATCAAGGAAAAAGGGAGGCTGGTCCCAGCAGAGCTGGAAAGCCTTGTGGAAGGAATTGCCCGCGATGGGGGCACACCACTTGTTGTAACACGTAACGGAGAGGCTTGGGGCGTGATCCACCTCAAAGACATCGTCAAAGGCGGGATCAAGGAACGCTTCACCCAGCTCCGAAAGATGGGCATCAAGACCGTGATGATCACCGGTGACAACCCACTCACGGCAGCCGCCATCGCAGCCGAAGCCGGGGTGGACGACTTTTTAGCCCAGGCTACCCCTGAGAACAAATTAAAGCTGATCCGTGAATACCAGGCTGGTGGACGGCTGGTAGCTATGACTGGTGATGGTACCAACGATGCCCCGGCTCTAGCTCAGGCCGACGTAGCAGTGGCGATGAACACTGGCACCCAGCCAGCCAGGGAAGCAGCCAACATGGTAGACTTAGACAGCAACCCTACCAAGTTGATCGAGATCGTGGAAATCGGTAAGCAATTGCTGATGACCCGCGGCTCGTTGACTACCTTCAGTATTGCCAACGACGTGTCAAAATACTTTGCCATCATTCCAGGGGCCTTCGCCAGCACCTATCCTCAGTTAGGGGCACTTAATGTGATGCGTCTTGCCAATCCGGAAAGTGCCATCCTCTCGGCGGTGATTTTCAATGCATTAATCATCGTAGCTTTGATCCCCCTGGCACTTAAAGGCATTCCTTATCGAGCCAAAGGTGCTGCCCAGCTTTTACGCGACAATTTGCTCATCTACGGACTGGGAGGTTTGGTTGCGCCTTTTATCGGAATTAAGCTGATTGATATGCTGCTGGTCTTTTTACACCTGGTATAGCCGACTGACAAGTCTTTAGTCAAAAAGATTTATTAAAACCACAATCCTGGAGAGGTAAATTATGAACAGAACCCACTTATCTTTTTCATCCACAATCTACTTCAACTCTCTCTTCGCCTTTCTAAGCGTCGTAGTCCTGACGATTCCTTTATTGTTTATTGGGCGGGATACGCTAGGTGAAGCCGTTATAGCCTTGTTGTACCTGGTGCCAGTCGGGTGGAGTGCAGCGCAATGGGGGCAAGGAGCGGGTGTCTGCGCAGCCGTGTCTGCAGCATTGGCGTTCGACTTCTTTTTTATTCCTCCCTTCTATACCTTTGCTGTGGGCCAGCTTGAGGGCTGGTTGGTGCTGGCGATCTTTCTGGTTGTATCGATTGTGGTCATCGGTAGGATCCAATCCGGCTTATCTAAAGCCCGGTCCAGTGAGCGAGAAGCCCATTTTATGTACGAGATGAGTGCAGCCTTGGCAGGGCTGCGCACCCAGGAGGCAGTCGTCTATGCATTGGCAACGAATTTACAGATAATGTTCGCGGCTGAGCTGGTGGAAGTAGGCATTCAACCTGAGAATAAATCGTCCCCATTAATAGTGAAAGTTCCACCAGGCGTGGAAGGGGGCGTAGGCCCAGACCGGATTCTACCACTATTGGCTTCACCAGGGCTGGTTGGAGAAATCCGTATATGGCGTGGGAACGGCTGGTTACCTGAAGAAGGCAGCCGGTTGCTAAACAATCTTGCCAATCAGGCTTCGCAAGCGCTCGAACGGGCGCGATTGGCTGAGGCAGAGGCATTGGTAAATACAATGCGGATGGAAGCCGCAATCAAAGGTTGATATGCGATCACAATTTAGACCGGCAATCGTTTCTATTGCCATATTCACAATATTGACAGGGGTTTTATATCCCCTAGTAATCACCGGAATCGCTCAAGCGATCTTCCCACATCAGGCGAATGGCAGCCTGATCGTACAGGATGGTCAAGTGGTAGGAACTGAGTTAATTGGGCAATCCTTTGACGACCCGCGCGACTTCTGGGGGCGCTTCTCAGCTACTTCACCTGTTCCCTACAATGCTGCCGCTTCAACGGGCTCGAATCTAGGACCTACAAATCCGGCTTTGACAGAGCAGGTTAAAGCTCGTATTGCTGCATTGAAGGCTGCCGATCCGACCAATAATTCGCCTATCCCGGTGGATTTGGTTACCGCTTCTGGGAGTGGTCTAGACCCGAATATCAGTATCGCAGCCGCCCTATACCAGGTGCCGCGTGTTGCCAAAGCACGTGACCTGAGCGAAGAGGTTGTAAATGCTTTTGTCGACCGATTTACCGAGGGACGGCAGTTCGGGTTGTTGGGAGAACCGCGCATCAATGTTCTCGAGCTCAACCTGGCATTAGATGGGATAAAATAGGAAATGGAGCGTAATTGAATGAATCCCATGCCTCCTGTAAATCGCCCTGATCCAGACGATCTTCTTGCACGTATCCAAGCTGAAGAGAGGCAGCAGGCGCGAGGCCACCTTAAGATTTTCTTCGGTTACGCTGCTGGTGTTGGTAAAACCTACGCCATGCTCGAGGCTGCCCATCAGCGAAAAGCTGAAGGGGTGGACGTTATAGTAGGGTATGTAGAAACTCACAAACGGATAGAAACAGAAAATATGTTACTTGGCTTGGAGGTAATCCAACCAAAAACCACAACCTATCGGAATATTCAAATCCAGGAAATGGATATAGACCAAGTTTTGGAGCGCAGGCCGCGCCTAGTGTTGGTGGACGAGCTGGCTCATACCAACGCGCCTGGTTCGCGGCATACCAAACGCTTTCAGGACGTAGAAGAACTGCTATCTGCCGGGATAAATGTCTACACGACCCTAAACATCCAGCATCTGGAAAGCTTGAATGATGTAGTAGCCCAGATCACGGGTACCAAGGTACGCGAAACCATCCCGGATCGTGTGATTGATGAAGTCACCGATATTGAGCTAATCGATTTACCGACTGACGAGCTGCTGAACCGGATGAAGGAGGGCAAGGTTTATATTCCAGAACAAGCCGAGCGCGCCATTGAGAAATTCTTTCGCCAAGGCAACCTGACAGCGTTGCGCGAACTGACCATGCGGCGGGCAGCTGAACGGGTGGACGACCAAATGTTGGATTACATGGGAAAGCGAGCCATTCCCGGCCCCTGGCCCGCGGGAGAGCGCTTACTGGTATGTGTAAGTCCTGGTGCGGTTAGCGAACGATTAATCCGCACAGCTCGCCGTCTGGCTGATGAGCTGAAGGCTGAATGGATTGCCATTTTCGTTGAAACTCCACAACAAATCAGAATGACCACAGAACAGCGTGACCGTGTTGATCGCATGCTGCGATTGGCAGAAGAACTAGGTGCCAAGTCTATCACCATTTCAGGCCAATCAGTTGCAGAGACAGTGACAAATTACGCCCGTAATCAAAATATAACCAAAATCATTATCGGAAAATCGCGACGTTCACGATGGAGTGAGTTGCTTCGCGGCTCCGTAACGGATCAATTGATCCGCCATAGCGGGCCAATTGATGTTTACTTCGTCAATAGTGATCCCCAACCATCATATAAACAACCTGAGCAATATTGGCAACCCCACAGACCGTGGCGCCGATATTTTTGGGGAATTGCATTGGTAGCTGGGGCTACTGGTGTATGTGCCCTGGTTGCTCCTTATATTTCTCCTACTAACCTGGTGGTGATCTACTTATTATCCACGGTTGTGGCAGCGATATTTCTTGGACGCGGTCCTGCTATTCTCACTTCGATTTTGAGTGTGGTGGCCTTCGATTTTTTCTTCGTTCCATCCGAGCCTGACCCTGGCAGTGTCGGATACTGAATATATTCTGACCTTTCTTGGATTGACTAGCAGTAAGCCTGGTGATCAGCTACCTAACTGCACAAGTGCGTGAGCAGGCAGATGCTGCTCAGAGGCGTGAAGCTCAAACTGCTGCTTTGTATGAGCTGGGGCATGACCTGACCGCCACAGTCGGGTTGGAGGCAGTAGCAAAAACGATTATCTCCCATATTAGTCAAACATTTAGCCGTGAAGTCGCCATTTTTCTACCGGAAGGAGATCAATTGAGGTTGTATACTGCCAGTCCAGGCCTAGTAGTCGCTGAAAATGAGCTGGCGGTAGCTACCTGGACGTTTGAGCATGGTCAACTGGCTGGACGCGGGACGGATACATTGCCAGACGCATCGATGCATTACCAACCGCTTAAGACCACGTCCGGAGTGATAGGCGTGCTTGGAGTAAAGCCGGCAAGTCCAAATTCATACATGAGCCCGGACCAACGCCGGACATTGGATACTTTCGTTAATCAAGTGGCATTGGCAATCGAAGGTGCACGTTTGGCTGAGCAGGCGCGTCAGACGGAGCTTTTGGAAGCAACAGAAAAATTACAAACGGCGTTGCTAAATTCAATCTCACATGATCTACGCACGCCGCTTGTATCAATCACAGGTGCCTTGAGCAGCCTGGAAGAAGCCAGTCCTGCCCTGGATGAAGAAGTTCAGGGAAGCTTAATTGAAACGGCACGCGAAGAAGCTGAACGATTGAACCGGCTGGTGGGTAATCTATTGGATATCACCCGCCTTGAAGCGGGAGCTATGCAACCTTCATCGAGAAGCGTGTGACGTGCAGGAATTGATTGGGTCAGCCCTGGAGCAAATTGGAACTCCCTCTCAAGAACCGCCAGGTGAACGTGGAGATATCTCCAAACAATCCCGCTCGTTCCCTTGGATTTCGTTTTGTTCAGCCGAGTACTGGTCAATGTAATCGATAATGCCCTGAAGTATTCACCTCCGGAAAAGCCAATTGAAATTCGAGGCACGAGTATCCAGGCAAGACCCTGGAAATCTCCATAGCCGATAGGGGAGAGGGCATCCCGGTCAGACGATCTTGAGCGAATATTCGATAAATTCTATCGGGTGCAGCGACCCGATAACGTGAGCGGCACCGGGTTAGGCTTATCGATATGCAAGGGTATTGTCGAAGCACATAATGGATGCATCCGAGCCGAAAATCGGCGTGGGGGAGGGGCAATCTTTACCGATAAGAGTTCCATTGGAAGGAACTGGTGACCGATGAATGAGATTGGATTACGGGTTTTGGTGGTGGATGACGAACGGGCGATTCGGCGATATCTGCATGCAGCGCTGAATGCCCAGGGTTACACAGTTTACGAGGCAAGCGGCGGGAAAAGAAGCCTTGAATATGACCGTGGCAGACAGACCAGACCTGATCATTCTTGATTTAGGATTACCAGATCTGGATGGTGTTGAAGTCACGCGCCAGCTGCGTGAATGGACACACATTCCTATCATCGTTCTTTCAGTACGCGAGCAGGAAAGCGACAAAATCAGTGCACTTGATGCAGGAGCAGATGATTATCTGACTAAGCCTTTCAGTAGTGGGGAGTTGATGGCACGCATGCGGCGCTGCACTCAGGCATTCCACACAATCAGCATCTGATCCAGTTTTTGAAACAGATAATCTAAAAGTAGATCTTACTCGCCGTCAGGTTAAAGTTGGTGGTGAGGAAATATCTCTGACACCCACGGAATATGACCTGCTACGCATCCTGGTCCAAAATGCCGGTAGAGTATTAACCCATCATCAACTACTTCGACAGGTATGGGGAAGTGCCTATGAGAGTGAGGCGCACCTGCTCCGCGTAAATATGAGCAATCTACGTCGAAAGATCGAACCTGATCCTACCCGCCCACGCTACATCATCACGGAACCCGGGGTTGGTTATCGGCTAAGGGCAGAATAATGAATCGCGCATCCAATGTAATGAAGCTATTGTTCTTCTCGCAAGCGAGATAATTATACTGAATAGGTATTAAACTCCATCTCCTACTCGTTTGAATACTAGTTATGATAAGCGGGCAGAAAGACCAATATTGAACATAGGGGATGGTTATAATCGAATATCTTCACTATAAGCCAACGACCCTTTAGGGCATCGCCTGGACACCAGGGGGGCGGGGGCAGGTACCTGCGCTATCTGCCTCCCCACGTCATATCGCCAGGCTTATCAACACCCGCCTCAAAGATGCCGGCTGGCAGGCAGCTTGCTCAGCGTGGACCAAGCATTGCGCATATTGATGGAATTCACCGTTTACAGTCTGTCAGACGCACTACCCAGTGTAAGTCGGGTTCCTGCGTGTCTCCTCGGTTTGGAATCCTCCCTGGGTAGCCTTGCCATAGATGTCAAAGCAGACTTCATCTGGGTGACCTCTGAGTGGCAGGTCGCTGCGGTTTGGATCAATGGACACCAGATCCTGCCATCCATAGATTAATCTGCCTTCCATTTTGTTGTTCCAAAAGCAATCAAGCTCCTACCGTACATCAAAGCGTATTTATGGTTCATCTGGTATGATTCATGCATCCTCGTATATACCGATGCATTCACACAAAAACCAGTATAAACCCATGTTTCAAAACCCATTCACACGCCTACCAGTTACTTATAAGCTCCAGGAGCTTGCCGATGATGATTAAACAGGCTCATGTAGATGGCAGCTGTTACAGCCCTGACTTCCCACACGGAAATGGTATCACCGAACTTACCGATCCACTCTGGACGGTGGAGGATATGGCTGGATACCTGCAATTGCAACCCGAAACCATCCGTTCCATGGCTCGCCGTGGAGAGCTGCCAGCAATTAAACTTGGCAAGGTATGGCGTTTTCGAAAAATTGCAATCCAGGAAATGCTGGCTGAAAGAGGCTATGAGGTGACTGCTGATACGCTGATTCCCTCGTCTGAGGCTCTTGTTACAAGCGAGAATGCTTGACAATTTTATTGGTGAGGCAACACCGACTAACTTGACCTGGGAGCCAGGACAGGCTAATGCACACGACCGATGCGATGTTCTGAGGAGAATGTCGGACGGACGGAGTATGCCAGGTTCTGAACATGGAACTCAAGGACCTTTGGTAGTGTGAATAACAAGTTACACTGAGGAGATGACCATGGCAATCTGTCACAAATGTAAAGCTGAAAATCGCCCTGAAGCTGCTTTTTGCTCCCGCTGTGGAGCAATATTACTCGTTCAACCCACTACGACCATTCCCGAGCCAGCAGAGCTCACATCAACCAAACCTGAACCTCCTGAAGCCGGTCCAATCCTACCCGTTGCAATCGAACCCGGTCCGGATGCAACTGTAGCCTCTCCACCTGCTCGAGAAGCACCAATCCCACCAAAACCTGTTGAAGGACCAATCACACCACCCGGCTACTCGAGCCGGCCAGAAGGATCGATCATTGGCGACCGGTTTCGATGTATCGCACTGGTCTACCTTGACGAACATGAATTCCATTATACGGTGAGCGAAATATGCGAGCCAGGATCTGCATGCACGCGCATTTGCTCAAATCCGGATTGTCGGACTATCCACCCACCAATAGAAACAGAGCGGGAAAATTTCTGTACCCAATGTGGAAGTCCATTGGAACAAGATTCACCTCTATTATTCCTCCGCGAGGCCGATAACGATCGATTTGGCTATCTCGAAGAAATCATCGACCTTCACCTGGTCCATCCCTGTGTTCACCCGCCCATTATCACATTCAAACAGGAGCTACCTGGTAGTGTACGTTTTTACCTGGTCACGCCTTATTCTGAAGAGCTTCCTTCACATCCAGAGGTAATACGCGTTCTGGAGTGGGGTCGACGTCTCGCTGAAGGTCTTGATTATCTTCATGCTCATGGGGTTGTGCTGGGTGAAGAGCTTGACCCGTCTAATTTCGGCATGATCGAAGATAGAATCGTTTGGCGAAATTTTTCTGGTGTGCGCGTATTACCCATGCTGGCGGACCGCGAAAAGATCAATGATTTTCGCCTGCTCGCACTTAGCTTGTATTCATGGATGACTGGAAAAGCCAGTTATAGTACAGATCCAACCTTGTCGCCGGGTTTAAACGAGTTGTTTCACCGGGCATTGGTGGGTGAAGGCTTCACGAGGGGTGCTGAATTAGCTAATCAGATTGGATCGATCATTAAAGCTGGAATCCTACCTGTCAATATCGATTATCTGGTCGGTCGGCGCACACATCCAGGTGAGATGCGTTCACGGAATGAAGATAGCCTGGTCTGCGTTGCCCTGAGCCGCATGCTGAGGGGAATCTCACAACCAGCCGGGTTATTTGCAGTGGCGGACGGTATGGGCGGGCATGCCACAGGTGAGCTCGCCAGCAGCCTCGCCATCCAGGCAGTTACACAAAAGGCATTTAGCGAGATAATTTCACTTCGCGAACTCGCATCAGACGAATATAATCTCTGGCTCAGGCAAGCTGTACAGGCAGCCAACCTGGCAGTGTTTGAATCGCGGCAAAATGCAGGCAGTGATATGGGTTCGACTTTGGTGTGCGCTCTTTTGCTTGGTGGTCAAGCATATCTTGCTCATTTGGGAGATAGTCGGGCTTACCTGATCAGGGAAGGCACCATCCGGTGCTTAACCACCGATCATTCGCTGGTCCAACATCTGGTCGACACTGGGCAAATTAGCCCGGCGGATGCTCGAAATCACCCACAACGGAACGTGATTTATCGCAGCCTGGGCGACAAGCCCCACGTGGAAGCGGAAATGTCCACCCAAAACTTGCTCGTCAATGACAAATTGCTGCTTTGCTCGGATGGGCTCTCCGGAATGCTGGATGACCCAACCATACAAAAGATCATTCTGGAAGCCGGCTCACCTCAAGAGGCTTGCGACCATTTGATTGAGGCTTCGAACCAGGCTGGCGGTGCGGATAATACCACTGTTATTCTCATTGAAGTAATTCCTGCTTAAGCAAGCAGGCATGAGCTTTCTACTCACCGGATGTTTAAAAGGCAAAATCTCCTTGGTACCCTATCTCTTTTGTGGCTGGTACTTTCCTTGGTGGCAGCAGCATGCAAGCCATTCTCCCTGCCAGGGAAAGTTAGCCCTGTGAGATCAGCTACCTTGATTGACCAAACCACGCCTCCAACATTGGCCTCGCAAATAGTACAGCCCGCCACCCTCCCCCCTACACCCAGCCAAACGATTGAACCATCCGCCACAATAAATCCAGCATCCACCCGCAGCTCGACTTTAGCATCCACAAGTACTTTGACCCTGACGCCCACAATTCCACCTACGACTACACCCACCCTTACCTCGACCTATGCCATCCTGAGAGGTACTGTACTGGAACAAGCCAACTGTCGTTACGGTCCGGGGGCTGCTTATCTCTACAAGTACGGTTTGTATCCAGGGAATAATATTGAGATCATTGGGCGAAATGAGTTGGGTACCTGGATCGTAATCCAGGCCATCGGTGGAAACAATCCATGTTGGGTGAAGGCTTCACTGATAGATATTCATGGCGACGTGATGAGTGTAACTCCTGCCTCATTGCCGTTGCCCCAATCACCCTTTTATGGACCTGTCACAGGGGTACAGGCGGATCGAAGCGGGAACAGTGTAATCATTACTTGGGATCCAATCAACCTGAGAGCTGGGGATGATTCCCTTCAATACCCCTATCTGGTCGAAGCCTGGTTATGTCAAAAAGGCCAGTTCAGCTTTTTACCCATTGGCTCCTGGGAAACCATCCTTACGGTCCTGGATGAACCTGGTTGCTCCGAACAGTCACATGCCAGAATCTATGGGGTTGAAAAACACGGATATACCAATTGGGTAACCGTACCATGGCCGGTGCCTTAGCATAAATCGGGCTGGGTTTGACCGATACTCTGGAATTGTAATGATTGATGTTTGGTATCAATTCCCCAAAGATTCAATGCTTGCGGGGGATTTATTCGGGAGACTATCCCCAAACATCTACTTTGAGATATTATTAAGCTGGTAAGAACTGATCCATAGGAGGACAACCATGCCAACGAACTGCCCTAACTGCCAACGACCCGTCAGACCAGGTGCCAAATACTGCGGGTACTGTGGTTATATCCTGGACTTATCTGGCACCAGCGATGTTGATGTCAATGCATCCACTCGCAATGCGGCAATAAAATCAGAGGCGTCCGGGCAAAGTGACCCAAAATCCAAACGCGCCAAGACTCGACGCACGGTCTTGATTCTGCTTATCCTGGTTCTCTTCCTGGTTCTTATCCTGGCTTTCCTGTTCCATTATTGGGAGACTTTCTTCCCGATGGCAGGTCTAATACTATCCAGGTTGAAAACCTTTTAAACCAAGCGGAGCTTATCTGCATTGGATACCTATCTCTCATAACTTAAGAAAACTAAATCCGATCTATTAATCACCACATAAGCTCCAACCAGGAATGGCACTGGTTGGAGCTTTCTTCTTAACTTTCCATTGATCGCGGCAAGAATAATAGAACATCATAACGTTGCAGGCAACTCACGCAAGTGGGAATGTACATTTATCTACCAGGTTTATGCAATCCAGGATCTCCCCGTGAGACCCCAGCGATGGTTACGTTCATCCATAGTTTTACATCAATGAGTTTCAGAGGCTTTAGAATCTTGGCAAAGCAGGGTGAACCGGCAAGGCCATTAAAAACAGGCTGAAGGTTAACCACCTGCCATGGATTAACCATCAGCCTTATCTTGTTTTCTTATCCTTATCTATCGACAAGGGCAGTAACGAATGCATTTCCCGACAGACATGCTGTTACTGCATACCCCCATGGACGAGGGTTATCTACAATCCAAACTGCGGATAAAATCTGCTGAAATCCTTATCCTCTCTTAAAAATACGGTTATTCCCTCTTCGCTTGTAGATCTTCTTGGGTAACTTCAGCGGGGTTCTGCTTTGGACGAGACCTAAACAGGCTCGCCTGAATAATGATTCCCAGCAGGAATAGGGCGAAAAACACAACCAGGCCAACCGTAGCTTGCAGCCCAATCGACTCGGTCACCAGGGTAGCACCTGCCCATGCCGAAAGTATATACAGCGCCCAATCAAACAGGCTTGCCACTAACAGCAATCCAACGATTCCGCCGATAATGAAAGCCATCCACCTGATTGGCTCTGCATCGACTGCGAGTAGCCCGCTGAGATGGAGGGCACCATAACCAGCGACAATAAAACCCACCAGGGCAATTGCCAGGCGTTGAAGGAACACAGCCAGAAGCGCTCCAACAATGCCTGCTCCGCCAGCGACAACGTAGACCATCCACGGTGGGGTTAGTTGAACATATTGGGTGGCAATCGCCAGTCCGATGATAAATCCAACCACACCAACAAATAACCAATATAACTTTTTCCCTGTGGTCAACAGCACGATCCCCAAGACCAGGTTAATGATCGTGTTATCGATGAGCATTTTCTTTCCTCCAAATTGATAGATTAATCACTTCTTTGTGGTGGATGCAACCTGTATGCCAAATCCTCTTCTGCATTCATGTATCTTTACGTAACGGTGTGGATTTGGTTGTTATCCATCGCCTGATATCATTTCCGAATGAATCATCTCATTCTTTTTTCCTTCGCCATCCGAGAAAGAAAGTAATCGATATGATAACTAACGCGATGGCTGCTCCCAGGAAAAGCAAATTACGCTGTCCATCCCAATTTACCACCTGTCCAAGGAAAGTTACAACCAGAATGACCACCACAACACCAATTAATTTGGATTTTAGATCATCGAGGTGATTGATATGTAGCCAGTTAGGTGTGGGCAGCTTCTCGTCGATAAATAGCTCGTATAAACCCAGGGCAGTGATATAGAAGACTGTGCCAAGCAAAAGGATGTCAATCACCTCAATAAACGAGACGGCAAGTAATTTAATTGCCTTGGCGTCCAGGCTTATTGAAAATGCGTGTATTGCTAGTTGGACGGACTCGATTCCTGCCAACACGAGTAATACAATTGTTGCAATAAACGCACTTAATACAGCAATCAGGATGACATATCGGCTTGAGGAGATTAGCTTATGGATCATTGTACAAACTCCAAATTCAAACTTTGATCTGGCACAAGATCAACCAATAAATTTTACCTTGAATTCCCTATTTTTCTCACATTATGGTTCCCGGTTTACCTGTCCTTAAGTGCTGGTCATATCCCAAAATAACATTTCTCCCAGCAGGCAGAATCCTACCAAGGCGGATACGAATCAACCTCCAAAGATGAGCACTGAGTAGAATTTCACTTTCCAGGAGAGGGTATAATCCAACATAAGCGTCCCACTGGGAAGGTTTTTAGGTGTAATAGCAAACGTAATGATTCCTGTGACGAACAGCCATCCGATAAAATCCAGCCACGAGACGCCAAAAAAACACCTGATGCATTCCAGATCAAATAATCCAAACGAACCATCAAGGGGTCAAGGTAAAAAGCCAATGCGGTGAGGGCGAGCGCACTGACCAGGACGAACGCCAAGCGCTCCGTGCAGCCACTAATCTTACAGTTGATTTACCTGGCAACAGTCCAGGTTTTCATTTGCTGCTTTTTGCACTCGATCCGTAAATATATATTTGCTTACCATCGTTTAATCCATACTCTCTGGCATGGTAAAATTATCACACATTCAACCAAAAAGGACAGTAAAATTCTTCGATTGATTTTTTTTGATAGATTTTTTATCGTCCCTTCAGGGTGGAATTGAAGAAAATCGATGCCGCTCATCACTCTTCAAAGCCAGGACAAAATTGCAGAAACCCTGCTCATCGCTCTATATGCGCGGGTGATAGAGGCCCGCTTAACGGCACCAATGCTAGATGATAAATATGCATTACGACTGGTCGAACAGATCGATTATGACTTTTCCCGCTTCAAGCTTGCTGGTCACGATCAAACCACCACCATCATGCGCCTGCGCGAGTTTGATCACTGCACCCAGGAATTTCTAATCCGCCATCCATGTTCAGCGGTCGTGCACATCGGTTGTGGTCTGGATACGCGCTTCGAGCGTGTGGATAACGGGCTGGTCGAATGGTACGACCTAGATCTTCCGGAGGTGATCGCGTTTCGGCAGCAGCTGATCCCTCAAACCGACCGATGCCACATGTTGGGTTACTCCATTTTTGACCCAGCCTGGATTGAGATGGCGAGAAATCACCCTGGACGAGCTTACCTGTTCATCGCAGAAGGTGTCTTTCCCTATTTTACCGAAGACCAGGTAAAAGGTCTGTTTATGCTGTTCAAGGATAAATTCCCTGGTTGTGAGCTGGTATGTGATGGGATGACCCCTTCCATGATCCACCTGCACAACCTTAAGCTAATTTTCTCCAAGCTCGATGCACGCCTGGGATGGGGATTGAAGGATGGACATGAGCCTGAGAACTGGTCGAAGGATATCCGCATGCTGACCGAGTGGTTTTACTTTGACCACCCCGAACCGCGCCTCGGTTCGTCACAGTTAATGCGACACATCCCCCTATTTGCCAGGGGGGTGGGTATATTTCATTACCAGCTTGGAAGCATGGGTATCTGAGCTGAGTTATCCGGAGATACTCTATAGATTGATCTCTTTACTCTCGTCTGCGAACTCCCCCACCTCCACATCTCCAAGGGCGTGAGTGAAATCTTCCCGTTGCATGATAACGGTAGTAGAGCGCACTCCCGAACCAACCGAGATCTCCTCTTCAGCCAGAATTCCAATATCCATCAGGATGCGCATTGGTGGATTAATCCCGAATGGTGAAACTGCCCCCAGTGGGTAACCCGTTACGTGCAGCACCTCAGCAGCAGTAGCCATGCTGATGCGGGAGGTGCCTAAATGCCTGCGTAATGCTTTCCAGGAAACCTGCTTCTCACCGGCGATCAGGACCATCACAAATCCACCCCGCGACAACCGAAAAACAATGCTGCGGATAATCTGATCAGTGCGCTGTCCCCGTTCGTGTGCTGCCTGCTCCAATGAATGCACCTCACCGGGGTGTTTGAAGAACCGGTATGGGATACGCTGGATATCCAGGTAGCGTGTAACAGGTGTGGATTGATCTTTCAACATATTCATGCAGTTCCTGTCTGGTGGATTATCCTCACTGGTGAGAACACTAACCAAAGCACCGCCAGCATCTCACCAAAAGATGCCAACACAAGCGTCAGGCTCAAGCCTAAGACCTGTCCCAATCCTCCCCCAACAACCCTCCCAGTGGAACGATGCCCCAGGAGAGAGTGCTCAGCGTGGCATTCATCCTACCTTGGAGGTTATCTGGCGTCAGGCTTTGTCGTAGGCTGACCTGCCCGATCTGAAAGATGGTCAAGCCCCAATCCAAATAAGAACTGCGCTACAACCAATACTCCTACTGCCAACCATAAGCCGTGAAGCTTTCCTGACTAGTGGGATGAGCAAATCACTTCCCCCTATCACTAGGACGGATAAGACCAGACCTCTGCCAAGCCCAAGACCGCTGGTGACCCGTTCAGCGATAACTGCACCAAGCAAGAACCCGATGCTCCCACCGGCGAAGATAACGCCCAGCCAGCCTGCCGATAAACCCACCTGACGGGTCAGGAACAGGATCGAGACTGCTTCAATGATACTGTTAAACAGATTGAGTGTGCTCAAACATCCTGCCAGCGCCCTCAATCTGGGCTCACCAAATACCAGGCGCAGCCCGGCCTTGATCTCAATCCAAAGGTTTGTTTTCCTTTCATCAGATTTTACAACGATCTCAGGTTTGCGTATCCAACCGATGGAGAACGCTGAAATAATGAACGAGAAAGCATCGACAGCAATGGCAATGGGTGCTCCGACGAGCTGTATCAATCCCCCTGCTGCACCTGGACCAAGGATCTCAGCGATTGAATTACTTAATTCCAGCCGGCTGTTAGCTTTGACCAGCTGCTCCTTACCCACCAAACCCGGCAGATAAGAACGGTAGGCCACATTGAAAAATAATCCCAGCGCACCAACCAGGAAAGCAGCTCCATATAAAACCTCGATCTTTAACATACCCAATACAGCTGATAGTGGAACAATAGCCAGGATTAATGCTCGTCCAATATCTGCACCAATCAGGACTGGACGGCGCTTGTGCCGATCCACCCAGGCTCCAGCCAGCAACCCGAACAGCAATGCCGGTAATGATCCTAAAGCACTAAGGTATCCCATCTGCATCGGTGTAGCACCCAGCGTAATTGCCGCAGTAATGGGGATTGCAAGCAGCGTCACCTGCGAGCCAATCAACGAGATGCTCTGCCCCACCCACAGCTTAATGAAATCAATATTTCTTTTTCCATGCGCATCGATCGTGGGAGTGCTCATTATTCACACTCTTCTGTACCGTGGTCTCTATCGATATCTATAATATTTGTATAAAAAAAGGAACATCTAAATCCTGGGTTCCAGAATCGGATGACGCAATGCATTTAATCCCTCCATTCTGCTTGCATTACCAATGGCTATACTGAATCGCGATTTATATATTAATGTCGAGGTAATTTTATCAACGACAACACTAAATAATTATAACCGCATGGCTCCAGGTCTGCCCAAGGCTTCACGCGCCCGTCTGACCCCCGCTCTAAGTGCTGCTTGCACGGATTGTTTTGAGAAATCCAGCGTCTCGCCCAGGTCACTATCCGGTTCGATGACTACACACGGGTAATATTTGAGTGGTCTACCCGTCCGTGGATGATGCAGCACGATTCCCTGTCCTTCCGCTTCTTTCACCAGTGCATTTATCCGCAGAAATTCCTTCATATCGTTGACGAAGATCTCGTTCTGCATAATATCTACCACGCGCATACCAATGGACAGGACATTTGCTGCTGCACGCGGGAGAGTAGGTGGTTTCTCCGCACTGCAGTTGATGATCACAATCTCATCCGGCTCCAGATCGAGCACATCCCCCACCGGAGTGTTGTTACGTACACCACCATCCACCATGGCTGGATGCTCTGGGGAGATATCCACGGGAGGCCAGACAACGGGTATGGAAGCAGATGCCAGGATGGCACTGGGCAGCTCGAGGAATTCCTTGGTGAATGACACGTACTCCCCGCTGATCAGCGATACTGCCCCCACATGCAAGTCATCAATGATCCTGCCCGCTTCGAACTCACGCTCCATCATCTTCTGTAGAGGTGCTGTTGCTATAAAAAGACTTCGCTCCGAGTAGTAGCTTTATCACCGATAGCAGGCTGAACCCGCCCGAATAAATCTGCTCATTCGAAATGGTGTTCCAAAGCTCCATCAGCCGCGCATAACGATGCATCGCCAGCATAGCTCCATTCATCGCTCCCACCGAGACTCCCGCGATGATATCCCAATGGTAGCCTTTGACTTCTCGGGCATACTTTTCTGCCCCCACCTGGAATGCCCCGCGCGCCCCGCCTCCGGATAGGATCAAGGCGATTTTTTTGCTATTTTCATCCCTGGCAACTTCCTGCACGGTAAATGTGGAACCAATAATTTCATCGGACTGCGGAATGCTGTCTGCAAGAGGTTGGGCTTCCTGCGTGGCATAAACTGGACCAAGGTCTTCATCGGTTTGAGGAGTATTCTCCTCCAGCGGTTGAACTTCTTGCGTTATAAAGGTTGATGCATAATCTTCTTCGGCTTGAGAAATTCTTTCCTCCAGGGGTTGATCTTCCTGTGTCGAATAGGCGGTACTATTCTCTTCTTCGACCTGCAGAATAACATCCTCTAATGGTTGAACCTCCTGCATGGTATAGACCGAACCACTATCTTCATCGTCTGGAGGCGTAAAATTCTCAAGCGGTTGAAATTCCTCCGTGTCATAGACCGGACTCATGTCATCATTGGGCTGTGGGATGCTTTCCTCAAGCGGTCGATCTTCCTGCGCCATATCATCCATATCGAATTTACCTCTGCTTCCCTGTTGAGCTGCTCTACGTATCTGATATGGGTTGCAACTCTTGTACCTTAATGATCGCAAAGAATAAGGTTTCATTTTTCCAGAAATCAGGGTAAAGCTGGTGAAAGTTGAGTGGTTCTCCAAGTGCTGAAATGTTCTCCAGTTTTGAAGATCACCTCAACCCACAGCAACGATCACAGATGGATGCTGTATGATTCCTTTCCTCATCATGGCAACCCAGTCCAACAGTGAACACCTGCATGAGCAGGCAAATCTTTAGATGTGGTGTTGATTTTAGAATGGAAGGTATAAATCTCACTTGAGATTAATTTATATGGGTGAACAAGACCGTTAGAATTGTGTTATAAATTGAGATAAACAAATTTCGGTCTTTTTACCACTTTAGCGGCTTATTTATCGTTGGTTTGGGGAAACAATCGATAACCTTCACGAAAAAAGGAGATGCTTGCCATGAATATAAACTTCGCCATGTGGAAAACCGCCATTTGGACCCTGGTCAAAATGGATAAAAAAGACGAATGGGATAAGCTCGACATCGTCTCTAAATGGCTGATTGCAACCCGCTCAGGGGTGACCCTGGTGACCGTGTATACCTGCGTGATTGCCGGCCTGCTGGCATTACGTGATGGTTATTTTTCCTTCTTCCCCTGGCTCGTCCTTACTTTGGGACTCTTTATTGCTCACGGGACCAACAACCTGCTCAACGACTACACCGATTTCAGCCGAGGGGTGGATAAGGATGACTATTTCCGCACCCAATACGGTGTGCACCCCCTTGTCCAGAGCTTTTGGACCAAGCCTCAACAATTACGCTGGTTCATGGTCAGCGGGGTGATTGCCTTCCTATCTGGGGTATTTGCCCTGTTTTACACCCATTTTGACCCCATCGTGATTGGCTTCTTCGCCTTCGGTGCCATTGTTTTGCTTCTGTACACCTACCCACTCAAATATTATGGTCTGGGAGAGCTTGCCATTTTCCTGATTTGGGGACCCATTATGGTGGCTGGGGTGTATATCGTGCTTGCGCTGCCAAAAGGTAATCTGGATAACATCTGGAACGTCGCCCTGGCAGGCGTGCCTTTTGGTTTGAGTGTGGTCTCTATTAATGTAGGCAAGCACATCGACAAAATGAAGGAAGACGCCAGGAAGGGAGTGGGAACGCTACCGGTGCGGATCGGCGAGAAAGCTGCCCGCTACGTCAACATCACCATTATGTTGCTGATGTACCTGGTAGTTGTTTACCTGGTATTCGTCCCCCAATACTTTACTCCTCTGATGCTGGTAATCTTTTTTGCCAGTAAACGTCTAATTACATCCCTGAAAATGCTCTCCAAACCCCGCCCTGAAACTGCCCCACCCGGCTTCCCTTTCTGGCCAACCTATTTCTCGGCTTTCAACTTCAACCATAACCGCCTGTTTGGGGGGTTGTTCATCCTTGCTCTGATTGGGGACACCCTGCTACGTCTCTTCCTGCCTGCGTTTTGGCCGATGAGGTAATCGCAAGGAGGTAAATTCCATGATCGAATCGAATATTCCTGAGATGAATCCTGGTGCGGTCACTCCAATGATACTCATGCCCCTCCCCGACCTGGACTTCGATCCCACTGAAGCCTCGATTCCATGGCAGCAATGCCATTCTCGAGGTTGGAAGGTTGCATTTAGTACTGAAAATGGTATCGTTGCGCAGGGTGATGCGCTGAAGCTGACTGGTCCGCTCCCGGGATTGCTCAGTGCAAGCGCAAAAGCCAGGTCAGCTTACCAACAAATGTGCCAGGACCCATCCTATCAGCACCCGATCCCGTATGCTGAAATTAATCCCGACCTATATGAGGCTTTGCTGCTTCCAGGAGGGGATACTCTCCACATGCGCCAGTACCTTGATAACTCTATATTAAGAGATAAAGTGATGATATTCTGGCAGCAGGGTAAGTTGATTGGCGCCATTTGTCACGGCATTCTGGTGCTCACTCGCACCATTGATCCGAAAACCGGGCACAGCGTACTTTATGGTCGCAAAGTGACTGCATTACCCACGGCGTTGGATCGTCTTGGGTATTTGCTCGACTCCTGGTTTATCAAACGCGGCTATCTAAGATATTCTTGCAGTGTGGCTGAGGAAGTGTATCAATGCCTGGAGCGTCGAGAAGATTTTTCCAGTGGTAACCTATTTGCTCCTTATGTAGTCTCCGATGGCAACCTGATCACCTCCCGCCATTATGGCGACGCAGAGCTATTTGGCAAGCGCTTCGCCGATGCGCTTCAGAATCGGGTCCATGCAGAAAGTGTAATAGAAAAGTGAACCTGGGTTGAGAATAACCCCATCTGCTTTCTGACTGGTGAACTAACCCCATATGTTTATAGGAGCACGAACATCTTTGTGGATAAAAGATTTCGTGTCCCTTCTTTATTAATATCCTTGTGGACTTCGTTACCGTGAAGGCGAGAGTCCTGAATTACTTATTCAAGCTGATGGTATAAGCAATCACATCCGCCAGCTGCTGCTGTGTCAGAGCGCCAGTCTCTCCCCAGGCAGGCATCTTTAAGGCAGGATTTGGACCTTCTGGGGTTGAGCCATTCTGAATAAAGAGGTCCAGGTTAGTTGCGAAGGTCCGCATATCCGAATTCACCAATGTTGAGATCAATGGGATTCAAAGGTGGAACGGTCCCATCATTACTTCCCGGGTTAGGCACATTATCTGTCCCTGCTGGTCCATGGCATAGCTGGCAATGATCAATGAACACCTTTTCTCCGTTAGCCACATCCCCATTTAGGTTAATCGCATCGCCTGGTTCGCCAGGATTGCTTGGGCGGGCGACATCCTCTTGCGAAGACCCCACGGTCGGAGTAAGGCTTGGAGCACTCGCCAATGTCCCTGCATATACCGTTGGTCCATCTGGCGCAACAGCTCCTGGAGGTCGTCCAAATGGCATTGTCTTCTTAACGAACAGCATGTCATTAAGCTTCGATTGTTCCCAATTGCCCCCACCCAGGATATCCTCCCCTTTGGCATCCGGTGAACTGCGCTTTCCACCCGCCAGGATTCCATCATAAGTACTCAGGTCCATATTAGCTGAAGCGTTTGGAATATCCGGGTTATGACATTGAGAACATGCCAGTGCACCGCTGTACCATGTATTGGCCTGCGTAAAGAGTGGTTGCACGTCTTTGAATGTCGCCTGGCAGGTGTTGCCCTTGATATCTGTGAATTGAAATAGCGCCGTATCTTGAAAACCCGATGTAACCCAGGCTGCCAGCAGGCTGCGCGCCGTTACCAGGCAACCAGCCTGGGCTGCAGCTTGGGCTGCCTTGCCCTGGCTGGGTAAAGTTGCTGGGATTAAAGTGGGTATGGGGGTATGAATGATGCTCGGTAAGCTGGCTTGCGAGCAATCAGCACTAAAACCACAATTGCCGACATAGATCAACACGATGAATAGGATTAGAAAAATTGGCAAACCGAAGACGGCGTACAACATGCACGATTTAAAATCTCGTTTCATGATCCAATCTCCAGGGAGCTCATGGTTGCGGGTTTGCCTTTCCGAGCATGCGGACGAAGTTGACCAAGTCCCAGCGCTCGCGCACATTGAAATTCTCATTGAGCGCAGGCATGCGCCCAGCTACACCGTTTGAGATAAAAAGAAATAAAGCACCATCGCTATTTTGCTGCACTTCAAACAAAGTTAGATTAGCTGGCTTGAATTGAAAAAACGTGCCGATCACCCCATCCCCCAATCCATATTTGCCATGACACTGAACACAGTTGATCTTGAACAGCTCAGCCCCGCGTGAGACCGATACATCGTCGGCAGCCACCGGGTTGACCGGAACTCCCATCCCGACGGTGTACGCCGCCCCCTCGATCGGTATCGAATCAACTGCCACCGGCAGGGGATGTTCCATCGGCTTGTAGGACGACTGGATTTCCATGAAAGATATCCAGTCGATCTTGATGATGTCAAATGTGAAGAGACTTAGCAATCCAAGGATTGCAGCAGCCATGAGCAATAAAAAGACCATCTGCTTGATCATAACTGCCGCCTCTCCGCGGTCGTAATGGATTCCGCCCCCAGGTGGTTGAGCGCTTCCATCACATCGGTTTCTTTTTCTTCCGGGATGGTGTACAGGATGGCGATCTTACCATCGCTGATTTCAGGGATATACTCCTTCGGTCGGTAGGAGGGAAAGGTACTGTCCAGGAACACACCAATGAATGTGCTTGCGAGCAATCCCAGCATGGTCATCTCGAATAACACTACCACCGTCGGAGCACCACTTAAAAGTCCTTGCCCACCGACCTTGAGTGGGTACATGTAAGGGATCCCGAATGCCAGGAAAATGCCAAGGAAAAGTCCCCCAATAGCACCCCCAAATGCCAGCCTGGGTACGTTGCTCCACACGCGTGGGCGACCCAGGATTTGATCGGTCAGCGGGATGCCTGATATGACGTTCATCTGTTCATCATGCACACCGTGCTCCCGCAGCTGGTCAAGAGCATCCACTGCCGGATCGATTTCGGTAAATAGTGCCAGGAAGGTTTTCATTTCGCTCATGCCTGTCTCCTTCCTATTCGATCTCGCTCACTGTCTTTACCCTGGCTTTACCAACTTTACGCAAGCCATGGGCTACCTGCCCCTCCTGTACTTCCCACACCGGCACCAGCGGGATCAGTCGTGAGGCGATCATGTAGATCAGAATGAATAATGCCAGGGTGCCAATGCTCAACAGGATTTCGATGCGCGGGAAATACAGTTTCCAGGTGAAGGGCATGCGATTGATGGTGAGTGAAACCGGGATGATAATATAACGTTCAAACCACATGCCAACGTTGATTAATAAACCGATGGTGAACAGCATCCCCGGGTTGCGCCGGATCTTCTTATTCCACAGGGTCAGGAAGGGAACAGCTACATTGAAAATGAGCATACCAAACCACATCCATCCCATTGGACCTTTCTCATGGAATTCGAGCAACATCTGGGTGAATTTGTCACCCCCGTACCATTGCACCATGTAATCGTTGAAAAAGAAATATGCCCAGGTCATCGAGATGACCAGCATTAACTTCCCAATTCCATCCAAATGCTCGGGACGGATGAAATACTTCATGTTCTTCATCGTCGCCCGGATGACCACAATCACCATACCAACCGCTGCAATCCCGGATTGTAAGGCTCCCACCACAAAGTAAGGTCCGAAAATCGTCGATGACCAACCAGGGCGGGTGGCAGCGGCGAAGTCCCAGGCGACGATGGTATGCACTGAGAACATTACCGGGATGATCGCCCATGCAAAGATGGTCATGGCGGTGCGAAGATGTGTCCATTCACCTTCAGTGCCGCGAAATCCTAAGAGATAGGACCCGGTAGAACAACTTACGCCAGCCTTTAGAGCGGTCACGTGCCATCGCCAGGTCGGGGATGAGAGGCAGGAACAGGTACATTGTACTTGCCATGAGGTAAGTGTTGATCGCTAAAAAGTCCCATCCCAGGGGTGAGTGGAAGTTTGGCCACAAGCCGCGTCCATTGGGGTATGGAAACAGCCAATAAGCCAGCCATACCCGACCCATATGCATGAAAATGCTGATACCTGCCTGGACAAGACCAAATGTAGTCATCAGCTCAGCCGCACGGGTAAATGGCCGGCGGAATTCAGCCTTCATCACACGCAGCAGTGCTGAGACGAAGGTACCTGCATGGCTGATGCCAATCCAGAAGACGGTGTTGACCAGAAATATTCCCCAATAGGAAGGCCGGTTGACACCCGCCACACCCAGGCCTTCGGCAATCATGTATCCCCATGCGATGAGCAGGCAGGTAAGCACGATAAGTCCAAGAAAACCTGCCACCACCCAGAACTTCCATGAGGTGGTGTGCATGGCTTCCATCACCATACCATTCATCTCGCCGCGCGGTTTCGGGTCGAGCATCAAATGCTCGTGCGGGTCTTCGGCTTCCATGGGGTGCGCCTGCTCGAGCGGTTCAGCCGTTGCGACCATACGATGAGCCTCCCTTCAGGTACGTAATGCTCGGAAGCGTGCCGAGGTCTTCCAAGAGCAGGACCGCCCGCCCATCCCTGGTTAAATGACTGACCTGGCTTTGTGGATCATCCAGTCGCCCGAAGACGATTGCATTCGTAGGGCAGACCTGGGCACAGGCTGTCATTACCTCCCCATCAGCTAGCTCACGCCCTTCAGCGCTGGCTTTATCCTCAGCCTGAAGCAGTCGCTGCAAGCAGAAGGTGCATTTCTCCATCACCCCCCTCCGGCGCACGGTTACATCGGGGTGAAGCATGTTGGATAGTGGCTCTGGGCGTGAGAAATCTCGCCAGTTGAACATCCTTACCTGGTAGGGACAGTTATTGGCACAGTAACGCGTGCCCACACAACGGTTATATACCTGCAAGTTGGTCTTTTGAGACAGGCTGTGGACCGATGCAAAGACAGGGCAGACTGGCTCGCAAGGTGCCCGCTCGCAATGCTGGCAGAGCACCGGCTGAAAGGATGTGGATTTAACCTCCGGATACACACCCTCCCAGAAGCGTTCAATTCGCAGCCAGTGCATGCTGCGCCCATAACCAGCATCGGCCTCGCCGACAAAAGAGACGTTGTTTTCCATGGCACAAGCCGTAACACAAGCCTGGCACCCACTACACAGGTCCTGGTCGATAACCATGCCCCACTTGTGCACGGAAGATTCGGCGGATGGATTTCCCATTATGAGCTGCCCTCAGTCGGAGCTTTTGCTGTGTTCATTCCATTCCCTCCCCATAAACTCCAAGGCGGCTTTCGAGGCGTGAGAGAGGTTGTTTACGACCCGTCTTTTCGATCCTGACTTTGGTCGCCCCGTAGGCCAGTTCATCTGCACCGTTGATGGTCAGGCTGAGCAGGTCACCCGGGTTACCTCCCCTGCCCTGGGCGTAGCGTCCATAGGCTGTATGTCCCTGTCCGAAGGGGATCGCGATTGTGTCTGGTCGGATGGCTGGGTAGCGATAGACAACCGCCTCGATTTCACCTACAGGCGAGATGATCTTCACCACGTCATCATTTTCCAGGTTAAGCACGTCAGCAGTTACGGGATTGATCTCCACCCAGCTATTCCACATCACGGTTGTGCAGGGGTCGGGTGTCTCTTGCAGCCAGGGTTTGTTCGCCCCACTGCCATCCCCGAGTATGGGTGATAGGAAGGGGAATAGATAATACTCACCCGAGCCATCGAATTTTGCTGAGGCGGATGAAAGCGGCTGCACCAAAGCGCTCGAGCCATTCGGGCTTTCAAGCGCAGGTTGTGGACCCCACCAGCCTCCAAATTGCTGGAATGTAGCCATGAAAGTCTTGATTTCAGGTGCAGTAAAGAATCCCTCCTGGCTTACCAGGTTTACGAGTGCATTTTGCAAAAAGTCTACTTCATCCAAATGTGGCAGAGCTGTTGCCAGGTTTCCTCCTATCTTCTGCACAGCTGCTAAAAGCACATCTGCGGTAGCCTTCGTATTGTGAAAGTGAGCCACGGCAGGCTGAAAACCTGAGATTACCGCCCTGTCAGCCCCTGCAGGTGCTTTCTGATATCCCCAAGATTCAAGCCCGGTATGGTCGGGGAGGATATAATCCGCCTGCTGGCTGGTTTCATCAGGGTAAGGTGCGAATGAGATCACTTGTGGAACAGACTCGAGTGCTTTCAGAAATCCCAGCGCTGCCGGGAGCTCGAAAAGTGGATTGATGCCATGGATGAATAATGTCTTTACCTCACCCCGTTGCATGCGTCCAATAAGCTTATTCACTTCCACCAATGAGCTGGGCAGCGAGGAGAGCTGTCCGTTCACCGGGGATGGCGGGCTGATGTACATGCCACCAGCCTGACCCAGGTTGCCTGCCAGAGCATTCAATGCCAAGACGGCTTGTGCAGCTTCAAGCCCATTGCTTAAACCAATGGCTGAGCCACCAGGGATAGCCAGTGGGCGAGAGGCATCGGCGAATATTTTCGCCAACCTGTGCAGTTCAGTCGTTGGTACACCGCTTGCTGAAGCTGCATCTTCAATCACCACATCCAGATACGCAGCGGGGATAGCTGCTCCTCGTGTTTCAGCCACCAGGCGTCCAATCGCTTGGGCAACCAATCCTTCACTTCCTGGTGCAAGAGGTATCCATTCATCCGCGGTTGCTCCAGTTTGGGACAGGCGCGGCTCAAATTGGACCAGGTAACCTCGCCTACCTGTGGTTCCACGCCTCATCTGGGCAAATCCGCGGCTGAATGCAACCGGGGAGAGGTAAGTTTCGAGGAAATTCGCACCAAATGAAAATGTTACATCCGCATTCGCCAGGTCGAAATATGGTAATGCGTTTGCGGAAAATAGTTGTTGCATAGCTTTGACCAGAGTGAGACGGCTATCGTAAATCGCATGTGCACCATACCGGATAGGTGGAGGCGCACCCATCGATGCACATAACGCACTCACCAGGTCGAACAGGTGGTCGGGAGCCATGCCCAAGAGGAAGGCGATTTGTTCAGGTTGGTTAGTCTGCAGGCTATTTTGAACTACTCCAACCGCTTCATCCCAGGTGATATCGGTAAAGTTTTGGCTGCCGCGCCCTACCTGCCTGGCAGGATTGAGGATGCGATCCGGGTTGTATAACCCCTGCAAGGCAGCCTGTCCACGTGAGCAAGTCTTTCCCAGGTTTATGGGGTTGTAGGGGTTGCCCTCAATCTTGAGTGCCCGTCCCTGCTCTGTACGTACCACCGTACCACAACCCGCTGGGCATTCGCGGCAGGTAGTGGCGTAATAAGTGCTCTCACCGTTATAGGTGTACTCAGGCATACGGATATATGGCTCACGCACCACATACCGTGAAGCCGGTCCGCAGCCGGTGAGCACAGCCGTCGCAGCTACCCCGATACCGGCTGTCTTGATGAAATCTCTTCTGCTCATCTCACGAGACATAAAGCACTCCAAACAATGTGTGCATAGCGCTCAGGTTATCTATGACAGGTGCCACAATCAGTCAGCCTGGTCAGCAGAACCTTGTCATTTGCAAATCTAGTCCTGTGGCAATGCAAGCACCAACCCATGTTCAAGTCCTTGCGTGGTTCAGCCACCGTCATCCGGCTGAGCTCCCCATGGCAAGTCTCGCAATTCACTCCTGCAGCGATATGCGGCCGGTGATTAAAGTAAACGAAATCTGGCAGGATGAATACAGGGACCCATTGGATCGGTTCAGCTTTAAGCACTGCATCCGCCAGTTTTTGTTGGTCGGCATTCTTGATCGCGATCTGTTGATGGCAACCCCAGCATTTGGTCTCAGTGGGTAAACCTGCCGAATGACCCTTCCAGGCTCCAGGGTGGCAGTATAAACACTGCACTCCGAACCCCAGGTGCAGGCTGTGATTGAATTGGATCGGTTGCGTGGGAGGCTGTTGTGTCAGCCACACACCATAGGTAGCTGCACTTAGCAAGAGGATTAATAGTATTCCAGTCGAAACGAGGAAGAATGGCTTTTTTATCCACACCTTGATGGTGTCGATCCAATTGAATGACTTAATCCTTGAAGGTATCGCCTTAATCCTGTCAATCAGAAGGAGTGATTTGAGCTTATCAAGCATGGTTATGCCTCATGCGTCACCTACCACGCCGGCGAAAGATAAAGACCACCAGGAAAGCCATCAAGATGAATCCTCCGATGAAAGTTCCTGCCACAACACCCATGCCAATCATCGTTCCCAGGCTGGTCAGTATACCCGTCCACAGGTTGTGCGCAGGTCCACCAATCTGGGGGCCAGGTAAGATGGGTGTATTTGGGGAGAATTCGCTCACAATCTCACCACCGGTGGGCAGCGTTTGGGCATATGCCAACACATCCCGCCCATCAGCAGGTTGCCAACCCAGGTTAAGCCCAATTGGCATGTCCGTCCCTGCCACTCCAAAGCGGGTGCGGTGAAGGAAGCGCCATGGGTCACGGTTGGCAATACTACCCAGATATTCGTCTATTCCTTCGATCCGGAATACAATCTTTTTGCCATCCTCCCCATGGCATTTTTGGCAGGTGGATTGATACAACTGCTCTCCGTGGGAGTAATCCGGATCGACTACGCGTAACGAGATTGGATTGATATAGGCGGAGTCGTCGATGATTGCAAATTTCAAGAAGTTCGCCACCTGGCCCAGGGATATGTCATCCAAATAGGGAGAAAAATCATGTGCCGGGTCAAGATTGCCTTTAAGGTGCTTGACGATATCCTCAACCTGCAACCCTTGCACCAGCGTCCATAAATCTGGAAATCCCGTGAAATGCGATCCAGCCTGATATTCCCCTTGTGCGCCACGGTAATCCCATCCATGACACTCACTGCAACGCCACGTGTCCCCACCCGAACGAGTGTTAGTGGTCTGGCGACTCCAGATAGGCATATTTATCGCTGGTGGGTCAACGTCCAGTACGACGTACCATTTATCGTATAGCTGAGCCCCACGAATGATATCACCGGCAGGTGGGGTTGCCTCTGCAGCATTCGCCATGCCTGCTACGAGCAATGCCAGCGCACTCAGAATTACAAGTATGGAAATCCGGGGAACCTTCATAAGCGTGCCTCTTATCAATGCAGTCTGGAAGGCTTGTGCGGATCTACCCGATGAAGAAATTATACATCAAGAGGGCATAAATGAGAAACCATGAATTTTCTCTCATGATATACTATTGTCGTATTAATCTATGACCTGGTTGGATGGTGCTCAAATCAACTATCATTCAGTTAACTATCAGCACAGGGGCATACAACCAATCATACTGACCTTACCAAAAGGAACTGCACATGAAACGTTATGTGATAATCTTCATTTTGGTTATTGTCGCCACCTTAGTGATCTACACCTGGTTAAATAATATTGGCTTATTCCCGGTTGAAGCCAGTACTCAATCGGTGGTGGTGGACCAGCTCTTTAACGTCCATTTGTGGCTGATCTCCTTCCTGTTTTCATTGATCATGGTTACCTTAATTTACAGCCTGATTGCCTTCCGCCGTAAACCAGGTGAGACAGGTGATGGTGCTTACATTACAGGCAACTCTACTCTCGAGATTACCTGGACCGCTATTCCCCTGATGGCTGTCCTCGTATTGGCATATGCAGGTGCAAAAACATTAGGCACCATCCGTGTGATTGACCCAAGCGCAATGCAAGTGAAGGTGACTGCCGGCCAGTGGTACTGGCAGTATGCTTATCCTGAGTATGGTGTCACCAGTACTGAACTAATCCTTCCGGTCAACATCCAAATAGACCTTCAGATGACCTCCGTGGATGTGATTCATTCATTTTGGGTACCTGAATTTCGAGTGAAGCAAGACATCGTTCCTGGGCAAACAGTCGAGCTGCGCGTTACCCCCTCTCTGATTGGCGAGTATAAAGTACGCTGCGCAGAGCTTTGTGGGCTGAGACATGCATACATGGAAGGCAAAGTCACCGTTCTCTCTAAAGCAGATTTTGATAAATGGATCTCGCAGCAACAGTCTGCAGCACCACCCAGCCCGGAGCTGCGTGGGGAGCAGCTGGCATCCTCCTATGGATGCGCAAACTGCCATTCCACGGATGGTTCTGCCAAGACTGGACCTACCTGGTTGCACCTGTATGAATCGAATGTGACACTGTCGGATGGTTCCACCGTGGTCGCAGATGAAGATTATTTGAGAACTTCCATTGTTAAAGCCAACGCCCAGGTATCTGCCGGTTTTCCTGCTAATGTGATGCCTGATTTCTCCACGGTGTTGGACCAGACCATGGTTGAAGCGCTGGTGGCGTATATCAAAACCTTAAAGTAGGGAAGATACTATGAGGAAACTGTATTCCATCGGGTTGATACGCGGATTGCTCTGGCAGATTCTGGGGACTGTCATTGGTGTTGGGATTCTCACCGGAATTCGCCTCCTGTTAGGGCTAAGTGCCTGGAAACCCGAGTCAGCCGCTGTTTTTGGAGCACTTTTGGGGGCTCTGTTCTTCGTTTACGGCATCGGGGCAGTGGATGACTGGATTAAGGTAGCCGCTGGGAAAGAAGTTCATGAACAGGATGAAACGGAATGGGGGCGAATGCGTTATTTTGGTGTCTCCCTCGATCACAAGGTAATTGGCATCCAATACCTGGTACTTGCCTTGGTTCTCATGGTCGTGGGTGGTTCATTCGCCATGATCTTTCGTTCCGAGCTGGCGAATACCGGGATGCAGTTCCTCAGCTTGATGGAATACAACACCTTGATGTCTCTACATGGGATTGTAATGATCATCGGCATCCTGGTAGGTGTGGCTGCTTTCATGAACTATCTCATCCCAATGATGATCGGTGCGCGTGATATGGCTTTCCCACGCCTGAATGCCTTTAGTTTCTGGTTGGCAGTTCCTTCCAGCATCATCCTGCTATCCAGCCTGGCACTGGGCGGTTTTGATACCGGTTGGACCGGTTACCCACCACTCTCTGCCCGCGCCCCCATCGGGATGCAAATGTTTTTCCTGGGTGTATCCCTGGCGGGTATGGGGACGGTCTTAAGTTCGCTGAACATTATCGCCACCTCAATCCGCCTGCGGGCGGATGGCATGACCGGTTTTCGCCTGCCTATCTTCGTTTGGGGCTCGCTCGCCACCTCCCTTATCAGCCTGACAGCCACCCAATTGATCGGTTTATCCTTCCAGATGGTGATGTTCCAACGCTTGTTCGGAATGGGTTTTTTCGACCCCACCAAAGGAGGTAACCCCATCCTGTTCCAGCACCTGTTCTGGTTTTATTCCCACCCGGCGGTGTATGTTTTTGTCTTGCCTGGCTTGGGAATCATCAGTGAGTTGTTGCCAGTATTTGCGCGTAAACCCTTGTATGGTTACAAATGGGTGGCGATCTCATCCTTTGCCATTGCAGTGATGGGCTTTCTGGTATGGGGGCACCATATGTTTGCATCCGGCATGGCCGAGTATTTACGTGTGCCATTCATGTACAGCACGCTGTTGGTAGCAGTACCCACCGGGGTGAAGTTCTTCTCCTGGCTGGGCACCTTATGGCGTGGCAAGATCACCTTCCCGGTACCCATGCTGTTCGTCCTGGCAGGCATCGTGGTGTTCCTGCTAGGAGGCCTGACCGGCCCTCCCAACGCCACCATCGCTACAGACTTGCACCTGACCGATACTTATTTCATCGTCGGTCATTTCCACGATACGATGTTCGGTGGATATGTTTTTCCTTTTTTTGCCGCCATTTATTTCTGGTTCCCAAAGATGACTGGCAGACGCTTGAATGAGACCCTTGGAAAGATTCATTTCTGGTTGATGGCACCCGCCTTCCTCGTCCTTTCATCGGTGATGATGCGCATTGGCATTCTCGGGATGCGCCGCCGCATTGCAGATTATGATCCCGCCCTTCTGGCTACTGACGACCATCGCGTGATGACTGTGGCTGGTTTTCTCGTCGCCCTGGGGGTCCTTGTATTCCTCATCAATGCTTTCTGGAGCATGCGCAGGGGCGAGATTGCCACCGGCAACATCTGGAATTCGCGCTCTCCCGAGTGGCAGGTGCCTTCTCCCATGCCAATTCACAATTACGATAAACCCTTCGAAGTGGTCGGGGAGCCATACGATTATGGTCTACCCGGATCCGTCTACGTGAAATTCAAGGAGCAGGAGTGATATGGAACATCCATCCAAATCCTCCGTTTTAACGCTTGGTGTGCTTGTCCTGGGTGCACTGGCAGTCCTGACCGCGGTTGAATTCGCCATCGCCCTCACCATCAATATCTGGCAGGTGCTTGCCATCATCCCCATCATTAAAGCCATGCTGGTGTTTTACTACTACATGCATATCTATCGCCTGTTCGAAGCCGATAAGGATATCGATCGCGAATCCTATGCTTACAAGCTGGCTACCAATCGCATCGGACTTTGGCTCTTCCTGATCTCAGATTCGTTCATCTTTGGTGGTCTGATGATCTCACGCATCAACCTGCTCGGACTCACCCGTCCGGAGCTGATCCAGGCCTTGGGGTTGGTTGTTACCATCGTGTTGCTCATTTCCTCGTTCTTCGCCAATCGCGCAGAGGTATCGATGGAGTACGGGGATCATAAGCAGTTCCTTCGGAGCATCACCATCACCTTGAGCCTGGGTATCCTGTTCCTGGTGGGTGTGGTAGGAGTGGAATGGCAATTGGCACCTTTTGGTCCAGATACCAACCTGGCAGGTGCTGTTTTCTATGTCATGACCGGCTTCCATGCGTTTCATGTGCTCACCGGAGTGTTATTCCTGGCAATCGTATTACGCAATGGCTTACATGGGCTTTATTCTGGTGAAAAGCATTGGGCAGTTGAAGCTTCGGTAGTTTACTGGCATTTCGTGGATGTGGTTTGGTTCTTCTTCTATCCAGCTCTTTATCTTATTGGCACGCTGGCGAAATAAGGTTCGGAGAATTATCGCAGATAGGGTTATGTATGAATAAGAAGTATCTCGTCATTGCCATGCTTCTACTGGCTGTTGTTTTAATTACAGCACTCGGGTACACATGGTACAAATCGGCGAACCCCACATTTCATGGCTCGTTGATCTCCCCGCCCCAACCTGCTGCTGATTTCTCACTTACCAGCCAGACCAGTGGCACGGTCCATTTATCAGATTTTCGTGGCAAGTACGTCCTAATTTTTTTTGGGTATACAAACTGCACCTCCGAATGCCCGCTGACGATGGGATTCCTCAAACAAATGCATGATAAGCTTGGACCGTTGGTTGATCAGACCCAGGTCATCCTGATCACCACGGATCCCGACCGTGATACCCCTGAGGTACTCGGGGCATATCTAAACCATTTCGATCCATCCTTCATCGGCGTCACGTCCTCCCAGGCTGAGCTTCAACCCATCTGGTCGGCGTACGGGGTCACTGTATTGGATCATGGTGAGACCCACTCGTCTTTTCTCTACCTGGTAGATCCACAAGGGAACTTGATCGCCACATATCCACTGCTATCGAACTCAGACGGTATAACCGCTGACCTGAAAAATTTGCTTATTGGAAAATGAGCTTTCGGAAAGACCTTATTTTAAGGATGCTGTTCTTTTTGGTTGTCAGTGTGATTGCCGCTGCAATCATCAGTGAAGTAGCCTATCGCATGCAAGGAGATACCGGTTTGCGTGACCCCCAAACCATCCTCCTGGTAATCCCACCAGGTACGGCTGAAAAAGTTGCCCAGGGCCAAAGTGTAATGCCTGTCGGGCAGGTATTCGTGGTTGGTGATATCTTGCAAGTAAAAAATGAGGATTCAATCACTCAAACCCTGGGACCGTTGGTCATACCACCTGGATCGTCTGCAAAAATGACGCTCGACCAGGCAGGCAACCTGAGCTACACCTGCTCCTTCCAACCCACCCAATATTATGGCATCCAGGTACAGCAGGCACTCACCTTGTGGATGCGCCTGGAAGCTTCGCTCGTGGCAGGCATTCCCCTGGGATTGCTGCTGGGCGTGTACAGCCTGGTGGTGAAGCCATTGGCGCCAAAAGTTAAAACTCCCCAGGCCTGATCGAATACGATAAAGTCTCCTTATTGGGACATATGTTTCGCTTGCTGTTCTCCCGTCGCTGGTGGTGGACCACCCTGATTGTGATTGCTGGAATTGGGCTTGCTATCCGTCTTGGCATCTGGCAGCTTGACCGTCATGCCAGTCGCCAGACAGCTGTCAGCCACATCCAGGCAGTACAGGCGATGCCCGTGCTTGACCTGACTCAGCGACCCATACCGACTGACCTGGAAACCATGGAGTACCGGCAGGTCACTGCCACTGGTATCTACGATTTTAATCATCAGGTGGCACTACGCAATCAAGTCCGCAGCCGCATGTCGGGGACTGATCCCGGATATCGCCCTGATCACACCTCTCATTCTGCTGGATGGCCAGGCGGTGTTGGTGGAACGGGGCTGGATTCCTCTCGATTACAACACGCCGGAATCCTGGCGACAGTTCGATGAACCTGGAACAATAAACCTGACAGGCATTCTTCGCCTTTCGTTGCAAAAGGGTGAGATAGGCAGTGCCCTGGTCGACCCTACCCTCACCCCAGGCCAGACCCGGCTGGATTTCTGGAATTTTATAAATATACCCAGGCTGCAGGAGCAGCTACCCTACCCCATACTCAAAGTATTCATCCAGCAAGCTCCAGGTACCAATCTGGAAGCGCTGCCATATCGTCTGATGGAAGAGGCAAATCTTGACCCTGGAGCACACATCGGGTTTGCCTTGCAATGGTTCTTTTATGCTGGTCTGCTTTTCTTCGGTTACCCAGTATGGCTTAAAAAGCAGAATGTGAAGTAGCGATACGGACCGATGCCATTTCCACCGTCATAAAATAATCCGATCATAACGGCTAGTTGGTGAACCTCCGCCGCGTTTTCTTCCATCCCTCTTTGGGTAAAATAAAATCGCCGTAGACGTAATCTAACGGCGATGTGATTATTCTAACAATTTACTCCCCCCTTTGTAACCAGCGTAGTGCCCTGATTTCGTTCCCTATTTCTTCTTTTTCTTCTTCTTACCCTTTTTCTTACTCTTCTTTTCCTTCAGCAGTTCTTGCTCGGCGATCATCTCCACGGCTGGGAGACCTAATTCTTCTGCCACTTCGGCGTGGTACTTTTGTTTGATCGCTGCAAGGTCCACACTCGGCTCGGGATATTTCATCTTCAGACCTTCCAGCGTCTCCACCAATATTTGGGACACAGCCAGGTCGCGGAACCACTTGTGGTTGGCAGGGATGATATACCATGGGGCATAGTTGAAGCTGCACTTGCTGATCGCATCGACATAGGCTTGCTGATAGTCATCCCAGTATTCGCGCTCAGTATAATCCGAATCGCTGATCTTCCACTGCTTATCTGGCTCATCCAAACGATCCCTGAAACGCTTGAGCTGTTCTTCTTTATCAATATGAAGGAAAAACTTAACCAGGGTCGTTCCGCTATTCGTCAGCTGCCTTTCAAAAGCATTGATCTCATTGTAGCGCTTTGACCAAACTTCCTTTGGCACCAGGTTATGCACTCGGACCACCAGTATATCCTCGTAATGCGATCGGTTGAAGACTGTAATTTGTCCCTTTCTGGGTGTCATTTTATGGATGCGCCAGAGATAATCGTGGGCCAGCTCTTCTGCGGTTGGAACTTTAAACCCCGCCACGATACACCCCTGTGGATTAAATGCTTCCATGACATGCCGAATAGCCCCGTCCTTTCCACCCCCATCCATCGCCTGAAGCACGATCAGCAAAGAATTTTTATTTTCAGCGTACATCAAGGCTTGTAGCTCTGATAGGCGTTGGTAGTTATTCTTTAGCTCACCGGCTGCAGAATCTTCATCAGCGTAACCACCCTGATAACCAGCCCCAATTTTATCCAGGTCGACCTTGCTGCCTGGTTTTATGCGAAATTCATTGGCAAAGTTCATGGCAGGACCCTCCTATGTGGGATTATATCACGCAGGTTTCTTACCCTTAACTTTCCTGCACGACCGGAATTGCTCAGATTAAGTATTTTCCACACCGGAGAATCAACATTCGTCATTACGTGCAGAAAAAGCCGAATATCAACAGCTCAAGCTGGAGGGAGTATCTCACTAAGAATCCTGTTGTTATTACGTTATGAGTGGATTAATTTACTGATCGGAGAGATAGGGTTCCAGTCCAAAATACGCAGCAGCTGTGAGATTGGTATCGATCGAGTGCTTTGAACCTGTCTTCTCTTACCTAGGATTCCCCGCAGATTTAATAGCGCATCCCATTTTGCTCTAATGGTGACGCCACCTTGCTTTCTAAATATGCCGATCAGCACCATCACTAGGTTGGCTAATAGATGAAAGGGTGCCAATATCCACACAAATACCCCGGGCATGTCTTTAAGGAATGTCCAAACCAAATTTCTTTGACCATAGTAAACCGACAGGTCACTTCGCCGGGATGTACTCCCGGAACCAACATGATAGACAACTGCATCCGGAAGATAAATGCATTGATAACCCAGCAGGCGTAACCTGAATCCCAGGTCTATGTCTTCAGAATAGGAAAAATAGTCCTCATCGAATCCATTCACCTTCTTGAAAGCCCCGGTCGGGTAGACAGAGGCTGCTCCGCATGGGCTGAAGACCTCCCGTTCTTGATTATGTACAGCTGAAATCAGGCTGTTATGTGCTCTTCGCCATACCAGCCCGCTAATATGATAAACGTCTCCCATCCCATCCATTCGCTCTCGGCGGTCCGCCATAATCAGCTTGGAAGCAAAAAAGCAATCCGGATGATTGAGTATCCCTCTTTGGATATTTTCAAGCCAATCCGGGTTGGGAAAAGCATCCGCATTTAATAACACGAGATGGTTTGCCCGGGCATGTGAAGCGGCGAAATTGTTACCCCCAGCAAAACCAATATTTTTCTCCAGGGTATAACATTCAACCGATAGATTGGGATATTTACTCAGCAGCGCTTTGGAGAGTGGTTCATTAGAACCATTATCGACTATTATGATTTCAAAATCTTGAATGGTTTGTGCACTTAGTGCATCCAGGCAAGTCGCTATCGTTTGATGGTTATTCCAGAATAGGATGATGATCGAAAATATCGGCTGTTCTTTGTTCATGGATCAATTCGACCTAAGGATTAAGAGATGGATTGCCTCAAGATTCACAGATGATGATACAGGTTTACCTGTATTATAATTGACTCGCCATACCAATTACCCAGGTAATCATGTCATCTCATCCTTACTACGATTCGTCAATTCATAAAATCCCTGCGTTGGAAGAAATTCGTGAAATCAGGCGCTACAAGAACCTGATTTTGCAGCTTACCCGCCGGGATATTTTGGCGCGTTATAAACGTTCATTCCTCGGTGTTGCCTGGACCATGCTTAATCCCCTGGGGATGATGATTATTTTAAGCATCGTATTTTCCCAATTATTTTCTGGTGTGCGTTCCTACCCTGCGTATCTCCTTGGTGGCTTGATTGCCTGGAATTTCTTTGCCCAGAGCACGAATGCATCCATGAGTGGGCTCGTTTGGGGAGGTAGCCTGATCCAGCGGATTTATATTCCACGCACTTCCTTTGGCATCTCCGCCATCAGTACAGCCTTGGTTAATCTTGTACTCTCCATTATCCCACTGCTTTTAGTCATGCTGGTCACCAGAACAGCTTTACATGCTTCCATTATCTTCCTACCCGTTTCGATCATTTTACTGGCATGTTTTGCCCTCGGAGTCGGATTGATCCTGTCAACCATGGCAGTATATTTCCCGGATGTGGCTGAAATGTACCAGATAATCCTGCTTGCCTGGATGTATCTTACGCCGATCATCTATCCTGAAGAGATCATTCCAGCCAATTTACATTTGATATTTGACTTGAACCCAATGTATTACCTGGTCCGAATCTTCCGGTTACCTCTACTGGATGGCAGAATCCCAACTTTTAATGAATTATTACCGGCAGCAATCTGCGGAATTGGGGCGTTAGTAATTGGCTGGATCTTCTTCACTTCAAAATCAGATGAATTTGCCTACAGAATCTGAACCCCGGATGGCTATTAAAGATAGCCCAAACAATAATCAAGATGAAATCATTCGTCTTGAGCATGTATCGGTTCAATATCATCTACCTGAGGAAAGAATAGGCACGTTCAAAGAATATGCCATCCGGTTCCTCCAGCGGCGCATCCGGTACCACTCTTTCTGGGCTTTGGATGACGTGGGCTTATGCATCCAACGGGGAGAGGTATTTGGCGTGATCGGCAAAAATGGAGCCGGAAAAAGCACTTTGCTGAAAGTGATATCCAGAAGTCTTGCGACCCACCAGGGGAAGAATTGTTATTTATGGCAGAGTGGCTCCATTGCTTGAGCTTGGCGCGGGATTCCATCCTGAGCTATCAGGCAGAGAGAATATCTTCTTAAATGGTGCGCTATTAGGGTACAGTCGCAAGCAAATGGAGTCGTGTTTTGATCAAATTGTGGATTTTTCCGAGCTAAGACCTTTCATAGACGCATCCATCCGCACCTATTCCTCCGGCATGTACGCCAGGTTGGGGTTTGCTGTGGCAACGGCACATGTCCCGGATATCCTCCTGGTAGATGAAATCTTGAGTGTGGGGGATGGTGATTTTCAACAAAAATGTTTCACCCGCATCAATGAATTCCGTAATTTAGGCTCTACCATCGTCATGGTATCTCACAACATGGATCAGGTTGAAAAAATGTGCCAACGGGTGATCTGGCTTAATAAAGGCAAAATTGAGCTGGAGGGAGATCCTACAACGGTTATCGCTGGGTATCGGGGAATGTAAACACTATGGGAGCCAAGCCAATGCAGGCACCAGAAACGACAGCAGGATCGGCTGATCAATCTAAGAAACCGTCGATCGTGTTTTACTCATTTAATGATGAAGACGCCCTGGCGGTGATACGTATGCTGGGTCCTGCAAAATTAGCTGGTCTTGACCTCATTCCTGGGGCAAAAGATCGCGTTGTAAATATCGAGGCGGTAAAAGAAGGGGACCTGGTCATCATTCAGAGAGAATTTGGTGTGGATTACAACAATTACGAGAAGATAATCGCACTGGCCAGGTCATTAAATAAACCGGTGATTCTTGATCTTGATGATTTACTGATCATGCTTCCCGAGGACCATCCTGACCGTATCGCAGGAAATTTATCCCCGGCATTGCTGCCCTTACTCCAGACCATCATGGAAGCAGACCTGGTCACAGTGCCCACTTCCCATTTACGCGATTATCTCCTTCCGTACAATCCCTCAGTTGTGATCATTCCCAATTATCTTGATGACTCTCTTTGGAAGATAAAAACGCCGCAAGTGAAGCAGGATCCAGGCAGTCCGATTACGATTGGCTATATGGGTAGTTATTCTCACGCACCAGACCTATTAATGATCCTACCCGCGCTATTGCAGCTGGTTGAGAAGTACCCTGACTGTGTTCGTTTTCAATTCTGGGGTATTGACCCTCCAAAAGAACTTGTACCATATACAAAAGTGGATTGGAGCCCACCCCCATCCTACCGGTACAGCGAATTCACAGAATACTTTCAGCAGCAAGAAGTTGACATAGTCATTGCCCCCCTCCGCGATACCGTGTTTAATTCCTGTAAAAGTGCCATTAAATTCCTGGAATACAGTGCAATCGGAGTGCCTGGGGTTTATAGCCGGGTTGATACGTATACAGAGATCATTGAAAACGAAGTGGATGGCCTCCTGGCAGCCACGAATGATGACTGGTTGAACATGTTGAGCAGGTTGATTGAATCACCCGAATTGCGTAAATTATTGATTGAGAATGCGCAGCTTAAAATCAGGCAATCTTGGTTGCTATCGAGGAACGCGGATATACGGGTAAAGATTTACTCTGAGCTGGTAAGCAATTACCAGCAAGATAAAAAGACTTATTCTCCTTTTTTTGAGCTGGAAAAGTCACTCACCCGCCAGCTCTATGAAGAACATATCCGGCATTACAATGAACGTCAACATTTCAATTCCTATGTAAAAGATAAGGAACGCGATATTCAATTTCTCAGGAACAATATCGCCGATCAGGAAAGCCTGATCCATGGATTAAACGACACAATTTTTGAAAAAGATGAAACCATCCAATCTCAAAAAGATCAATTATGGGAACGAAATAACAGGGTTGCTGACCTGGAGAATGAGGTCATTGCTTACGCAACCAGCCGGAGCTGGCAACTAACCCGACCTTTACGAAGAATTTTAAGAAAATGGTGAGCGAGGTTTATGCGGCTTTCTTGGTTTGATTATATATTAATAAGAAGAAGTGGCCTTTTTGATGACCACTACTACCTGCGAACTTACCAGGACTGCCGCCGTTCGGACGTTGATCCTATACTACATTACATAAGGCATGGTTATCGAGAGGGTCGCAATCCCTCAGAATTATTTAACACCAACTATTATTTGGAATTGAATCCGGATGTAAGTTCCTCCAACATAAATCCACTGGTTCACTATATTAAGTTTGGTAGAAAAGAAGGAAGGTTAACCAACCCACAATTGGGGACCGCTGAAGTCCCTGGTGTACCGACAACAGATTTAACTACCGCAATTGGACAAAAAATACAACCTGGTGAGATAAAAATCCAGGAAATGGAGCAGGGCGAAACCCCAAATCTCGCAGTTACATCTACCCAACCTCCGGTCAGACCTCAAGCCGGAGTTCAATCACAGGAATTAGTCTGTTCCATAGATAACAGGCTACCTAAATCGCTCGTTGTGGGTAAGGGGTCCTATCTATACATAAAAGGATGGTGTTTTTCTCCCGGGCATAAGATTGTTGATATCAATCTAAAAGTATCTGATAAGGTTTACAAAGTCAATAATCATTCAATCTACCGCGACGATGTCCTTACCGCATACTATAATTTTTATCGTGATGCAGAAGAAATATTACATTGTGGTTTCTGGGGACTGGTTCTATTTGAAACGATAGAATCTGAACAAACCCAACCAATTCAATTATCTGTTCGATTGGAAAATGGTAAGGAAATTACAAGCACGATAGCTGAGATTCAGTTAATTCCTGCGAGTAATGGTGCAATCACTCAGCGATTTGAGCTTGATCAAGCTATCCCGCGTGTTGCAATCTGCCTGGCGACCTACAATCCGCCCCTGGATTTATTCAAGCTACAGATCCAATCGCTATTGAATCAAACTTACCAAAATTGGATTTGTATCATTACTGATGATCATTCACGCTCCGATATCTATGATCAAATTCGTGCAGTAATCGGGGATGATCAGCAATTCTATCTCTTCCGAAATCAAGACCGGCTTGGACATTACTACAACTTTGAAGCTGCACTTCAAAAGGTGCCTGGCAATATTGATTTTATAGCATTTTCGGATCAGGATGATGAATGGTATCCGGATAAACTGGCTAAAAGTATATCTGCATTTCAATCTGATGATGATATGCTTGTCTATTGCGATATGGATGTGATTGATTATAAAGGGGAGAAAATATCCAATACCTATTGGTTTAATCGCCAAAATAATTACACTTCCCTGCAAACCTTACTCTATGCAAATACGGTGACGGGTGCAGCCTCCCTCTTCCGTTCGAGTTTATTACCGGAAATCCTCCCATTCCCGCAACAACTGGGTGACCAATATCATGATCATTGGGTAGCTTGTATCGCCCTGACCAAAGGTAATATTAAATATATCGATGAGCCCCTCTATGCCTATAAACAACATCGCAGCAATGCATATGGAATTCAATCAGAAATAGAACCTCACACACTTTTTCCAGAATTTCATCAATATGTCAAACACTTGGGTGATATAGCGGGATTAAAGAGTGATATTAAGGACAGCCTGGATAATTTAGAATCTTCCTATAATTTTTATCTTTTGCGCTTGATTTTATTATCCAAGATGCTCTTACTCCGGGTGAACTCAATATCAAAAGCGAAGAAAAAAGTACTACAACAATTAAGCTCCGCTGAATGGACTATTTCTGGTTTATTAATTCATTCACTTGGTTATCTCACCCATAAAGGACCATCCTTAGGGTATGAATACCATGCATTCCGAAGCTATCTTGGACATCGAATCCGTAATCGAATATTTAAGCTGTTTAGCCGCACCAGAATTAATCATGTACGGATCGTCGCCAGCCAGCAAATGGCTCATTCAACCATCACGCCAAACGTTGAAGTAAAAAAATATATCAACGAACCAAGTAATGAGGATGGAATGGTCAGATTAGTCAAGAAGATGATCGCTCCCCTTTTACTGGATGTCTCGGATGACGAACCTAAAAGAATCAACATTGTCATGGCCACGGTGGATTTTAATTACATATTCGGTGGCTATTTAGCCATGTTCAATCTGGCCATGAGAATTGGACAGTTCGGAAATAAAGTCAGGATAGTCATTGTAGAACCTTGTGATTATCAACCTGACAGGTGGCGAAAACAAATATTGGCATACCCGGGGTTAGAAGATTTATTTGATCTGGTGGAAACCTCCTATCATAATGACCGAAATATACCCTTGAGAGTGAATCCGGAAGATATTTTCATTGCCACCTCCTGTTGGACTGCTCATATTGCCTCTCAGTCCGCTAAAGCTTTAAATAACAAGAAGTTTATATTCTTTGCCCAGGAGTATGAACCCATATTTTTCCCCTTAGGTTCAACCCATGCACTCTCACATCAATCCTATTTTCTGCCTCAATTCACAATTTTCTCTACTGAATTCCTGCGCCAGTATTTTCGCAATCATAAAATAGGTATATATAAAAACAGTGCGACCGAAGGCGATGCAAATTCCTTGGTCATCAACAATGCCATTAATCCATTTGTTGTTTCCATTGACGATATTTCTGAACGAAGAAAAAGAAAGTTCCTCTTTTACGCTCGACCTGAAGCTCATGCTGCACGAAATCTTTATGAGCTTGGCATATTAGGCTTGGAGAACGCAATTCAGCAAGGTGTATTTTCCGATGAGTGGGAGTTTTACGGAATTGGCACAATTGGAAATAATCGACAACTGCCGCTAGGTAACAGATACCAATTAACATTATTACCAAAAGTGAGCCTTAAAGAATATCTGGAATTAATACCAACTTTTGATCTAGGGATGAGCCTGATGTTGTCGCCTCATCCAAGTTTGGTTCCTTTGGAGATGGCTGCCGCTGGAATACCAGTAATCACAAACGTCTACGAGAATAAAACAGAATTTGAGCTGAAGAAGATTTCCAGCAATCTTATCGGCGTCGAACCGACCATTGATGGGATTTCCCAAGGACTGAAGGAAGGGGTGCTTAAAGTATACAATTACTCAGAGCGTATCGAAGGGGCACACATAAATTGGCCGACCAATTGGGATCAAGTGTTTGATAAAAATTTTGAAACTGGTCTCAACACAATGTTGCGCAATTGTTAAAATATCATCGAAATAATGTTACAACAATCTGACATTACCCAGGAGGATGCTTTACTATATCAATCTAGCATTGATGTTGGGTATTTATGCATAAGCTTTCCTACCATTTTCGCTTACCGATCATGCCGAAGTTGCATTTACTTTTGTAGATGGGCATAAATGATCGAGGACAAACTATGCAGGAGTTAAAGAAAATTTCAACCGAGAAACCAGCTGCCTCTTTACTGATTGGGATATTCTATTATCTCTCTGCTTTGGAAGCAGTCTCAGTTTTTCTTTACTATATGGGCTTTTATCGTACCAACGATTGGTGGGCACATCCAACCCCAGGAGGAATAGCTATATTGATCAGCTTGTTCCTCTCTTTCGTGCTATTTGGCAGTCTTGGTTATTATTTCTCTGCCCATCCTAAAATAGCTACCGCGTGTTCTAATCGACTAATTAATAGAAATATATTTATTGTATTGGTCTCCTTTCTGGTTTTGTTTTTAATTCTTCTATTAATTGTTATCTTTAATCTTTTTACTAAATCATTCTCCCCGGTTCAAATCCTCAACAAACACCAACCATTAACAATTCTGGCTGCTTTGCTCGTTTTGCACGCCATGAGCACGCTGGTTCTCCTCAGAGGCAAGTACTTGGATGAGGCATTACCACGCCTCTTTCAAAAAATAATCAAACCAGGGGTAAATATAGGAACAACAAATAACCACCGAGTAAGGGTATTAAACTTCTTACAGAAAAACTGGTTCCATAGCCTGATATGGATAGTAATGATTATTTACCTGGGTGTTGGTCCTACATTGTATGCTCGATTTATTATCAAAGATGGTAAACCGATCGAATTTAATCAACGCTTGCCCGCCCCGACGGACCAAATTATGCTCAGTGCCGATAGATTAGATCCATTTACATACAACGGACAGGAGCTTTACAAATTATTAGGCTGGTCTTTCTACCTCGGCGCTCAAGACCAGGCATCCTATGATCGCTTTATCGTGTTGCAATCTGAGACGAGAACATATTTTTTTTCTACACAATCCACAGAACGCGCTGATGTGCAGAAATACTTCGCTGATCTTAATCTGGATCTTCTAAATTCAGGATATTCAGCATTAATCTCCAAAGATTTCATCCGAAATGGGAATTATCATATTGGAGTTTTGTTCGCGCAGCAGGCTGACAATTCACTTCTATATTTCGCATCAGATAAAATCGTAACTCGAACTGCCAATCAGCTTATCTTGGGAGATAGCAACACGCTTCCATAAACAGAATGATGGTCACAAAAGCCAATAAACCCTGCCAGCTTGATATTAATATCAGCTTTACCAATATGCGTAAGTACATAATGGATATGGATAAATATGCTTCGTAAAGTACTGGGAAAAATGGTTGTCATTGGCAGGTACTCACTATTACCAATCCTGGCAGCCATCTATCCGATCTTATTCCACTACGCCAATAACATCGGTAATTTGGGTGTCTTACCTTTTACTCAATTAGGAGACTTATTTACCCTCTTGATTTTAATAGCTGTAGGGGTGTTTATATTCTTTGATTTATTGTCAAGAGGGCAAGATGAATTAGCTTCACTAGCTGGATTAATTTTCATTATCCTCTTTCATATTTATGGAATTCTTTTTGAATGGCTTCGGGGAATGGATTTCTTTCAGGTGGAGCATTACCTTTTTTTCCCTTTCTTCACCCTGGCAGCCATATATTTATCCTGGTTTATCGGTAAGTCGATTACAAAAAAATATGTAAAGACTTTCTGGAATATCAGCATAACAGTTATTTGCAGCCTAATCCTGTTTAACCTCATAAAAATAGTTCCAGATGAAGTTAGAAAGATAGAGGCAAGCAGAACAAGAACAACAAACAGCTCGGCGGTGCAAGCTTCGGGTAAATACGAAAACACCCCGGACATTTATTTTCTTATCTTTGATGAATTTGCCGGCTTTGACGCCATGAGGGGATATTGGAAATATAATGAAATCGCAGCTTTTGAGGATTACCTGAAATCAAAGGGGTTTTTTATCGCAGAAAATAGTCATGCAGCTGTACCAAGCACGCTACCGGAGATATCAAGCCGGTTAAATTACGAAACAGTGGCATCTGAAGATGGGTCCACACAAATTTTTTATGATTTGATCAATAATAATAAAGTAATGCAATTTTTAAAAGACCGGGGGTATTCGACGGTTGTATTCAACGGTCTTTACTATGCCTGGTCTACTCAACAAACAATTACAGCCGATTTTTCTTATCAGCCTGCAGAAACTTATACTGGGGGTTATTTGAACAATGAGTTCGAAGTCCTGGTTTTAAAGAATACAATGGTTTTGCCTTTTCTATATAATGAAAAGCAAGATGATCCCGTAGCTGCAAGAAACCGGAGCATGATATTCTTTACCTCGAGCCAGCTACCACAGTTATCCGAGGTTCCAGGACCGAGGTTTGTATACGTTCATCTAATGTTTCCCCATGCTCCATTTTTGTTTGATTCCAGAGGGAAACCCCTCGATCCACAGTACTATTGGAATTGGGATTATTACCTTGGAAATTATATCTATTCGCTAAGTTATATTCACGATTTAGTGGACAACTTGATCACTTCATCTAGCCCCGACCACCCTCCAGTGATAATTTTGCAATCCGATCATGGTGCGCGGAATGGACCCGACAGTTATACGAAGTATCTGGAGAACTACCCTGAAGAATACCGGACTCTCATCATGAATGCGTTATACCTTCCTGGATGCGATACATCCAGCCTAAGTCAAGACATTGACCCGATAAATACTTTTCCTGTTGTCTTTAATTGCTACTTCGATGCAAATCTCCCCATCAAGTAAGCATTCATATCTGTCCTCTTAAGATCTTAATGAGAAAAGTTATCCTGATCAACACATAAAGAATCGTAAACAATGTGATTGAATGACCTGCAAGATCACCACAACGTTGAGTTTGAAGGCATGCAAACGGGTAAAATACAGTAGATGAATTCCTTCAAAAAAGGATTAACAAAAATCAGGCGTTTCCTGGATGTTTGGAAAACGGAAGGTTTTAAGTCTGCTTTTCAAAAATCTATCTCTACGCTCTTAAAAAAACTCAACCTTGGTGTGACCCAGAAAATTGAAAATAAAATCGAAACTTCAGATCATCAAGATATCTATAGCTCCTATATTTCCACCGGTCGAAATACAAAAACCGGGGAATATGTTGATCTTCCGTCCTATGATCTGTCGCACCAAAACCTGCCTGTCAAAGTTCTTGCCTTCTACCTGCCACAGTACTATCCCATTCCTGAGAATGATAACTGGTGGGGAAAGGGATTTACCGAATGGACTAATGTTTCCAAGGCGGTTCCTAACTTTGTGGAGCAGTACCAGCCGCGGCTGCCGGGTGAGCTTGGATTTTACGATTTAAGAGTGCCAGAAATACAATTACGACAGGTAGCATTGGCGCAGAAATTTGGAATTCACGGGTTTTGTTTTTATTACTACTGGTTCGGTGGAAAAAGATTACTCGACGCACCGTTGGATCAATTTGTAAATCATCCGGATATTAATTTTCCATTTTGTCTATGTTGGGCAAACGAAAATTGGACCAGGATCTGGGATGGTCTTGATCAAGACGTGCTTATCGCCCAACATCACTCTCCAGATGGTGATTTAGCTTTTATCAAGGATATATCTCCATATCTCGCCAACCCGAAATACATCAAAATTAACGGTCGATCCATGCTGATTGTTTATCGACCGCAAATCTTGCCCGATCCAGAGTTGACTGCAAAAAGGTGGAGAGGGTATTGTAAAAATGCTGGATTGGACGATTTATTCCTTGTCGCAATCCAGAGTGGTAGATTACTCGACCCACGGAAGATTGGTTTTGATGCTGCTTTAGAGTTTCCACCCCATGGGGTTCCAGTCCTGCCACAAATAAATAAGTATTTAAAAATCACCAATCCTGATTTTACAGGAATGGTATACGATTACCGTAAGATTGCTGAACAGATGGGAAATCAAAACCACCCGGAGTACCGATTATTCAAGACTGTGATCACCGGTTGGGATAATACTCCCAGAAGACAAGATCAGCCATTAATCTTCCACAACTCGACCCCACAGGTATACCAATCCTGGCTTACTTCCGCCATTAATAATGCAGTTGAGAATTCTCCTGCTCAGGAGAGGTTTGTATTCATCAATGCCTGGAATGAATGGGCTGAAAGCACCTATCTGGAGCCAGACAGGAAATTTGGCTATGCATATTTGGATGCAACCGCACGGGCGATTCATTCCATGATGGATGAAAAGGTTATAACTGATCCAATCCCTGGATCACAAATTCAAGTAAAAAAACACAGTGATACTGCAGTAATCTTTCACTTGTATTATCCAGAACTCTGGGGTGAAACCTTAAGCTACTTGAATAACCTGAATCTGGATTTTGATCTCTTCGTATCGATCCCCGAGAATGCAAATTTCAATCGTGATTTGATAGTTCAGGATTTTCCCCAGGCTTCTATTTTCCATTGTAGTAATCGGGGTCGCGATATTGCCTCGTTTATCCACTTTTTCACCATGATCAATCCGTTGGGCTATGAATATATCTGCAAAATACATACCAAGAAAAGCCTTCATCGTCCAGATGGAACAGAATGGCGTGTGGAAATTCTCAATGAGCTACTGGGATCAGAAACCCAAATTGCTGCAATTAAGCAACACCTGAACAACGATAAAATTGGGATCATTGGGCCGAAAAATCATATCATTTCCACGCGTTTATTTATGGGTGGTAACCAGGAGCTGGTGACACAATTGGCTGACCGATTGAACCTGAAATATGCCGGTGAAGATTTTAACTTTATCGCTGGCTCAATGTATTGGTTCAAGCCATCTGCCATCGCTCCTATCTTAAATCTTAATTTGCTGGAAACGGATTTCCCCAGGGAATCCGGTCAAAAAGATGGCACAATAGCCCATGCCTTGGAGAGAATAATGGGTCTGGTAGCGAGTAAACAGGGGTATCAAGTTATTCAGACTGGCACTTTCACCGGCGAATCGAATGATGACTTTACATATGCGGACCCTTTCATTGGATAACACCGATCTGTTGACCGTACGTAAAATTGTGATCCGGGTTTTTTTTAGATCTTCAGAATATCGGGTCGTCATTTAGGTAATGAATGAGCCATTATCCACCCTTTATAAGTTATTATATGTGTATCACTTAGCCACTCCCTGGATAGATAATCATAGATATGTTAGATAACTCGAATCAATTCAATTCAGGACCGATGCAGGAAGACTCCGGCTCGAAACCTAAAGAATCTACTGGTGATTCCATTGAAACCAGCGGCGAGGCTCAATCTAAATACCATTCTTCTGATGAGAAACCCATACCCCAGCAGGCTGAATCTCAAGTTCCGCAAAATCCATCATTTGATGAATATTTAGAGATCCATTACCAGCTCACAAAATTCCAACAGAAACCTCTCATCCGCATCGCCGGTTGGATCGATAGACATATACCCGAAAACGGATGGATCAATCGTTTTCTGCATAACTTGCTAGCTTCCCTTTCAATCTTGAAAAACCAGGGTCTGAAAGCATTATTCCATCGGATTGAATATAAAAACAAGATTGCTGGGAGACGCAATAAAATCTGGAATAAAGTAAATCTCAATTCGTTAATCAATAACGAATACTATGAATTAACCCCTGATTTATCCGAAGCTTTTTTGAGACAAGCTACCAGCAACCCACCGGATAGACCCGATATCATCATTTTTTCGTTTATCGATTGGGAATTTCGTATCCAAAGACCTCAACATCTTGCTACTCACCTTGCCGGGTCAGGTCATCGTGTGTTCTATATTCAGGCTAATTTCAGCAAGGGTAAATCCTTGCTGGTTAATCGAGTAATAGATAAAGTTTTCCTGGTCAAATTTCCACAGGGTAACACCCCGATACAATTTAATTCAACATTATCAAAAGACCATGTGTTTTACATAAGATCTTTAATTTCAAAGATAATCGAGGCTTTCAATATCCATACCGCCATTATCAAGGTTGATCTCCCCATATGGCAGCAATTGGCGATTCAACTAAGCGATGAATTTGGCTGGAAACTGGTGTATGACTGCATGGATGAACATGCGGGTTTTTCGCACACCGGTCAGGTAGCCATAAAAGATGAGCTCATCCTTTTAAGTAAGAGCGATCTCGTTTTGTTCTCCTCCAACGTTCTTCAAAATAAATATAAAGATACGAATGAGAAATCGCTTCTTCTCCCAAACGGAACGGATTTTGAATTATTTCACCAGGCAGCCCAGGTGATTAACTCCGATTTGAATAACCAATTTCGTCACCCGGTCATTGGTTATTATGGAGCAATTGCAGATTGGTTTGACACACAATTGGTAAGGAAATTAGCCTCCACCCACCCCGAATGGACGTTCGTGTTAATTGGAAGCACTGAATTAGCGCATCTCAAACCTCTTTATGGGCTCTCAAACATCCATTTATTAGGGGAAAAACCTTATGAAAAATTACCTGAGTTTTTGAGTGTTTTTGATGTTTGTATCATTCCATTTATTCGGAATTCTCTCACCAATGCAACGGATCCGGTTAAATTGTATGAATTTCTTTCCGCAGGAAAACCTGTTGTCGCCTCGCATCTAGACGAAATCTCAAAATATGGAGAGTATATCCACACGGCGGGTACATTGGATGAATGGGAACGTGCCATCCAAGACAGTCTGGTTGAAGAAAAAACTGAGGCGTTGTTGGCCTTCCGGTTTGAATTTGCACGGACAAATACCTGGAAAATGCGTGCAGAAATTTTGGTATCTGAATTTGCCAGGTTATTCCCAAAAATTTCAATCATCGTTGTCACTTACAATAACCTTGAATACACAAAATTGTGTCTGGAAAGCATTGTCAAGTGCACAGAATATCCTGCCTACGAGATAATCCTTGTGGATAATGCTTCCCAGGATGGGACGGTGGAATATCTCGAAGAGTATAAGAGGATCCACAAAAATATCAGCCTCATAAAAAACAACCGGAATCTTGGATTTGCCGCTGCAAATAATTTGGGGGTTAACGCATCAACAGCTGACACCCTCGTTTTCCTTAACAATGACACACTTGTCACACCCGGTTGGTTGCACCGATTGTTTTATCATCTAAATAAAAACCCCGGAACTGGTATGGTTGGTCCCGTCACCAATGGCATTGGTAATGAAGCGAAAATCGATATTGATTACACACAGCTTAGCGATATTAATTATTTTGCTGCCATGAGAGCTGATCAATATTCTGGAAGCTCATTTGAAATTCGGGTTCTGGCTTTATATTGTGCCATGATCTCACGAACACTTTATAATCAGCTTGGTGGTCTTGATGAACGTTACCAGGTTGGAATGTTTGAAGATGATGACCTGGCGTTGAAAATTCAACATGCTGGTTTCAATTTGTTATGTGCAGAAGATGTCTTTATCCATCATTTCCATAAGATATCCTTCAATCAATTTACTGATCAGGAATTCCATCGAATATTTCAAGAAAACAAGATTAAATTTGAGCAGAAATGGGGTATCACATGGCAGCCCCACCAGGAGCGACCCAGAAATCCTTGATTCCTTCTCTCATAAGAAGAACCAGGATCTTAAAAATATATTATGGATAACTTCCAGGGTCCATTCCACTACATCTTTAAAATAAAACACAAAGATATACCGATACGGATCGACTTCCTGATTCTTCAGTAACTTATTTTTCTTGCTCCCAGAAATGTTTTAGGGTATCATCGATTGCGGCGTAATAGTCCCTTCGGACGATATGGTTTTTACCTGACGGAGACCAATTTATCGTGGAACATTTTCTTGCTACCGAAACCCTGGTCATAGAGCTCTTGTTGATTGTGTCTATTGTTGCCATTGCAGTACGCCGGCTACGCATTCCATACACCGTCGCATTGGTCATTGTTGGTTTGCTGATCACCTTTCAATCCACTCTGAAATTCGAGCTCACCTCCGAGCTCATCCTGGCATTATTCGTCCCACCTCTGGTGTTCGAAGCTGCTTTCCACCTCAATATCACGGAGCTGCGCCGCAATTTACTCGCCATCCTTCTTTTAGCTGTACCTGGGGTCGTCCTGACCACCTTCATTATTGGCGGAATGCTCGTTTTGGGTCTCAAGCTCAGTTTTCCCGTCGCTCTGGTATTTGGTGCATTGATTGCTGCAACCGACCCGGTAGCAGTCGTAGCATTATTTCGTACATTGGGTGTGCCCAAACGGCTCTCGGTGCTAATCGAAGGAGAAAGTTTATTCAATGATGGCACCGCGATCGTGCTCTTCAACCTCATGTTGGTGATCACCCTAACCGGCTCGTTCGACTTGATCAACAGCGTAGCAGGATTCTTTCGCATTTCTATCGGCGGGATCATCGTCGGTTTGATACTTGGCTGGCTGATTTCACAGCTTATCTCCCGTTTGGATCACTACCTGATCGAAACCACTCTGACTACAGTACTGGCATTTGGCTCCTATCTTGTTGCTGAAAAGCTTGGTGTGAGTGGTGTGTTGGCGGTTCTAGCAGCTGGTCTGGTGAACGGTAATATCAGCCAGAATGGTATGAGTCCCACCAGCCGTATCGTGATCTTCAATTTCTGGGAGTACGTCGCATTTCTTGCCAACTCATTGGTATTCTTATTATTAGGATTGCAGGTCAATATTACCGATTTGCTTGCCTCCTGGCAGGCAATATTATGGGCGATCCTGGCAGTAATCATTTCCCGTTTCATCGTGGTGTATGGATTGAGCTGGCTGGTAAATCGTGTTTCCGAGCCCGTACCGCTACGATGGCAGCATATTCTTAACTGGGGTGACCTGCGCGGTGCTATCAGCCTGGCTTTGGCCCTCAGCCTGCCCTTATCTTTAGGTTCCGATCGTGACTTGTTGCGTGTGATGGCCTTTGGAGTGGTCTTGTTTACCTTGCTGGTGCAGAGTACAACGATGGCTCCATTGATACGCTGGCTGAAAATCATTACCCGCTCCGAAGCCCAGGTTGAATATGAGCTACACCATGCACGTCTTACTGCCCTGCGTAGCGCTGACTCACATCTCGATCGCCTGCACACAGATGGGATGCTTTCCAGCCATACCTGGGAAAAGCTGAAATGCTTGTTGAACGATCAAGCTGCCTCATTGGCAGTGAAAGTGCGTGGGATTCTCCTGGCAGACCCCACTCTGGAGGCTGAAGAGTTGGATACTGGTTGGCGTGAGATGCTTCGTGCTCAACGCTCCACTCTTTATGGCCTGCGCCGTGATGGGGTCATTTCGGAGGAGGTCTTCGAACAATTATCCACCGATGTTGATGCTCAGCTGAGTGAAGGCTATCCTTCCGATTCGGTGGAAACCGAAACCCGCACTCAATTCCTGGAAGTAACCATACAGGATAATGCAATTGCTGCAGGGAAAACCATCGCCGAGCTAGATATTCCACGTACCGCAGTGCTTGTCTCCATCCAGCGCGGCGATGAGACCATCATCCCACGCGGTGACACCCAGCTGCATGTGGGCGATAGAGTCACCACCTTATGCGAACGTGAAACCATCGCAGACATCCAGAGTTTGTTGCTCGCACCACAAGAGTCTCCGGACACTGACCTGGAGAAATCTGCATTCAAAGATGGCTGATTTTCACCACTTGCGTAAGACGATTTCAATTATCCTAGTCCATCCTTCTGTGGATTTGTTCTCTATCGTGAGCCCAGTTACCGACGCTGGCGATTCTATGGACATTTGATGGATCGACCTCGCCCAAATCGTCAGCCGAACTATGCTGGTTTAGTATAATGGCGACAATTTATCGGTAAGACATGGTGTGATCAAACCTGTTCCTCGCTTACGTCTCTCCCCCGATTTAGGAGGTCTGCAATGAGTTTCTTGGATTCGAGTCTCTACGTGTGGGTTGTGTTGCCGATGTTGGTTTTTTTTGCACGTGTAACCGATGTGAGCTTGGGGACTCTGCGCATTATCTTCATTTCACGTGGGAAAAGAAACCTGGCACCCTTGCTCGGTTTCGTAGAAGTATTCATCTGGATCACGATCGTTTCCCAGATTGTCAGCCATGCTCACAACATTCTGGCTTACCTGGCCTATGCCGCCGGTTTCGCCACAGGTGCTTTTGTGGGGATGTACATTGAAAATCGCCTTGCGATTGGCGCTCAAATCGTCCTTGCCATTGTCCAAGACCATGCCTCCGATTTAACCACCCATTTACACTCCGCCGGGTATGGAGTTACTTGTGTGGACGGAGAGGGTGCCAATGGTCCGGTAAACCTCGTCTACACTTTAGTTCCCCGCCGCAACCTGGAAGAAGTATTGTCTATCATTCACCAGACCCACCCACGCGCGTTTCTAACTATTCAAGATGTCCGCTCAACCCAGGAAGGTATTATTCCAAATCCTTCACCTGCTCAAAGCGGGTTGTTCTTTCCACGAAAATTCAAATAATCACTGTCCCTTGGAAAGCCGAAAAACCATCGCATCTTTGCGTTACAAAAACAGGAGGGGTTGTCCCAAAAGGAAGGGATTGCCCCTTTCCTGTTTATAAAACCATGATTCAATAAGGATATGAAAAATGCCTTTTGTTCTACAAACTGTCAGTTTTTCCCAGGTAGGTAAGCTAACAACTTGACCCACTTGCACTTATGGACCAATTGAAAACGCTTCGTCAAGACCGCCGTCAGGGTTCAGCCGGACAATACTATGTCGCACCTGCCCATTTATCTTACTGAATCCACCCCCGACTAAGATCTTGTTGTCAGACTGCACAGCCAGCGTATTAATATACCCATTCGGCCCGGGGTTGAATTCATGGTTAAGCGTGCCATCAGTGTTGAGCTGGGCAAGGAAATTGATTGGTACCTCATCTAAACTCATGAAATAACCCCCCACAACGACCCGTCGGTAGTCTGTAAAGCCACATGCCCCGAATACCACCACCGGGTAAGGGGGGATTGAAGCTGGTGTCACGATTTCCATCTGAAGTAAAGCGAGCCAGGCGTCGGGACCTAAATCCAGCCAAACCACGATTTTACCGTCTTCCTGAAGCTGTGAGCGCATCGACCACTGTCATACGAAACCGGTTGGAAAGAGATATCGAGCGTCCCATTCGAATTTAGACGGACAAATTTGTCAGCCCAATACTCCCCATAGAGATCCTCGAAATTACCCCCCACCAATATTTTATCGTCAGGTTGCACCACCAGCGCATAGACGGGAAAATTCGCCTACTACATTAAGGGTAGCCTCCAGCGTACCGTCGGAGTTCAGGCGGGCTAAATTTCTGCGTGGCTGTCCATTAACAGATGAGAAATAACCGCCAACCAGAATCTTGCCGTCAGACTGTAATGCCAGCGCATCAATACCTCGCCTTCTATTTGAGGTTCGAAGCCCGAGTCCAGGTCACCATACGGGTTGAGCCGAGCGATACCGGCATGAACCTGTCCATTCACCTGATTGAAATCGCCACCTACCAGGATCTTGTTGTCTGGTTGGATGGCCAGCGCTATTACGTGTCCATTCACATCGGGGTTGAAAGTGGCGTCCAGGCTGCCATCAGGGTTAAGACGGGCGATATTATTATGCGGCTGCTGGCCCACTTCTGAGAATTTACCGCCTAACAGGATCTTGCGATCTGGCTGGACCAGCAGTCATAGACAGGTCCATTCGCCCCGACGACCGGGTATGCTTCCCATGAACCAGTATAATAACAACGGTCGTATCCACTCATATAATCAACGATCAATGTGCCTGCCGCCAGGTTTGAAGCAGTGAACTCACCATTTGCGTCAACAGTCGAGACCAAATACCCTGAATTTCTTATCGATGATGGGGAAGGCTGATGAAAATGTTTCTGTAGCACCCACACATAGTGGAGCTTCTGAAACTTATTTTCAAAGAGCCAGCCGCAATCTGGCATTGGGGCGAGTCTTCGACTATAAATTCAATGCTTTCATTCTGGCTGGTGGTACCCCGCCAGCTCCCAGCCTGCGGGCAGTCCGGTAGTGGCACGGTCACCCCGATCGATACAATATTGCTCCAACCACTGTCGGCGTAGGCATTGGACGCCCTGACGCGATAATAATAGCTCCCTACATCTCTTCCACTGATGGTCGTTGAAGTGCCGGACGCGGTATAAACACTAGAAGGGCTGGAGAAGTCTGCGGTTTCGTCCTCCTGCAGGGTATAGGTATCTGCCCCTTCGGAAGAGGCTCCAACTGACCGTGTAGTTCCCATCGCCATCCGTGTTGCTGATAGCATCTAATACCGGCGCAGTGGGAATAATGGGGAAGTTCTTCACCACCATAGGCAGGTAGTTTATGTTGTCTGCAAGATCTACATTTGTAACTAGAAATTTAGTCTCGATTGGTGTGTTGGTGTTATTGGTAAGCGCTGTTCCTGCAGGGTTGGTAGCTAATCCCATGGATAACTGTGTTGCCCCACTCAACGGTGCAAGGATGAGCGACAGGATTAGGCAGTAGGGGAAAAGGAAATGAATGTTCATTGGTTTTCTCCTTTAACGCGCACAAAGCAGCTGAGAATGTTTTATCGATCCGCAGCTCTCGTTCAGGCTGATTTGTCAAATCAAACGAGAGATTGCGGTTTCCACCCACCTGGTGCTACTACAATGTTGCTCACTTCCAATCATCCAACCAGCACGATGGAGGTATAGTTATGGTGCCATGCACCTTTGTGAATATTTTAACATAGATTGATATTGTCGTTAACGCAAAACCCACGGATACCCATTTGTGAGTATCCGTGGGCTTTTCATTTGCAGTGGGCGCGAGAGGGCTCGAACCTCCGAACCTCACGGATGTGAACCGTGCGCTCTAACCAACTGAGCTACGCGCCCTGGAGTACATACAGTTCCCTTTTATAAACTACCGTGCAATCTACAGCTAATCTGCAACCTTCCGAACTGTGTGTACTGCAGATTTTATCACAGCTAATCAAGTTAAACAAAACTTATTGTTGATATTAATCAACAAACACACATCCTGTTAATTTTCAAGTCATAACTACCTACATTCCTTCTGACGTGCTTTTGCTATCAATATGCTACGTGCTGGTGTGGACGTGTTCAGCCTGCAAAAGCTAATGGGGCATGCAGACCTTCAAGTGTTACGTAGATATCTTGCTCAGACCATTGAGGATATTGCTCAGGCACACAGGATAGGAAGCCCTGTGGATAGATGGAGGTTGTAGAGTATATGCCATTTATGAAAAAGTTCCCCCTGTTCGGGGAGCTTTTTCTAAATAATCCCTTCATCTTTTAAGACTTCATCTGCATCAATGCTCAATAACTTGCACATTCAAGTTCGCATTTAGTGGACTAACAGCAAGTGCACATTCGGGTGCTTAATTCAACTTATCGGATAATAGTAAACCTTACGTTTCGTATCAATAACACAATATTGATGGTCTACAAGTAGTTTGATTTTAGCATGGTTCAGTGTTAGAGTCATTCAATTCCATCATTTTGACAAGCTGCCACTGATGTTACTACTCCAATGCTGATTGCTTCAGAGAACAATGTGAACCCAGTAGTAACAAAATCTAGTAAGCTATTCAATTGATAAAAAAACCAGAGAAGGATTGATATATCTAGCTCCAGATATACAAGCATCCCACGCTCAAGTCTTGATAATCCCTCGACAACGCTAAACTCGACATCACCAATCTCTTTAATTGTATCCAGAGATATAATTCCTTCCTCAAGAACACATACGAGGTCGATGAATTCTTTCATCTTGAGTTCATTATTTAATATCTGAAGGTGTTCAGCTTTTTTTCTTATTGGTTTTTTCTTCCAATCAGTATTTTTCCTCCAATTTGAGCGGTATGCAAAAACTACTCCAGCAATTGTGCCATTCAATCGTTTCATTTTCTTTATGATTCGTATTTTCTTTACAGAGTCTGTTAATTCTTTCTTGTTGAGAACCGATTTTACCTCGATGACGCCGTATACCAATTCTGCAGGAAATATTCTCACTTCTTCACCACAATAAAGTAACGGACAATTTAACCTATCATAAATTACCAAATCACATTGACCGCTTGTGTTACCATCTAGGTCTACAATTTCACCAGAATCGATAGCATAACGGGCTGGTAAATGCTTAATTAGGAATGTTTTTAAAACGCCTTCCCTTTCCCTTCCTCTTTCACCCTTATGTTAATTTGTGAGTTCAAATGCTCAAAATCATTGAGCATGTTTCAACTCATTGCTTCGAATAGATCGTTTATATTCATATAGTAATTACTGGTCTACTCATTTTTACTGTTTTTTATATTCAGCCACTCATTGTTAACTCGCAAGAAATCAAAAACAATGCCTAAAAACTCACCAGTTTTCTTTCGTGTTATGTCTCCCATAATTGAATTAGCCTCCCATTGAAGTTAATCTACTACATCTAGTAATCAAGTATATAGCGAATCAAGATTTCAAGTATTAACTTTGAGCAAAGGGGGTTGAATATTTATAATATCCCCGTGAAAACGAAACACCCCAAAAACGAGGCGATTGGAACCATCGCCAACTTCTACCAGTGGTGTGAATAGCTAGGCGATGCCCAACTTCCTTATCAACTTGATAATCCTGACCGTACCTTTTCCGCTTATGTGATAATCCCGATGGAGGGCTTCTTGGGCAATCAAATTCATCCATTCTTTCGAGATTAAAATGTATTGCGCTTTCGCCTGCACGATACTATCTTGCTTATTAATCGAGAGTTCATATTCAATATCGATGGTAATCGGTTTTTCCTCACCTTTCAGTTCAACGATGGCGTGAAATTTATGTCGTTGGTTGTCAATAGACAATTCGAGGATACGATTGATATATTTTCGGAAATAGCGTTGAACGGCTATCTTGACGACTTGATTTTTGGATTTCTTAGCAAGATTGTCTAACCAGTTCATGGGGAAACCTCGGTCACAACTTGAGTAGAATTTTCCTCAACCTGGCAAAGCAGTTCATACCCACAGCAGCGAAGTCGTTGTCCGCTGGGGTTGCTATTGAGAAGCAATATATATGACATGCGAGTTTTTACTATTCGACCACGATTTTTTCTTCTAAAGGTCGCCAATTATTCAAGAAGTCGGTCAAATCACGCAGGGTCATACCGGACAGCTTAGATCGATCAACCTTGGCTGGTCTGCCATACAACCATCGCAATAAATCTCTCCTGCTGGAATGCGAAATCCGAAGTATTTGTACCACCCATCACTCAGTTTTTGCACATTTTCCGTATTCCGGTCAATATTCGGTTTATATGCCAGGTACAGGTCACATCGATAACCACATCTTGTCAGCACTGGTTCCATTAAAGGCATTTCCGCGCAGAAATCTGGACAATCACGATTTTCATGCCAGTTAAGATTGAGCGGTCAGAAATTGCACCAGCCCCGAGATCAGCATAAATGCCCCAAACAGGATCGCACCATATCCAAACAGGATAAAACTACCCCCTGAGGCGGGTGAACTGCCCGAAAAAGTGATTACCAAGCCCGCGATGAGCCACATCGCACCAGAGAGCATGTTCTTCCTCCCCAATGCCTTGGTCTTTTGCTGGATCACACGGATGCTTGTGTTCCCTTGGATGAATCCCTCCATACCGTTCATATCCCGCACCCTCACCCAATCTTGATTTTCCTGCTTGACTACCTCCAGGATGTACACTTTAGTATTCCGCGTAAATTGCTGTTTCACCATGGATGTTGTCGATGGCTCAGTATGCAAATCGATATTATTCTGCATCAGGGATGCCTGCCGGATGATGAAGAGCCGGGTCTCACCTGGGATAAACGCTTGCTGCCCGGTGGAAAGGGTGATTGGCACCCATAACTTGCCCGCTTTTCTTTTTGGTGCTCCAAACTCGATCTCACTCCCCGACGGTAAAGTGGCGATTGACACTGAATTCGCATCGAAACTGCTGTACACTTTGACTTGCGGATCAAGTATCATGGCTTTCATATAAAATATCTCCTAAAAACAATAGTTTTCCGATTCTGGTCAGTCTGAAGCTGGTTAATTCAATTCATCGATCCCATCACCAACAGTGTAATCTTCCGATGAGACAATCAATCGAAGTATTATACCCTCACAATATCCTCACGCAATCAATTAGGTTCCACATATCCTATTGCTGGCCTCACCCTATTAACTCTCGGTTCACCGTTCCCACGTCCAGGCGGGGAAGGCGGAGGAAAGGAGTTTACGGGTCGATTCGTACTTTCTTGTTCTTTGGACGGTTTTCTCCATCCCCACATAGAACACCTGCATGAACATCCGCTGGAACCTTCAATTCTTACAGATTGGTATAAAATAAAGGGAACATTGATCTAAGTACAATTCGTCTAGACAACGAAAAGCTATGGTGAAATAGGAAGCAGATTTTAATACCAATAATGATTAGCACACTTCTAGGTGCTTGCGCCTTGATCCCTTCAGCATCGCAAATTCCCTCCACCAAGGTCATCTAAGCCATAAGCACGGCAGTCAGTAAGGATGGTATAAACATACCAGATGCCGCATTTGTCACTTTTACACGCAGTGGTGGGTTGGCTGGAAAATCCGAGTATGGCCTTTCTTCCTGGATGGACGTGTTGAATCCAGCCAGGGTTCCACTCAGTTTGTAGCGGCAGATTTATCTCGGCTCGTTACAGGTCTAACCCCTGTGGGTATATTCGATCTGAAAGAATCCTACGGCGGATTAACCAACTGCAACGGCAGTTTTACTTATACCATCAGCATCAGTGCGGATAATAAGACCAAAACCATCACCACCACAGATGGAGCCACGGATACTCCATTTGCACTGCAAACGATTCTGTAATTGATCAACGACTTTATCAATAAAATCCCCACCCATTGAAGGTATCTAGTTTAGATGGGGAGCTAGCCATAATCCAAGTCTCACCTGCATTAATGGGATCCGATTATTATCTCCCCGAATAGTACAAGTTCATCGAGAACGGCTTGCGCTTCTCACTGGATATTCAGCAATCACTGTCGATTGCTAATTATCGATGGACAAAACATTTAATCAGATTGGTTTCAGCCTGACAAGATATTGTCACCATTCTCAAGGTTTATCGGATTTTCATCCTCAGGTTGAATCTCCTATCCGTTTGAGCCGCGGCTGCACCAACGTAAGTGATCACCAATTGAGGTGCATTGTTGCCTTGACGAGAATAAAACTCACGCCAGGAGGAATCAGTTCCTGAAACTTCAGGACCGCGCAACATCACCCCGTAGTTAGGGTAGCTACCATTAACCCATCCCTGGACCAGGCTGGTAATATTAAGGGATACATAACGCCAGGAATTATTAGCCATGATATCCAGGAACCATATGATTCGGCCAATGATGGCTGATTATTCCAGGTCACGCCCATCTCCGTCCAATTGGAATTAATCCTAAAAGACGTAACCGTCCGAGTGTGATCCGGAAAAGGTCCCAATATCCCAGGTAATCAATGTTCAAGGGTCTCGCTCCTTGATCAAGTGCCAGGTGTTATCGCAGAGCACCAACTTGGAGCATACTGCGAACAATCTGCAAATTGGAGCATAGTAATCATCATACGCCCACATAACATCTACCCATGTCCCCATAATTGTACCTGTACGTCCCTGGCAACATAAAATCGCCTATGGCATAAAACGTGCCTAGAGTAATTGCCAACTCTGGGTGGTTGGTGTCGGTGTCAAGGTTAGTATCGGTGTTGGAGTTTTTGTCGCCGTCGTGCGTGGCGTGGGGGTGGATGTACCTCGTCCCGAGTAGCACTAAAGGCAGTAAACCTCTCTGGGAAATTGCGCAGGTGTATATCCGCAAGTCATCTATAAACCATCCATATCCCCAGCCTCCACTATCTGTACCAATGCGAAAGCGAAAACGGACATTCTTCCCTAACAGGCTGCTTAAATTAAGCCGGGAGGAAATATATCCATGACTGGAACCTACAAACCCTTGGCGCCCTCCCAATGGATTTCCATACGAGCCAGCTATTGTTCCGTTATAGCCATTATTGATGATCAGCGATCCTGCATCTATCCAGGTGGAGCCGGAGTCTATCGAATATTCGATTACACCTCCATCATAATTCGGTTCTTCAAAAGCATAAGCGTGGTTATAGTGAAAGAAAGGTTGGCTCCCTGCAGGTAGGACGATGTTCTTGGTCATCGCGATATAGTAATCAGATCTAGATTCGACATCGTACCCCCAGAGGTTAAATTGTCCGCTGGTTGCATAAGTAGCATCGAAATCCAATGGGTTAGGATTTTGAGGGTAATACCAATTGTCGCTGCCAATGATCCCTGTATGAACCCAATTTCCACTGGCGGTATTCTCCAGGTTATCGAAAAAGAGGTTGGTTGGAATTTTCCCACTCGGGCATAACGGTGCCTCGGTTGCCGGGCAGCTTGTGGGCTGTTTGTTCATTTCCACAGCTAAGAGGGCTTTCTTCACCTGCTGGCAATCGGCGGCATTAGTGACACCACTGGCAATTAAATTGGTACAGGCTTGCAACAAGCCATCATACAGGTCTGCATAATCACTGGCGGAGGTCGTCATGTGAGTTTGGACCTCATAGAAAATCTTTGCCACCTCGGGCATTCCCCCATGCAATGGCGTGATGTTGAAGCCATTGAATGTACCTCCAGCCACCATGAGATATGCTGCTTTGTTGCCTACCCCACTGTTCGTGTGCACACCCCCACCATCCTCAGATCCACAATAATAGTTGCTGCTGCTTATCTTATCCGGTTGGTCATAGAGGGTTGGATCGCTCATGCTGCGGATGGCACCAACGGGCAGGGCTTCGCCCATCTCCCAATTATCATTGGGATTAACATAGGTTCGATCAATGAACTCACCCCAGATATCCGAGAACGATTCATTGATCGCTCCAGACTGCATAAAGTAAAACAAACGCGACTCATGGTCAGTCACGCCATGTGTCATCTCGTGACCCACCACATCTGCGGCCGAGGCATAACCTTGTCCATAAACCATTTGATACCCGTTCCAATATGCATTGGCATATGGACATGTATATGCTGTAGTACAGTAACGCACAGTGGAAACTAATGCCATACCCGCACCATCCAGGCTGTCGCGGTTATGGTGGGTCTTATAAAAGTCATATGTCAGACCGGCATAATCATAAGCCTTATCCACATCTACAATACCTGACGCTGGCTGACCTTCACTGCGTTCCAGGTTTGGACCTGGCAAACTAAAACCGCTGTTGTTTTGATTATCGTAAATTTGACGGTTCTTTGCAGTTTCAATCTCACTGAAGTGCAAGGCGATCACCCCCAGGTGTGCATCCACCAGCACCAGCTCTCTAATCGAAATGATGTCTCCATCGCTAACTTCCATGCGCCAGACCAGGGCATTGGTCCGTAAACCGGTTCCACCCAACAGCGCTGGGTTATAAATCCACAGCTCAGGGTTGGTTGCAGTCAGTTCATTTACGCTGATCCCGTAGGTTTTGGCAACGCTTTCAAGCGCATTCTGTTGAGCGGTTGCTGAATTGATGATCGGGTTCAAACTGACTTTGATATCGGGGATGACTTCCCCGTTCACTGAGATGATATCCTTCATTCCATTCAATTGGACGATCATCTCTCCCCCCATAACGGGAATGGATGGCGTCTCGAGAGTGTTAGTCACTTGCTGAAATCGAACGAAGGAGCGTCCCTGGTCAGCTTCCTGGACACTTATCAGCGTGAGTTCTGAGGATGGATCTTTAAGTCCAAAGAGCGAACCATATGTCGCAAGGAATTGCCTGGCAGCATCTTCGGTTGTCGCAGTGCCATTCAGGCTCACCGGTTGCGGAATCGGGTGTGCTGGATCGGTGCCAATGAAACGCACCATGTTTGTTTCTGCATGGTACGAGATAACCGCACTTCCATCCGTCTGCTGTTGTAAAGTCTGCACCAAGTCAGTATTTGGGGACGATGACAAGACTTCAATCGGAATCAATATCAGGAGAAGGAAAACGATGAGGATACAAATTCTAAAATAAATATTCTTGTGGATATTCATCAACAACTCCTTGGTAGAGACTTCAATTATCTAGAAATCGTTTTGTAATTATGAATGCTTCTTGCAGATTTGGTGCCAATATACAGTACCGCATATTATATTCGTTCAATTTTCGAATATAAGCGGAATTATATGTGAAAATCAAATTCTCTAAATGGATAGTCTATCCACATTAACTGGCTCATAATTTGTCGTCCTCCATCCCTTCAATTTATTTGCTATAAATATTATATCCTTTTCCCATGCAACCGTTGAAATTCAGAAAGTTAAATCCCTGTTGCGATTACTCATCTCTCTTTCTAGAATTCTAAAATCCGAATGATATATGATCAAAAGAAGTGATACTTAAGTTGAGTGATTAATTCGTGTATTCGTGGTTTATCAAGGAGCGTTCTTACCGATGTAGTGTCGCGAGCGTTCTTGCAGTGGCTTAATTTTTCGCTGTTATACGAGCGAGGTATAGGCGATTAATTAAATGCTTTTGCTTTTATGTGTAAAACAATTACCATATCGTTTATTTTAATAGGAATATTTTCCCAACACCTTGTTCCTTTGTGCCCTTGGTGTACTTTGTGTTATTCTTTTTCCTCCTGATCACAATCTATTCATCGCTTACCGACCTTTACTCCCAGCAGGACACTCAATGCTTATATTTCAGTTCATTCCTTGACACCTCACTCTCTCCCGTGTATAGTCCTTTTCATGAAGAAGCATCTCTTTGCCATCGTAATATTTTTACTTACCATCCAGGCTTGTAGCCTGCCTGGATTGGCTCCCGCTACCCCAACACCTACATCCACTTCCCTGCCAACGTTCACCCCCACCCCATCCCCAACGGCAACAAACACTCCCACACCTATCCCGACAACCACACCCACTCCAGCTCCGGAAGTGCGTGTGGCAGAGGGCGATCATGCTCTCTTCAATGGGGATTATGAGACTGCCATCACCGAATATACCACTGCCTTCACCACCTCCAACGACCCTGCCATCCGTGCAGCCGCCTTGCTTGGTCAAGGGCGGTGCCATTATCTCACTGGTGTTTACTCCAATGCTCTGAACGAATTTAGAGCAGTCATCACAGACTACCCTGACTCATCACAAGTAGCGGATGCCTATTACTTCCTTGGCGAAACATTCATATTGCTCGATCGGTTTACAGAAGCTGCCGACGCCTTTACCAGCTACCTTACCGCACGCCCTGGTACCCTGGATGCATTCATCAATGAAAGACGCGGGGATGCTCTCTCCGCTTCGGGTGACATTTCTGGTGTTTTGACTGCCTATACAATGGCTGTTCAATCACCCCGCTTACCCACAAATTTCTCTCTGGAGATCAAGCTGGCGCAGACCTATGTCTCGACTGGGGATTACATTACTGCGATGGTGGTGTATGACGATATCTTCAACCGCACCAGCTCCGATAACATCAAAGCACAGGTGGATTATGCCCGGGGGCAGATGTTCACTGCACTGGGTCAAACTGAACAGGCAACGACTGCCTACGTGGATGCAGTCTTCAATTATCCAAAAGCTTACTATTCTTACCTTGCGCTGATTGAGTTGGTCAATGCCGGTTACCCCATTGATGAATTGCAACGCGGCCTGGTGGATTACTACGCTGGCTACGACGCCCTAATCAACGGCGACTATGGCACCGCAATGGAGAGATATGTCGTTGCTCTGGATGCTTTCGTGCGCTACCTTTCCACCAGCCCTGGCGACCCTTCCACCGCCCTCTACTATCAGGGTCTCATCCTGCGAGACAAGGAAGACCTCCCCGGTGCAATTTCCCTATGGGATGCTGTCATCCAGGGCGATAGCACAAGTCCCGTATGGGACGATGCCTGGGAACAAAAGGCTTACACACAATGGGCATATCAAGGTGATTACGCCGCTGGTGAAAAGACGCTGCTGGATTTCATCATCTGCGCACCTACCCACCCACGCGCGGCGGAGTTTCTCTTCGATGCAGGTCGTGTCGCTGAACGGGATGGTCGACTGCTCGAGGCTGCCCAGTTTTGGCAGCGAATCCCTGCTGAGTACCCGAACTCCGAGTATGTTTTCCGCTCTCTCTTCCTCTCTGCCCTCTGTCATTACCGTTTGGCAGATTACGCCTCAGCACAATCGGTTTTCATGCAAGCACAAGTCATCGCCAGCTCACCTGCCGAGCGTGCCGGAACATATTTCTGGATTGGAAAGACGCAAGCCGCCCAGGATGATATCACTGCTGCCAAAGCTACCTGGCAGCAGGCTGCCGCCATCGATCCCACGGGTTATTACTCTGAACGCTCACGTGACCTGCTTAACGACCGCTCCCCTTTCACCCCTCCCGGGTTTATTGACCTTGGCACGGACCGCCAGTCAGAGTTACGTCGGGCAGAATTGTGGATGCTTACCACATTCAATTATCCTTCCACCACCGATTTTTCGATTCCCGGTCCAATGGCAAGTGACCCACGCTTCATACGCGGGCAGGAATTATGGCACCTGGGATTGGCTGACCAGGCTGAAGCCGAGTTCAATGATCTGCGTGAATCAGCGCTCAATGATCCGTTGGTCTCCTACCGGCTGGCGGTTTTCCTGTCCGATTTAGGCATGTACCGGCAAGCGGTCCTATCTGCTCGCCAGGTGCTCGACCTGGCTGGTTTGGACGATGCCGGTACCCTGACCGCGCCGGTACTCTTCAACCATATTCGGTTCGGTGCCTACTTCCCAGACCTGGTTGTACCCAACGCACAAAAATATGGTTTTCATCCACTTTTCGTCTGGTCAACCTTACGGCAGGAAAGCTTGTTTGACCCGAGCATTCAGTCCGGTGCAGGCGCACTAGGACTGATGCAGATCATGCCTGCAACAGGCAGTGAGATTTTTTCACGTTTGGGTTGGCCAGACGGCTATACCCAATCTGACCTGCTCCGCCCGGATGTGAACCTGGCATTTGGATTGGATTATCTTGCTGACCAGCGTGATTACTTAGGTGGAGATCTGTACGCAGCTCTGGCGGCCTACAATGGAGGTCCTGGCAATGCTGCTTCGTGGCAATCCATCGCCCATGGAGATCCCGATCTGTTTGTGGAGATTGTCCGTTTTGATGAAACCCGGAAATACCTGATGGGTATTTATGAAATCTTCACCATCTACTCCCGGCTGTACGCACGCGTCCCCTGAAGAAGTATGGCAGGGTTATATTCCACTGATATAGGGCAGGATTCCAATTTCGCAACCGTCGGGCGGGAATTCCTTCCTTTCATGCGAGACGAGATACAATCTACCCATTGGTAAGCAGGTGATATGCAATCAACCGAGGGACACAAACCATGTCATACACAAGATCGTTCGACGATCTGATCCAAGACGCCCTCTCCCTTCCCTTTTCGGGCTGGGATTTTACATCCTTTGGAGATCGCTGGAAGACCGCTGAGCCATCCTGGAATTATCCTGCCATAGCTCGCAACCACATGCAAGGTATCTCCTCGATGCTTGACTTGGATACAGGTGGTGGGGAGCTATTTTCTTCATTCGCCCCTTTCCCTCCATTCACCTGGGCGACGGAGAGCTTTCCCCCCAACATCCCCATCGCGCGCAACCGTCTTGAACCATTGGGTGTACGGGTCATTTCTGAGTACACCGATGCTTCCATCCCTCTACCCGATGCGAGCTTGGATTTAGTTATCGATCGGCACGGTTCCTACTCCGAACATGAGCTTATGCGCCTGCTCAAACCCGGTGGCATCTTCTTGACTGAGCAGGTGGGCGGGAAAAACGACATTCGTCTTAACGAATTGCTGCAAGATAAAGTGGAATTCGAGTTCTTCTATTGGACCAAAGAACTCATCACCCAACAGCTTAGAAACTGTGGGTTTCGAGCTACTATCCGTCCAAGAGGAATTCCCTTTGGCTGAGTTCGCTGATATAGGAATGGTGGTGTTCTACCTGCGAATAATCCCCTGGCAAATTGCTGGTTTCAGCGTCGAAAAATACCAGGATAAGCTTTTTAGCGTGCATCAGGATATCCTTGCTCACGGCGCATTACAAGTGTACGATCATCGTATCCTGGTTGAATCACGAAAACACTTATAGGAAGATCGAAGGACGTCCGCAGTCCTTTATGAACTTCCATACAATGGCAGCCTGGCACCATTCACCAGACCACCTTCGTCGGAACACAAATATTCGATTGCCGATTCGATTTCTTCAGGTGCCGTCCAATACACATTCTTTGGAGAGGGCGATATCTCCCGTTCGTGCTTTACATCGATCGTTCTCACTCTTAGGATGTTGGCAGTCACCCCGGTGTATTTAAGTTCCTCTGCTAATGTCAACATCAATGCTTCCTGAGCAGATTTTCCAATCGTGTAGGGGGCGTTGTTAGCTGGCGGGTTCGATGCTACCGGTGAGGAAACTATGATGATGCGACCCCACCCATTCTTCAACAGGACCGGGATGAATGCTTGAGTCAGGTGGAAGGTCGTCCACACATGCTGCTCAAGCATGTTGGACAGCTCCTCCGCCGTCACCTGGGTCACCGGTTTCCCGCCGATCCAACCACCCACCAAATGCAGTAAGATATCCACACGCCCGAACTTGTCCAATACTGCTTCCCGCAATGCCTTCGCAGCCCCAGATTCGGCAAGATTTGCACTGTAGCTAATCAATCGATCCAGAGGCAAGTTCAGCTCATGTTCCAAGACAGCTAATTTCTGGTCGTTCGTGCCCACCACAGCTATCCTCGATCCAGCCTTTGCAAAACTTAGTGAGACCACCCGCCCCAACCCACCTGTAGCTCCAGTAATCACTACCACACGATCGTTATGCGCCATGACCTAGCCCTCCTTGCAGCAAAATTGGTTTATCCGCCTAGTTTTTGTTCCCATTCCCTTGCCAGGCAGTGATCTGCTCCGGAGTCAAATTATCAACCCATAGCTCCGGTTATATACCGCCTCACCCAGCATTCTGGTCCAGAACCAATTTTGACGGCTCTCAAGCAATTGAACACCTATCTTCTCGTACAAAAAACAGGCTGCTCTATTTGCGCTGGTGGTTCTCAAGTGGACACCGCATACCCACAGTTGGCGGATCTGCTCCAGGTAAGCCTCAATCAAGCGCTTTCCTACACCTTCGCCTCGATATCCCTGCTGGACATCGATTTGTAGGTGGGCATGATATTGAACCAAGTCCACATGGGGTTCTTCCCCCCTTATGATACCAATGAGCATACCCTTTGCGAAGACAGCTGTGCGTCTCCCAAGCTTGTATTCCCCTGAAATAGCATTCAAAAATACCATCGATACAATATAGCGCTTCCAGTGCTTGGATTGATTAATGGTATTGACGCAACCTAATAGAAAACCAAAGACCTTCCCTGATCTTTCTGCCACCCATGCATAATCGGCCTCATGATCGGTATAATAACGAGAGAATGCATCGATGTATAAACTGCGGTCTTCCAGGAATGCCTCAACAGGTTCGCCAAAAATGCTGTATCGGATGAAATTTCGAATACAGCTTGTTGATCAGACGGATGATAGGGCCGGATGATTGCATCCATTGCATACACAATAAGTCTACCATAGCGTGTGATGTTAAGAACTAAATGGCTTTACACCTTGTCCTGTCCATAGGCTTAACCTGTAAAATTGCTGAACACTACATTGCACTCATCAATGAAATGCAGCTATCCACGTCAGCCTAGAAAGATAACCGATCACTCATGGCAAATTTAATGTGCTAATACTTCCAAGGATAATAAACATATGCTTATAAACTACCATTCCATCGGAACCATCCACAGCCCATTTTATGAATTGAGTAACATGCCGATACAACCTTTCAGTGAATACAGCGCCTCTGGTACCGTAGAAATCCTGCCTGAATTCTCAACAGGGCTCATAGATCTGGAAGGTTTTTCCCATATCCTATTGATCTACCACCTGCACGAATCCCACCGAATCACACTTACCGTTACTCCATTTCTGGATTCAAAACCGCATGGTGTTTTCGCCACGCGTGCCCCAAACCGCCCCAACCCAATTGGTATTTCGGTGGTTAAACTGGTTAAGGTGGTCGGGAACATACTTCAGGTGGAAAACCTCGATATATTGGACGGCACACCCTTGCTAGACATCAAACCATACGTGCCTGAGTTTGATTCACCCACCGAAATCAACCTTGGATGGTTGGAAACAGTTAAAGGTAAGGCGCGCAGCATGCTTTCGGATAAACGCTTCAAAGGATAGAATTTCCAAATATCGCCCTGCGAGGTTAGATAAATAGGTTAGATTAATGTCGGGATTCGACCGGCTTACCCGACATATTAACAACGTTATTAATAATCCGTGTGATGGTGTTACGCCAGACGGTTACTCAATTACATCGGAGACGGCTTAAACAGTCCAATCATGTTCCCTTGTGGGTCACGGAACAAACCGAATTTACCTGTATTCGGTATATCCATTTCAGGCGAAATGACAACACCGCCAGCCATTTCCACATCTTTTAAGGAAGCAGTGACATCATCCGTTTCGATATAAATTGTCACCGTCCCTGCTGGATTTTCTTCAGTGACAGGATTGAACCCGCCTCCAACCCCATCTCCTGCCTTGAAGGTGGTGTAATTCATCTCATCGATGTGCTCTAGTTCCCAACCAAACACATCCGCATAGAATTTACTCAATGCCATTCGATCTTTCGCCGATATCTCAACATGTACAATTTTATGACTTATATTAATCCTCCTTTAGGTATTTGGACTATTTAGGTCCAATATACAAATTATAAATCTGGAAATAATACGTAGTCAAGATTAGCCAGATAATAAATTTCTCACAATGCCTGCCACAAAGCAGGTTTATTTACCACCCCAGTGGATCGCCATCGTTCCCCCCATCAAGCGACGGAATTGCACATGCTTAAACCCGACTTTCTGCATTAAAGATGCAAGCTCCTCTGCCAGCAAAAAGCGCTCAGTCGACTTTGGTAAATACTGGTATGCCTTGGGGTTTCTGGCGATCAAACCACCGAGGATTGGAACGATATGACGCAAATAGAACCGGGCTGGTAAATGCCATATATCAACTGGAGGTGGGGTCGTGTCCAAACACACAACACAACCGCCGTGCTTAACTACCCGGTATTGTTCAACAAGAGCTCGCTCTACATCAATGACATTTCTCAATAAGTAGCCTGATACAACTGCATCAAATGTTTCATCATAAAAAGGCAACCCAAGCGCATCCGTGTTAAGCCAGTGAATAGATTTGCCTCCCTGGCGCATTCGACCAAACTGCATCATCTCAGGAGTGAAATCTGCCCCAACGGTCAATAGCGTCTTGTCTCGCTGCTGGGCTTCGATGGCAAGGTCGCCCGTACCTGCACCGATGTCCAATAGACTTCCCACCGACAAGAAGGTGTGCTCTGTCGATCACCTCACGCCGCCACTTTACATCCTGCCCCCAAGTCATCCAGCGATTAGTTTTATCATAGCGCATTGCCAGCTGGCTAAACATGCGCCTGACATAATTAGCTCGTTCTTTTCCCGATAACTCTGCCATAAGTTATTTACATGTAAAACTGTAGATGGATAATTCTAAATTTGATGGCCTGATTACGCGACCATCAACGGTTTGCCATTCCATTTGACAGACACAAAACCTTTATTGACATGCTCTGCAACGATGCAGCTGGAGATTTTTATTGCCGTATTGATTACTCATCTCGTAACTAACATTTTATATAATCAACGGAAACATCTAGCGAGAAATCCCGCCACGAGTATAGCACGTTTCTTTTGGGTCTTTTATACGTCCGGCTCTTCAAAATGAAACACGATCATCCATTATATTTTTATGATATAATCAGTCCACAATATCCATATTACTTGTCATCTAAGCCCTCCTCGCTGCTGAAACCAACATAATCAACTCACATTTGAGCCCGTAGCATGAAAGGAGATAATAATGGCACGCCAACGTTCCAGGATTTTCACCTCAATAATTATCGTGGTAATGCTTTTCGGTTCATTTATCTCAAGTTCGTCTTCTCAAGCCTCTTCCCCACAATCACCTACCAATTCAACAATCTCTTCTCCCTCTAGCCAGGTGGCTGGGGGAGGCATCCTGCTCATCCCAAGTTCTCAGACTCAACCGACATTAGACGGTTCCTGCACCGAGTATGCCGGCGCTATAAGCGAGACCTTCACCGATGGTAGTGGCACTGGTATCGTCTACCTGATGTATAACGGTACGAATTTATACGTGTGTATCGCTGCTCAGGCAGGTACCAACCTGGAGCGATTTGCCTCTTTATACCTGGATCCCAATGGCAATGGCAGCAGCTATGTGTTTGCCCAACAAGATGACTTTGCTCTCCACACTTCCCTGACCGGCGCTCGCACCAGTTTCCGTGGCAGCGGGGTTGCCAATGGCTATCTTCCCGATCCAAGTCTGAACCCACTATGGGATGCTGCGGTTAATACCGGTACGAGTGGTGATGGATTTGAATATCTCCTGCAGCTTAAAGGTCTAGGGTTTGGTAATGACTGTCGCTTGTTCGGCATCGCCACTTACCACCATTGGTTTGCCTATACCGGTAATGATTATGGCTGGCCATCCAACCAGTGGTTTGACCAGCCTCGTACCTGGCAGCTTGCAAAGCTGGATGATCCGCGCTGCACCGACCGCTCAGGTCAGATTGCCTATGTATTCCGTGGCAACACAGCCGACGCATCAAGCTTCTTCAACTTGCTGATCAGCAACGGTTACAGTGTCACCCTGGTTCCATTATCTGACATTCTGACTACTGATTTCACCTTATTCGACCTGATCCTGATTGCTGACGACAGCGGTTCGCTTGACCAATGGGGCAGCGGTGGCCTGACTGATGCTCAAGTCGCCCAGATTACTGAGGCGAATAAGCCCATCATCGGTCTTGGTGAAGGAGGCTACGCTTTTTTTGGTCGTATTGGGCTTTTCATCGGCTGGCCGCAAGGCTGGCATGGTCCCGATACGGACATGGCAAAATCCGGTGGTCCAGCTGATCCTTCATTCTTTAATGGCGTCCCAGCCGACCCCGTGGTGACATATGCAGCCCCTTCCAATGAGGTCAGCATTTATCTTGGCGGTAAAACTCTCCCTTCGGATGTCATCCCCATCGGGCTAGAAGACCCTCCAACGGATCATTCCCCGCTTATCTTGCAGGGTTGCCGTCTCTTATGGGGCAACAGTGGTAATCCCAATGGAATGACTTCCGATGGCACAACCGTCTTCCTGAACGGGGTCAGCTACATGCTCAACTTCCAATGCCCCACACCCCCACCCCAGCAATGCGTTACTATAGTTAAAGAAGCTGACCCAGCTTCAGGCACTACCGCCGTCATACCCGGACAGGTTATAAACTACACCCTTACCGCTACCTTGAGCAGCGACCCACGATGCGATTTCGTACAGAATGCTGTAATCGTCGATTACGTCCCAACCGGCACCACCTTTATCCCTGGCAGTGCCAGTGATGGCATCTCACCAGGGGCGGATGGCTCGCTGGTATGGAATACCCCTCTCAGCTTCGCCTCGCCAGTGGTCACCAAGAAATTCAGTGTGGTAGTCGATAACTCCGCCTGTACCGCCGCGGTCGTGAGTAATAGTGCTAGCATTCAGATACCCGGTGTTGACCCCTATCATTCCAACCTGCTGACGCACAAAGTGGATTGCCCACTGATCGGACTCCCACATCAACAACCTGACTTTGCTGAAGAGGAGATCACCGTTGATCCCTACCCACTTATTGTCGGACATCCAAGTATCGTCCGTGTGCGTATCTCCAACTTCACTGCCTCCAACCAACCGGTGACCGTGGACTTCCAAACCAGCCCGGATCACTTTGGCATCGGTCTGAGCTACAATACCTTCGACAGTAAGACTGTGACCATCCCCGCTAATGGCAACGTGATCGTTGAAGGCACCCTTATCCCAACCGCTTCCGGGCATTGGTGCATCCAGATCGTCGTGACAGGTCCAGCGCTGAACGAGCCATTAGTCACCCAAACCAACCTGGATGTGACTGAAAACCTGGTCGCCGGCGTGCCGGACACGTTGACCTTCATGGTTGGCAACCCCACGCCGAATATTGCGGATGTCCTGCTCGTGGTGGATAATACATGCCCGGGTTGGTCTGCCACTATCACAAACCCGGCTGGGGGAGTTCTTCCAGGTATGGCACCCAATGAAGTGCGTGAAGCCGCCCTGGAAGTCATCCCGCCCAACCCGGTAGTGCTTGGCAGTGGCTGTCATATCGATGTGCAGGGCTGGATCAACAATACACTGATCGGGGGCATCCGCAAGCTGGATGTACCACCCGTGCACCTGCCGCGTGATTACCAACCTTCCTGGGAAGAACCTGAAATCTCCTTCAACCCTGATCCTCCCGTAGTTGGCTCACCGACCCAATACTGCATCCAGCTGCAGAACCCATTGGCAGTGGCTGTCTCGGTAAACCTGGATTATGCCATTGCCGACTTTGGTGCTGGCATTGGCTTCACGCCAGTTATGTCGCAAGCAGTTACACTGCCTGCCAACAGCATTGATAAATACTGCATCACCTGGACACCTTCGGCTGGTGGGACACTGCATCGCTGTGCACTGGTCACCCTTCATCAGAACGGTTACCAGGATGAAACTAGCCAGCGCAATGTAAACCTGGTCAACATCCAGCCCTCGGAGCTGGGGCAGCTAGATATCCCCTTCTTCGTTGGAAACCCTGACCTGGTCACGCATACGTTGACCATTGATCCGGTTCTGTTTGGTATCGATCCCTTCTGGCAGGTACACATTTTGCCTGATCCCCCTCCAGACCTGGGTCCGGGTGAGACCATGATGCTGCACCTGGGCTTCATGGGTGTCGGTATCCCGGGGGTGACTGCTCCTGCAGCACCCGTTGCCGTGTATGGCGATTCTCCTCGTGTCGAAGTCGGCATCCTACTGGATGGTGTGCAGGTTGGCGGATTCACCGTCGAACTAGTTTCTGGCGTAACTTTCCTCCCCATGATAGCAAGGTAGCACTTTAACAGTAAAGTCCGGAATTTATCACAAATAGACCTCACAGGTTAATTTGAATCCATAAATTGAGCCTGTGAGGTCTTACATTTTGTGTAGTACAATCTATGGCTGTTCGGTAATAATTCTAGAAGGAGTCGTTCTTGAACATACGAAAAGAAATCTTCGGACCCATGCGTGTTCCTTTTTTAATCCTTACACCTGCATGCGTGCTATTGGGAGTTGCAACGGCAGTCCGGACCGGTGCACACATTAATCCTCTGCATGTCCTATTGGTACTCATTGGAGCCGTCTGCACCCACATCAGTGTGAATGCCTTCAACGAGTACGACGATTTCAAAAGTGGATTGGACACTCGCACCCAGCGCACACCTTTCAGCGGTGGAAGCGGCACTCTACAAGCGAACCCCAAGATGGCAAAAACCGCCCTGACCACTGCACTGGTCACTCTTGGCATCGTCACCCTGACAGGCATATATTTCACCTGGGTGCATGGTTTTGCTCTCCTTCCACTCGGATTACTCGGAATCCTGGTCATCGTGGCATATACTCCCTGGCTGACTCGCAGCCCGCTATTATGCCTGATCGCTCCAGGTGTGGGCTTCGGTCCATTAATGGTTATGGGAACGCACTTCGCCCTCACCGGGCAGTACTCATGGTCAGCATTCGTTGCCTCACTCATACCATTTTTTCTGGTCAGCAACCTTTTATTGCTCAACCAATTCCCGGATGTGGAAGCGGATAAGACCGTTGGACGGAGGCACTTTCCAATCCTGATTGGTCGCCGATTGAGCAGCATCATCTTTAGCTCATTCCTGGTTCTCACTTATATCTCTATCGTGGTTGGAGTAGCTATCGCAATTCTACCCATCGGTAGTTTATTAGGCTTAGCTACACTGTTATTAGCGATCCCGCTGCTTAAAGGCTCAATCAGCCATGCAGAAGACATCCAAAAGCTAATCCCATTCATGGGTAAGAATGTGCTGGTCAACATACTCACACCGACATTAGTAGCTATAGGAATGTTCTTTCACTAACCTCGATATATCCAGCATTTTGTATATTTCGTCATCGCCTGTTCTTCAGAAACGTGTTATAACTTTCACACGCTTGGATGTAACTTTTTTAATCGCCTTCCCCTTGACACGGCCAATCCTTTGAGTTAACATCCCCTCACATAAAAGGAAAAGGTACTCAACGAACATGACACGGTAAGCTTCTCTCACTGATCATATCTCCCCTCAGCCTCATTCATCATCTACAGGCGGGGATCGTGTTCTTCGTATACAGATCAGAATCGAGTAGAAATATGCTTACCGCTCATCATTTAAGTAAATCCTTCGAATTACAGACATTATTTGAAAGTGTATCCTTCAGCCTGAACCCAGGCGAACGCAAAGGCCTGGTAGGACCCAATGGCTGTGGTAAGACCACACTCATGCGTATCCTGGCTGGCCTCGAGCAGCCTACAAGCGGGAATGTCAGCCGGGACCCTAGCCTGCGGATAGGTTACCTGCCACAAGGTTTCGAACCCGACCCAACCCTCACTCTGAATGAAATCATCCAGCAACATACCGGGGATGTTACTGCTTTAGAGACGAAGCTGACCTATGCCGCGGAAGCATTGGCAATGCAACCATCTGACCAGGCGTCCCAGACCCGATATGATGAGCTGCTGCGGCGTATCCAGCTGGTGGATACTGGTCGCACAGCTCGCCTGCTCGCAGGGCTGGGATTGGATGCTATTGATACTGACCTACCTGCAGGGCGATTGAGCGGAGGCCAGCAAACGAGAACTCTCGCTGGCATTGGTTTTACTGGATGACCCGCAACTCCTGCTTTTAGACGAACCTACCAACCACCTGGATATCTTGATGCTTGAATGGCTGGAGGAGTGGCTGGTTAACTCACCCTGCGCGGAGCTGATCATCTCGCATGACCGGACCTTCCTCGACCATACCGTTAACCACATCCTGGATATGGACCCAATCAGTCATCGCGTGCGCGAATATGCCGGGAATTACAGCGACTACCTGATCCTGCGCCAAGCAGAGGTTGAACACCAGTGGTCCGCATATCACGACCAACAAGCTGAGATCCGATAGTATGCGCCAGGATATCATCCGCACCAAGGAGCAAGCAGCTCACACCGAGCGCGAGGCATCTTCCATCCGCATTGGTGGGAGTGACTATAAGCAGAAAGGGTATAAATCCTACCAGCAAGGGATTGCTAAAAAGGTCGCCAAGAAGGCTAAATCACGCCAGAAGAAGCTGGATAGATATCTCGAATCGGATGAGCGTGTGGAAAAACCAGCAACCACCTGGCATATAAAACTCGAGTTTAACCCTACTGAGCACTTAGGAAGGTCAGTCATTCGCCTGGATGACCTGAGCATTGGATATGACCCCGAGCGCGTGTTGATCAGCGGGATCACCCTGGAGCTACACGCCGGGCAGCGGGTGGCTCTGACGGGAGCGAATGGTTGTGGAAAAACCACCCTTTTGCGAACGATCACAGGAGAGGCTCCTGCTCTGGCTGGAAATGTCCATATCAGCAATGGCGCACATATCGGATACCTTACGCAGGATCAATCCGGGCTTGATGTTCAACAAACTCCATTGGAAATGATGCTGGCGTATTTCCCAAATGAGACGGAAGCTCGCAGCTTTCTGGCATACTATCTTTTCACTGGCGATGAACCGCTCAAACCGATATTGATACTCAGTTATGGTCAGCGGACACGCCTTTTGCTGGCGCAGCTAGTAGCGGAAGGTTGCAATTGTCTGCTCCTGGACGAACCGATCAACCACCTTGACATCCCGAGCAGAACGCAGTTCGAGCAGGCTTTATCGCAATTTGGGGGAGCAGTGCTCACCGTGGTGCATGACCGCTACTTCATCGAACGCTTTGCGGATGAAATCTGGTGGGTGGAAAATGGGGATATCCGGCGAATTTGGGAGGTGCCTGAAGTAGTTCCAGCCCGTCCTAACAACAACGGTGAGTAGGTACCAATAAGGGAAAACCGTTGGGAGTATATTTGAACAGGCATTGTTGTGGAGTAAGTATGGAATTGTTTTGAAAATAAGCCAAATGCATTCAATTAATCTCCTATACCTCGCCCATAAAAGTTGTGCGCGAGGCTGCGGGCAAAGAACACTCTTGTATCGCTCGCAAAAAAAGCTCGCGATACTGCGTCGCGAAGATCGCTCCTGATACCACTCGTAAAGGTAGCTCGGGTACTGCAGCAAAGAGCGCCCTTGGTTGTGCGCGAGGCTGCGGGCAAAGAAAACTCTTGTATCGCTCGCAAAGCCGCTTGCTCCACCTCCCTTTTCGGTGCAGGGCAGCGCTTGCCAGGAAAAGCTCGCGATACTGCGTCGCCAGCTTAAAGCACTAGTCAGCCCTCCATCGCTCGTGAAGAGCACTCGCGATGTTTCGGGCATAGAGCGCCCTCAAGTCGCGAAGATCGCTCCTGGTTACCACTCGCAAAGGCAGCTCGGGTACTGCGGCAAAGAGCATCCTTGGTCGTTCGCGATGTTTCGGGCACAGAGCGCCCTCAAGTCGCAAAGCCGCTTGCTCCACCTCACTTTGTTCGGTGCAGGCGCTGCGCTTGCCAGGGTTCGCTCCTTGAAACAAATGCATTCAATTCGTTCGTGACCGGGGGATAGTCGATGAATAACCCCCTCCCGCCTTCCCCCAAAAACCAAACTGGAATTGTGCGAAAAAGTGGACACAAAAAATGTCCTGATCAGGTAGACTAAATAGATCAGGAGAACAGACATGAACGACAGGAACTACCGGAAATACTCGCAGGAGTTCAAACTGGAAGCATTGGAGCTCTTGCAGCGAGGCGACAAGAGCGCAGGGCAGATCGAACGAGAGTTAGGGATCACACCTGGGCTGCTGGTGAAATGGAAAGCACGCTATCAGATAATAACCAAAGAAGGGCAGTCGCTGGAAATCGGTCCAAGCGATATGGAAGCTGCCAAAGCCGAAATCCGTCGTTTGCAGCGTGAGCTAGCCAACGTGGAGGAGGAACGAGATATCCTAAAAAAAGCACTTTATATCTTCTCACGAAAAAGCGAATGAAGTACCAGTTCATTGCGGAGCACGAGAGGGTGTTTTCGGTCAAGTGCATGTGCCGTGTGTTAGGGGTGCAGCGGAGTGGGTACTATGGCTGGAAGCAACGACCAGTCAGCCCTCGCACACAAGCCAATGCGGAACTGCTGCACAAGGTACGCCAGGCCTTTCTCCACAGCCGCTGTACTTACGGCAGTCTGCGCATTCAGCACTACTGGTTGCGCCAAGGCTACCATTTCTCACGCCACCGGATCGCACGTCTGATGAAAAGCGCCCATTTGATCCCTGTCCGCATGACCAAATGGCACCCCCGCACCACGAAACAGTGCCTTGGGGCACGCACAGCTCCCAATCTGCTCAACCAGGACTTTCAGGCCTCGCACCCTAACGAGAAATGGGTTGGAGATATTACCTACATCGATACTGCAGAAGGCTGGTTGTACCTGGCTGTGATCCTGGATTTGTTTGCACGTAGGGTGGTGGGATGGGCGATGGGTATCCGGGTTGACACCGATCTGGTCGAGCGAGCCTGGCAGATGGCTGTAGCTAATCGCTATCCACCTGCCCAGTTGCTGCATCATTCCGACCGGGGCAGCCAATATACCAGCGAAGTGTACCTGAACTTGTTGACCAAAGCCCAATGCATGATTAGCATGAGCCGCACAGGAAATGTTTACGATAACGCAGCGATGGAAAGCTTTTTCGCTACGTTGAAAGGAGAGTGTGCCATTTCGCAATTTGCATCACGATCTGAAGCACGATCTACCATCTTTGAGTTCATTGAAGTTTGGTACAATCGTCAACGACTTCATTCTTCTTTGGGCTATCTCAGCCCATTAGAGTTTGAGCAATCCTCAGGACATTAATCATGTCCACTTTTATGGGACCATTCCAAACCCCGGTTTTTTGGGGAGGGGTAAGGCAGGGTATGTCCTGTGGAAAGACAATGATTAACCATTCCCTTGTTGTATATCGGTAGAAGCATCATGATGAAGCAGATTTAATATTATGGATTAATAGTCCCGAAAGGGGTGAGTAAATACAAACCGAAGTATGATACTCATCAGACCGAGAAGATCTCTGATCGGTGTGAATGAAGAGCACCCATACCGATAAAACCCGATCGGTACAGAATTGCGCTGATTGATATTTGAACGCACTTATACCGATAAAAACCAATCGGTATTAATGAAGAGCACTTATACATCGCTCATACAAACAACTCGCGATGCTGCGTCGCAAAGTTCGCTCCTTGATACCGATAAAGGTCGATCGGTATGAAAGAAGACCACTTTCATTATAGCACAACTGTTCTAATCCACAAGGGTAATTACTCACCGGTACAGGTAATCGGGAGCGAAGGTGGACCAAAGAGAGCTTGGATTGCATCAAAAGCACGAACTCCAGCCAATTCAGCCGTATCAATGACCGATGACAACGCTGCATAGGTATTGGTGCCCCAATGGGAGCGAAAACCATTTGTTACCTTACGATGCACAACGGAGTGGCGCAAGGCTCGTTCAGCGATGTTATTGGTTGGCTCAACATCGGTGCGATGCAAAAATACAAACAGACAGGCACGATATTTCAAATATCGACGCTGTAATTTCTGAGCTTCAGGTGGAGCTAAGTCTTGGCGCAGCAAGCGGTCACAAGTACGCTCAATCTGAGCCACTTGTTTGTCATACTGTACAGGGGACATCTGGCCACGTTGGCGATAAACTTGGATGGCATGTTGAAATAGCTTTCGCAGGGCGTGGGCCCAGGTCAAATGAGGCTGAGCATCCAAAACATGCTGCAGAGCGCGCAATTGATGGGCCATACACAACTGTTTTTGCCTGGCCGGGGCTTTCAGCTGCCCCCCATAACAATCGCTCACCCATACCTCCACTGGTAAGTCGTTCATGACGTCCCGGATCACTTTCGCACTACGATCACGACGGATCACATGCAAAACACTCGTCAGACTGCAAAAAACCCATTCCCACGCATTGGCTCCGTTTATCCGATTGGTGGTTTCATCACAATGAACCACCTGGCTTTGACGAATGCTGTCCTGGATCTGGCCGATCTTGCCCATCGCCCACTTTCCAGCCCGTTTCATGATCTCATCGATCCCGCCCTGGCTGATCTCAACTTGATGCAAGTCGAGCAATGCTTTTTTAGTGCGGGCATAGCTCATGTGCTGCTCCTGGCGGTAATACACCACCGTCGCTTCCGCCTGCTTCCGAACGCAGTTTATGAATTCTTTTAGAATTCTCATAATATCCATCATGGAAAAGAATAGCACCTGATAGATTTGGAGAGCACATACCGGTGAAGATCAACCGGTACAGAAGAACACTGTTGTTCTGTTCCACAAGAGGTTTAGGCAAAACTCCCGCAAAAACAGCAAAATTTTAAGATTTCTAATAATTGGAGATTTTTACGGCTAATTTATCTAAAAAAACGGGGGGCAGGTCAGGAATTAACCAAATAATGTATTTAGTGACGACAGAAAATGGTACCGCAGCGATGAATTCCATCCATGCACCTCAGAAGAATCAAGTGAGTATGCGTGTGAGTTCGATAAAAGTATTCTTCAGATACCTTACCCCTCCATCCCTGCCAGCAGACGCTCATAGAGTTTCTTTGTAGTTGTTAGGGGTTCGATCTCCAACTCACTAGCCAGAACTTCGTTCACTTCCTGGTATTGGCGAATCAGACCTGCCCGGTCACCCACTGCAGCATATACTCGCATCACCTGACAATGCAATTCTTCCACCAGGTTATCAATCCGCAAGGCTCGATGCAGGAAATCGAGTGAGCGTGTGAAACGCTCGCAGGTATAGTGATAATCCGCCAATTGCCTGAGGGCTCTCAGATATTCCTGAGATAATCTCCTGCGCTCGGGGAACAACCAGTCATAGTACAAATTCTGCAAGTATTCCCCCTGGTATAAACTAACAGCTTGCTCAAGCCAGTAGGCGGCTAATTCATCATTTGAGGCAGCGTGTGCGTTGGCGATGGATGCATCGAAAGCATCTACATCAATATAGAAGCGGGCTCCATCCAGGTGGTACTCACCCATTTCCACCAATACAAAGCGTGGTGCAGGCTCCTGAGTGCGCAAGGCATTCCGCAGACGGGTGAGGGCTGTATGGAAAGCCATCAATCCTCGGCCAGGTTTTTCCGCCCAGATGGCTTCAAATGCCTGTTCTGCAAGGATGCGCTCACCACGGAAGGTTATAAAATATGCGAGCAAATCGCGGGCCTTAGAAGATACCCAACGCTCCTGGGTAAGCTCGTTCCCACCAACCAATATCTTAAAATTACCCATGCAACGCACAATAATGGCGGATGAATCGGTAAGGATTAAGCCTGGTTTGCGGTGCTGGTATGGTAAATATTCCATGACCTTCGCCACGAATGGCGATCGGTCGCCTGCTTCAATTAATGCCTTACACACCAGGCGACTACGCTCACCCTGGTCAATAAATAACTGCAAAGCACGCGTGCGCTCGATCATTTTCACTGCCCGGTTGCCAAGTTCAATCCCAGATTCCTTGCGTTCAGTAACAAGGTGTATGTAGGCCAGTCCCAAGTACACCAGTGCAAGCGGTATGCGGAATTGCCGACGCTCACCCACCTCCACCAATTCGAGGTATAAGCTCTCTGCCCGTTCGAGCAGCCCTTTCTCCAAGGCTGTATCCGCAAGAACACTCCGGCATACGTAGACTTCGTACGCATCTGGGTGACCTCGATAAATCCAGAGAGCACTCTCAGCCATCTGCCAGGCTTCTTCGACCCTCCCCTGACTGCACAAGTTCAATGCCAGATAGCCGGTTGCCATAATCTGTTCATAGGAGGCAGTGCCCAGCTGAACAGCCAACTCAAGAGATTGCTTCAAGGCTGTCTCTGCACGTGCCATCTCACCCATGCGGGTAAGCACATTCCCAAGGGCAGTATAAGCTGCTGGTAATAGCTCATTCAGGTGCAGTGTCTGGGCGATCCCTAAACCTTGCTCCGCGTAACGTAATGCTAGCTGGAACTCACGCCAATACAAATGAGGACTGACCAGAAGAATGTACGCCTGGGCAGCCATCGGGGACAACTCATCAGGAGCCAGCTGCAACGCTTCCTGGGCATGTTTAACGGCTGCATGAGGGTCACCTGCCCACCAACAAATTTGGCCCAGGGATTGGAGGAAATTAGCCTTTGCCAGGGGAGATAATCTCTGCCCTGCCAAGGAGGATTCTCCTACTGCCTGCTCCGCCAACGCTCTGCCCCGATCCATCCCGGTTAGGAAACCGGTACTTTTAGCCAATGCCATCAAGGATTCAGCACGCGCCACATGGTCATCAGCAGGAGCTGATTGCAAGGCTTGAGTAGCTAAATCCTCGGCTGAATGGTAATTCCCCTGTGAGCGTTCAACTTCCGCCAGACGAGTGAGGGCTTGACTGACACCCGAAGCTTGCCCAAGGGTGGTAAAAGCCAGTCGCGCTTTCTGAAACGCATCCACTGCCAAGCCAACTTTACCCATACGCCAGTGTACATTGCCATGATGCAACAGCAACTGAGGGAATTGGCTCATCACCTCTGCTGGCAGACTGGATAGATGGCGATGGAGAGCTTCTGCTCGCCCACGTTCAACATAATCGGCAGCAAAATTACAGGCACACCGGGCAGCATGGATAGTATCTCCTGCTTGTAGATAATGTTGGAAGGCGGACTCCCATTCAGATAGCTCAGCATAATATTGTCCAGCATCCATATCCAGCTGTTTTAGCAGGACAGGTTGATCGCGACGAAGCTTACTAAGCAGGAACTCACGGAACAAGTGATGGTATCGATACCAATGACGCTGGCTATCCAGGCTGGCAACGAAGAGGTTCTGTTCTTCCAGTAGTTCAAGCGTCTGTTGTGCATCCTGCACTTGTGCGATCATGTTACAAGAAGCATGATCCATCTGCGCCAACACCGCAGTGTGCAATAAGAAGCGCTGCCTGTCCGAAGGCTGGCGGAGAAAGACTTCTTCAGTGAGGTATTCGAACAAGAAACGCTGTGAGCCACTCAAACTGGAGATCATGTTCGATGCCATCAAGGCATCCTTGCCTGAAAGCGTAGAACGTACTATCTGCAATGCTGCTGCCCAACCCTCAGTTTTTTCACTCAACAAGCTAAGACTATTAACCGACAACCCCGGGATTTCTTGCAACATTAGCTCAGTCACCTCGCTTTCCCTAAAGCGCAAATCATTCGTGCGCAACTCAGCCAAAATCCCGTGTGCTCGAAGACGAGCCAAGGATATAGGTGGGTCGGAACGGGTTGAAATGATGAGATGAAGATTGAGCGGCCCATTTTCAAGCAGGAAATCTACCAACTGATGCACCACAAGCGAAGTGGTGTAATGGTAATCATCCATCACAACAAGGGTAGGGCTACTCAGCTGCTCTCCCAACTCGTTAATCAAAACCGTCATCACCTGGAGCGGCTCGATCCCGGCTTGAGGGTTTTTGAGCAAAGCTAATGCATTTTGACCTATCAGGCTTTCACTACTTTTCGCCAAGTGTTGCATCCGGCGTAATGCTTCGATCAGGTAAGTCATGAAGGTAGTAGGATCGGAATCAGAAGGATCGAGCTGGTACCACGCAGAAGGTAACTCAGTCTTTGACAGAAATTCTGACAGCAAGCTGGTTTTCCCATAACCAGCAGGCGCAGAGATGAGGACAAGCCTGTCTTCCAGGTGGCTTTCCAACCATGAGATGAGATGCGGGCGGGGAAGATAACCACGCCCAGGAGGAGGCAGCAGGAATTTGGTTGAAAGAAGGTAGGAGGTCTTCATAATTTGCAAACTATTTGCAAACCGGTTATGGTAGGATTCTAACAGTATCTCAAATAAAAGAGAGGAGAACCGTATGAAACAAAATCGTCTCGTTATTATCATCCTGCTGGGAGTTATGCTACTGGTTAGTGCCTGTGGCGGACAGACCCAGACACCGGTGACCACTGAGGCACCCGTTGTACCCCCTACGGAGGTTGTGCAGCCTACCCAGGCACCTCCCACGGCAGTACCCCCAACCGAGGTACCTCAGCCTGAACCCACAGCGGTGCCGAAAGTTTTACGGATTGCCAATACAGCCAGCTTCACCACCTGGGATCCGATTGCCTCCTTCTCCACCGAGGCAGCCTATATGGGTAATATGTACGAACAGCTGCTTAGAATTAACCCACCCACCTCAGCGGAGAAATTCACGCCTTTGTTGGCTGAAAGTTGGGAATCCAGCGAAGATGCACTTACATGGACATTCCACCTGCGCCAGGGAGTGACCTTCCACGATGGTGAGGTCATGAACGCTAACGCAGTCAAGCTGTCCATTGAAGCGGCAGCGGATCATGCTGGAGCATCCTTCATATGGTGGATGTTGGATAGCGTTGAAGCGGTTGATGACTATACGGTGGTATTTCACCTGACTGTGGCTGCCCCGATGGATCTGATTGCTTCGTCGCTATATGGCGCATGGATCGTCAGCCCGAAAGCCCTTGAAGCTGTAGCGGCTGATCCGGCTTACTTCGAGACCGGCCTTGAAGCTGGCACGGGTCCGTACATGCTCGAATCCTACACCCCCGACCAGGAAGTAGTCTTCAAGAAGTACGATAATTACTGGGGTGGCTGGTCGCCTAATAATTACGATATTGTCTTATGCCAAATCGTACCCGAAGCCACCACGCAACAACAATTGCTGGAAGGCGGTGAAGTGGACCTGGCAAGTTTAATCCCGACTGAAAACCTGGATACATTCAAGAGCAATCCTGATTACACCGTGTATGAGCTTCCATCCTTTTTTAACTACGTGGGTTATTTCAACACCCTGCGCCCACCCCTGGATAATCCACTGGTACGCCAAGCACTCTCTTATGCCATCCCCTACCAGGATATCATCGATATCTCCGTGGCTGGCTTAGGTACACAAAGCCGAGGACCCGTTCCCCAAGGCGTTTGGCCGTGGTCAGACCAGGTGAAGCAATATACTTATGATATGGATATGGCGGAGAAACTCATGGACCAGGCTGGCTATGGGGACGGTGGTTTCACCATTCGTTTGACGCATGCATCTGAGAATGCAGCAGAGACACTCTTCGCCCCACTGATCAAGGACTCATTTGCACAACTTGGTGTTGAGGTAACCATCGAACCCATGTTGTTCAGCCAACAATGGGAGCTGGCGAAATCCGACCCTGCCAATGCCCAAGATATGTTCCTGCTCCTGTACTGGCCGACCTATTCAGATGCCGGCTCGGATAACCTATGGTCAATGTTCTATTACACAGAAAAGCCCTTCTTCAATCTGTCGTATTGGAACAACCCGGATTTCAATGGTCTGGTGGACCAGGCGATTGCCAACACTGTTACTGACCCAACCGCCTCCCAGCAGCAATACATCGATGCGATGAATTTGCTTGTGGACCAGGCTGCTGGCGTGTTCTTCTTTGACACGAAAGCTGCTTTTGTCATCCCGAACCATATTGCCGGATTCGAATACAACCTAAATTACCCATTCACACCTTTCTGGTTCTACCAACTGACACCTGCACAATAATGTTTTACCTGGCAGGGAGCGGATATACAACGCTCCGCTCCCTGCTTTTGCTGACCCTACGCCTTTCATTCTGGGCTTATCTAAACATGGAACCCAATGTATAGACTTGAGTTCATTCTCCGGCGCTTGTTGACCTCCATTTTCGTGCTAATCGGTGTCTCGATGATCACCTTTACATTGGCGCGGGTAATCCCATCCAATGCAGCCGCATTGTATATTGGACCCAAAGCACGACCAGAGGATATCGCCCGTGTCACCATCCAGCTAGGATTGGATAAGCCCCTGCCAGTCCAATACCTCATCTACATGAAAGATCTGGTGCATGGAGACCTCGGGACATCCATCGGCACCAAACGACCTGTCCTACAAGAACTAACCGGTCGACTTCCCGCCACCCTCGAGCTGCTCACTTCGGGCATACTACTGGCTGTGATCTTTGGTGTGCCCATGGGCGTACTCAGTGCGCGCTGGCAGGGCAAGCCGATGGATGTGATCGTGCGCACCGTTTCCATTATCGGGGTCTCGATGCCAGCTTTTTACCTCGGCTTGCTGTTACAGATCTTTTTCTTTCGCAGGCTTGACATACTACCCCTGGCAGGACGTTTTAGCAACGAGCTACGCTTTACAAATCCAATTGTTCCGATAACAAACTTCCTGTTATTGGATGCACTCATCGGACGAAATTGGATCGTGTTAAAAGATGTGGTATTACACCTGGTGTTACCCGCAGTTTGCCTGGCTGCCTATCCAACCGGGTTAGTCGCTCGCATGACACGTGCCACCATGTTGGAGGTGATGGAACAAGATTACATTCGTACGGCACGTGCCTATGGAATCCGGGAAACCGTGATTGTATATCTATACGCATTAAAAAATGCGGTAAGCCCTACCTTAACCGTCATTGGTCTGACCGTGGCATACGCCCTCACAGGTACCTTCTTCGTCGAAATTATTTTTAACTGGCCAGGACTGGGGTTGTTCACCGTACATTCCCTGCTGAATGTGGATTACCCTGCAATCATGGGCATCACGCTTTACGGGTCTGCCATGTACGTCATCATCAATCTGGTAGTTGACATCCTGCAAGCCTGGATTGACCCACGCATCTCGCTGAAATAATATGAGCGCTATACCCGCCATCTCCATCGAACCCAAAGCCCAAACCAGGCGCACTGGCCGCCATATACTTAGCGTCATCTTGCGCGACCCATTATCACTCATCAGTAGCATAGTCATTATCCTCTTCATTCTCTGTGCTATTTTTGCTTATCAAGTGGCGCCCAACCCACGTGAAGGTGCAGGCAAGACCAATGTTCCCAACTCATTACTTCTCCCGTCCCTGGAACATCCCTTTGGAACCGATAAACTCGGACGGGATATGCTCAGCCGCGTTATCGTAGGAGCTCGACCTGCACTTATCGTTCCGATGGGTGTAGTGTTGTTTGCTGTGCTGATCGGTGCTCCATTGGGAGCCATCGCTGGATTTAAGGGTGGATGGGTTGATGAAGTCATTATGCGCTTTACCGACCTGTTCCTGGCTTTCCCGTCACTGCTGTTAGCAATGGCGATTGCATCAGCCTTAGGGCGTGGTTTACAGAATGCTGCCATCGCCTTAATCGTCTCATGGTGGCCTTGGTACACCAGACTGGTGCGCGGCGTAACAATCAGTTTGAAAGAACGCTACTTTGTGGAAGCAGCTCGAGCCATTGGGGTACGTGATACGGTCATCATCCTGAGGCATATCCTTCCCAATACCATCTCAGCCATCCTCGTCCAGGCGAGCGTGGACTTGGGTACCGTCATTCTGGCCATGGGAGGGCTTGCATTCCTGGGTCTTGGCACCCAGCCACCCTCACCCGACTGGGGATTGATGGTCTCGGAAGGACGCACGTACATCCTGGAGCAATGGTGGATCTCCACGTTCCCAGGAGTGGCTATTTTTATCGTTGTCCTGGCATTCAACCTGATTGGTGATACCCTGCGCGATATTTTTGACCCGAGGCAGTACCGATGAGTAAATTGCTGGAGGTCCGTGATTTATCCCTTCGAATTTAAAACTTCTCGAGGTGATCTTAAAGCCTTGAATGGGATCAGCTTTGATGTCCAGAAAGGTGAGGTACTGGGACTGGTAGGTGAAACGGGTTGTGGCAAGACTGTCACAGGGCTAACCATCTTACGCTTGCTCTCCCGCTCAGCGCGGATCACCCATGGCGAGATCATGCTAGATGGAGTTGACCTGCTAAAACTACCCAAAGGAGAGATGGAGAAAGCGCGCGGAAGCAAGATTGCGATGATCTTCCAAGACCCCAGCTCTTCACTCAACCCGGTCTTTACCATTGGCGAGCAAATGATGCGGGTGATACGTCGTCATACCGAGTTAAGCAAGACCGGAGCCACCAAACACTCAGCGGATATGCTCTCAGAAGTGGGATTGCCAGATGTACAACGCATTCTTGAAAGCTACCCCCACCAGTTATCCGGTGGGCAGCAGCAACGAGTGATGATCGCGATGGCATTATCCTGCCACCCTCGCCTGCTGATCGCAGATGAACCCACCACCGCTTTGGATGTGACGATTTAGGCACAGATCCTTAAATTGCTCGGACAGCTGCAAAAGGAATTCGATATTTCTGCAATCCTAATCACCCACAACCTGGGTGTGGTCGCTCAAACCTGCAACCGCCTGGTCATCCTATATGCCGGTCGGGTGGCTGAAATTGGAACCACACGCCAGGTGTTCAAATCCCCACAGCATCCGTATTCAATTGGCTTGTTGAATGCAGTTCCCCACCCGGGTAGTCGGGGGCGAAAAATGGCTGTCATCCCTGGGGTGGTACCATCCAACCCTGGGGCTTTACCGGGATGCCCATTTGCCCCTCGTTGTGAATTTGTATTCGAACGCTGCACACGTGAAGTGCCGCCCTTATACACAGTTAGTGAAGGACACTCAAGCGCTTGTTTTTTGGCAGAACCGGCCTCCGAACAGGCAAGGGGGAACCCGTGACGCCATTAGTCGAGGTCCGTTCGCTAAAGAAATACTTTCGCTTACCTGGTGGATGGCTAACAGGCAATGTGCGTTATGTATATGCTGTAGATGGAGTAGATCTTAGCGTCGAATCAGGTGAGGTATTCGGACTGGTAGGTGAATCTGGCTGTGGTAAAACCACATTGGGACGGATTTACTAAGATTAATCCAACCTACAGCTGGACAGGTGCTTTTCGATGGGCAAGACCTGAGCTCCCTGAAGGGTAGTGCCATGCGTAACATGCGCCAGCAGATGCAGATAGTTTTTCAGAACCCACTATCTTCGCTCAGCCCAAGGCTGAAGATAGAGCAGGTGGTGGCTGAACCATTGGTCACCCACCATGCAGTCGAACCTAAATCGATTCGGAGCCGCGTCATCGAGCTGCTTGAAGGGGTCGGTTTGGGTAAACAACACCTGGATCGCTTCCCGCACGAGCTTTCAGGTGGGCAATGCCAACGAGTGGCAGTGGCGCGCGCTATGGCGCTCAACCCACGCCTGATCGTGCTGGATGAACCCACTTCAGCTTTGGACGTCTCTGTCCAGGCGCAGATCATCAACCTGCTGGATGAATTGCGGAAAAGTCGTGGATTGACATATGTTTTTATCTCACACGATTTGAATGTGGTGCAACATATCAGCGACCGCATCGGGGTGATGTATCTGGGGAAGATCGTTGAGCTAGCTCCTGCGGATGATATCTTCAACTCACCCCTGCACCCCTACACCCAGGCTTTATTCGGTGCCATCCCCCTGCTGGATGTGGACAACCAGCGTGAATTGACCGTGTTGGAAGGAAACGTCCCCAGCCCAATCAACCCACCCTCGGGCTGCCGATTCCATACGCGCTGCCCACTGGCACAGGAAATTTGCACGGAAAAGGAACCTATTTTGAAGCAGGTCAGAAAAAATCGCATGGCTGCCTGCCATTTTGTGAATGAGGAGTAATTCTATGAGTTGCTTATTTGGGATCGTGGGAGTACAAATGCATGTTGCATCCTTCGATGCACAAGCTACTGTCGACAAAATGGCGGAAATTGCCACAAACCTGACCAAGCCTTTCCCATGGGTGCAGCTGATCCTATTTCATGAGCTGGCTGTACCGGGATTGGACCAGTTCGTTACGTCGGAAGACCGGGACTGGCTGGTGAAGAATTCCGAAACTATCCCGGGTAAACTTTCGGATCGATTGTGCAGTTTAGCGCGTAGCTTGAATCGCTGGCTCATACCCGGTTCAATGTACGAGCTGGATGGTGACAAGCTGTACAACACAGCCCTGGTAATATCACCCCAAGGAGAGATCGTCCGCAAGTATCGCAAGATGTTCCCTTGGCTACCTTACGAGAATAGCATTACCCCAGGGGACGAGTTTTGTGTGTTTGATATACCGGATGTGGGTCGCTTTGGCCTGTGTATCTGTTACGATATGTGGTTCCCTGAAGTGGCGCGCACACTTATATGGAAGGGAGCCGAGGTGATCCTGCAACCTACCATGACCCCAACCTCCGACCGTGAGCTGGAGCTGGTGATGTGCCGTGCCAATGCCTTGTTCAACCAATGTTACTTTATCAGCGTCAACGGCGTAGGTACCTGGGGTGGTGGTCGTTCCACCATGATCGACCCAGATGGCCGCATCCTGCAAGAAGCCTCCACTAACCAGACCATCCTGACAGAAATGATCGACCTGGACCATACAACACGTGTGCGCGAGTTCGGCACAATCGGCCTGGCACAAACTCTCAAACAATTACGAGATTCTGATCACACTTTCCCTATTTATGAGGATGGCAAACTTGCAAAAGGAAGTTTTACAAATTTAGGAGTACTCAAATACTACCGTCAATTGGACGTCGGGCAAAATAATAAGAAATAACCTAAGCCACCATGTTTATGTATCCTAATTGCCCTCCCATGTTTGTTGGGAGGGATTTTGATTATTCCGCCTGCATGGGTCGGCTGAGCTGCCCCACTGACTAATACTTAGGTATTTGTGACGAACATAATCTTGTTATAGGAGTTTCCAGATGACAAGAGACCGACCTGGTGGGCTATAATTAACCTGCAAACAGGATTCTAGAAACGAGAAGATGTAACGAGGAGACTCGAATGATTGCTCGCCGCACGAGACGAAGGCTAAGGCACCTAGGATTAGCTCTTTCAGCAACAACAATAATCTCTGCAGTGGTAGGCCCATTTCTCATCCCCGTCCGACCTTTGAAGGATACAGTTCCACCTCAAACGTTGGGCGACCCGGATAGCCAATTCATTGAAATCAATGGGCAGATTATCCATATAAAAACGATGGGGAATGGCGAGACGGTGTTCCTGCTGCTGCATGGATTCGCCGCCAGCCTGTATTCATGGCATGCAGTGATGGAGCCTTTCAGCCAGATTGGGAAGGTGATCGCTTATGATCGCACAGGTTTTGGACTTTCTGCACACCCCGTCAGCTGGTCCGGGCAGAATCCTTATTGTGCTGATGCTCAAGTGGCACAGGTGCTTGGATTGCTCGATCACTTCGGGGTAAAACAAGCCGTCCTGGTTGGAAACTCAGCTGGGGGAACCGTTGCGATGAAAATGGCATTGGCACACCCCGAACGGATTTCCAGCATGGTTTTGGTTGACCCGGCGGTGTACATCACAGGGAGAGCTCCAGCATGGTTGCAACCATTGTTTTCCACACCCCAGATGCACCATCTTGGTCCTTTACTTGCCCGCCAACTCGTGACCCATGGACCTGATTTGATCAACCTTGCGTGGCATGACCGATCCAAGATGCAGCCGGGAGTTCTTGAGATGTATAAAAAGCCATATCAGGTTGAAAATTGGGATCGAGCCTTGTGGGAATTCACTCTCGCGAATGTACAATCCAGTCTTGCACCGCACCTGGGTGAGATCAAACAACCCTGCCTGGTCATTACCGGGGATGACGATCGTATCGTTCCAACAAAGGACAGCATCCGGTTGGCTGAGGAACTTCCGAACGCACACCTGGTTATAATTCCTGATGCGGGTCATATTCCCCACGAGGAATGCCCCAATGCATTCATGGATGCAGTGATCAATTTTCTAGATGAGCGAACCCAATTATCATAATGTCCATGTATAAAATCAACCTGCTCACTGATGTGAGACTGGCTGAGCAAGTACATTGGTCGGATTAATCCAACGTTCCATCTGTCTATTCAAGAACCAGGTTCATGAAGAGGCAAGGAACCCTATTTTTTTATACCCCTCTAAAATCATGCCTATATTGGTTGCCGGTATTTCCAACATCGGATAGGATATAGTAGACAAACATCTCGGTGTAAAATCTGATACCCATGCAAACCCTTTCTACCAAATTATTCATCCCACCATTGCGCTCAAAGCTGGTGGTGCGTGAGCGGCTGATCCAAAAGCTCAACCAGGGCTTAGAGTGTGGATTGATCCTGGTCTCAGCTCCCGCTGGATATGGGAAAACAACGATCCTGAGTGCCTGGATTGACCAACTTGGATGCGCCAAAGCATGGCTTTCACTAGATGAAGGGGACAATGATCCTCTGCGCTTTCTTACTTATCTGGTGGCAGCTTTGCGAATAGTCGATCCTGCGATCGATGAGGTAGTAAAAAGCAAGCTGGATTTCCAATCCCATCCGGAACCGGAGACGCTACTCAACCCATTAATTAATCAACTCACCCAGATCAACCAGACATTTTACCTGGTCTTGGATGACTATCACGTTATCCAGAACCAGGATGTGCATCACTTGATTAGCTATTTGGTAGAACATATCCCAAGCAAGTTCCACCTGGTGCTTGGGACCCGGGCTGACCCACCCCTACCCTTATCAAAACTACGGGCGCGTTCAGATATGCTGGAGCTACGGATGGCTGACCTGCGGTTCACCTTTCAGGAAGCCAGCAATTTTCTGACCCATACGATGGGGTTACAAATTTCATCAGTCGACGTCACGAGCATTACAAAGCGCACCGAGGGCTGGATTGCAGGCTTGCAGATGGCCGCACTTTCAATGCAGAACGCTGACGATGTCAGTGGTTTTATCACTTCTTTTACTGGCAGCCATCATTACATTTTCGATTATCTGCTGGAAGAAATTCTACGGCGACAAACCAGTGAAATCCATCGCTTCCTGCTGTACACATCCATCCTCGAGCATTTGACTGCTCCATTATGTGATGCGCTGCTTGAGGGGGATGAGGAAACCCCGCCCAAGCGTTCGTCATCGGTGATCCTAGAAGAGCTTGAGCACGCCAACTTGTTTATCGTTCCCCTGGATCATGAGCAACGCTGGTATCGCTACCACCCCTTGTTTGCCGAGCTGTTACGGGGCTATCTAAAGCAGAATAGCTCAATAAAAATTTCAATATTACATGCCCGAGCCAGTGCCTGGTTTGAAGAGCAAGGGTCAATCTCCGATGCCCTGCGGCACTCATTCGCTGCCAGTGATTGGGAGCAAATTGTCAGGCTGGTAAGCGCAAATATATTCGCACTCCTCGAGCAAAATGAGTTAAACAGCGTGGCAAGGCGGTTTGAGATCCTGCTTAGCGAAAAGAATAAGGCTCGACCCTGGTTATTAATTGGGCGCGCCTGGCTGGCGGCTTACACCGGGCAATTAAGCTCGGTCGAACCCATTCTTAAGCTGGTGGAAAATGAGATCAGCAGCTTGAATAGTGAAGTGGAACTGCAAACCCTTGGCGGGCACGTGGCGGCAATTCGAGCTTATGCCAACTGGATAGGCGATAAGCGAGAACTGGCTGCAAGCGCAGCCCAGGTGGCACTGGATTGGTTACCAGCAAGTGAGCGTTTGATCCGATGCCAGGCTGCTACGCTGCTGGGTTTAACATTACCTGAAATCCATGCCTGCACAGCGGCTTTTAAGCAAGCCCTTGCAATTGCCAGGGAGAGTAACGTCTCACATGTAACCATCTTTGCCCACGGTTGCTGGGCATGGTTACTCACCATGCAAGGCAGGCTGCATGAAGCGCACAGCGCCTGCCTTGAGGCAATCCAAGTAGCCCAATCGAGCAGGTCACACCAGGTGTTGCCTACACTCAGTCATGTATACAGCACTTTAAGCTTCATACTGTGTGAGTGGAATGAACTGGAAGGCGCATTACACTACTCAAAAGAGGCAGTAAATCTGGCACGACGTTGGGAGCAGGCGGATGCGCTACATTTTGCCCTTGATAACCTTGGATATGCACTATTTGCCTGCGGGGATGTAGCTGGAGCGTTTGATGTGATGCAGCAAGCCTGGCAAGTTGCCCGGAGGACCACACCCTGGTTTGAAATGATCACGATTTTTCAAGAGATTAGATGGTTATTAGCGCAAGGCTCCCTGGATTCGGCGTTACAACGTTTACGCCTGGCTCAGATAGATATCGATGAAGTATCCAGAGTACCTCTCAGTTCTTTTAAGAACCAGTCTATGCTACTTACCTTCGTCCAAGTTTTCCTCGCACAAAAACAATATTCCAAGGCCTTAACCCTGGGCGAGTTTCTAATTGAGGATATGGGAAAAAAGGAAATCGGTCATTTTTTGATCCGTGTGCTCACGTTACAGGCATTGGCATACCATGGGCTGAGGCAAGATACGAAGGCACTCACTGCGCTTGAGCGTGCCCTGACGCTGGCAGAACCAGAAGGTTACGTGCGCACATTTACAGGAGAGGGACCAACTTTAATCTCATTGTTACGCCAGGCTCGGGTGGCTGGAATCAAGCCGGATTATATTGACAAACTATTGGCATCTGACAAGCATACAGTTATTGACCGCCAGATCGATGCAAATTCCGGTTCTCGATTGGTTGAAGCGCTCACCGAGCGAGAGATGGACGTTCTGAAGTTATTAGCGCAAGGATGCACAGACAAGAAAATCGCGGAAGGTTTAGTGATTGCTCGTGAAACGGTCCATAAACATCTGAAGAATATTTATGGCAAGCTGGATGTGCATAGCCGCTCTGAAGCTATCGTTCGAGCCCGCGAGCTAGACTTGTTGTAAGCACTTCCCCTTAAAAATACCCCATCAATACCCTGTTTAGGGCCTGATTTTCCAGGCCTTTTCTTTTATTATAGTTATGGACGGTATAAATCCGATTCCATAACGTGGTTAGCGAGAAATACAATGGATACAAACGAATTCATAACGAAGAAAACCTATCACATCCAGATCAAAGAAACACACGATGACCATATCATCGCGTGGTTTGGCAAGCTGACCATGCACCCAATGGAGAATGGTGAGATCTTTTTGGATCTATCTTTTACCGACCAGGAAACTTTGTTCGATTCTCAGCATCCAGACTGGGATGACAATATGCCTATATTCTCCATCGAATGCACTGAGAAACCAAACATTCCGATGACTGGTGATTGACAGCTCGTACAAGGAGAATAAAAATGGATTACAGCCTACAAACTGATTGTAAAACACACTATGAAGCATGTCAGGAGAAATAAACATGAACAAAAATAACACCATCGAACCTAATGGGGAGATTGCCATCCAAGTGCATGGAATGACCAAGGCGTATGGCAAGGTACGAGCTTTACGGGGGATTAACCTGCAAGTACAGCGCGGTGAAATATTCGGCTTCCTTGGCCCAAACGGTGCTGGTAAGACCACTACCATCCGCTGTATGCTAGATATGATCCGACCTGATGGAGGTAAGGTTTTGCTCCTGGGATTAGATCCACAATCTGAACCGGTGGCAGTCCAGGCACGCACGGGTTACCTGCCGGGCGAGATGCAATACTATGACAATATGACATCGGAGCGCCAATTACGGTTCTTCAACGATATGCGAGGGGGACGTACTGAGTTGGGCTACATCCGCCAGCTTGCTGAACGCCTGGCTCTCGATCTACGCCAGCCAATCAAGAATCTATCCAAAGGCAACAAGCAAAAGGTGGGTGTCATTCAAGCTTTGATGCATCATCCTGAACTGCTACTGCTGGATGAGCCAACCAGTGGTCTCGACCCATTGATGCAACAAGAAGTGCTTGGGCTTTTGCGTGAAGCGAATAGTAATGGCACGACGATTTTCTTCAGCTCGCACATTATGAGTGAAGTTGAGAACCTGGCTCAGCGCGTAGCAATTATTCGCACTGGAGAAATTGTAGAAATTACAGATACCAGCAACCTGACTCATAGTACGGTGAATCGTATCAGTATCCGTTTTAAACAACCCACTGAATTCAACACGCTAGTTGAGCTGCCCGGTGTGGAAGTGCTTTCTCAAGTGGGTCAGACCAGTCTCAGCTTGCAAGTAACTGGCGATATGGAGCAGCTGGTGCGTGCCCTGGGTCAACTACCCGTCCTGGACCTGGAAACAGAACGTCCCAATTTGGAAGAAGTCTTCCTGACCTATTATAAAAAGTAAGTATGCAACAAGAGGATAATGCGATGAACAGCTTATGGACAACTTTCCGCTACACCATTACGAATCTGCGCTGGCAGATCATTAGCTGGGGGCTTGGGTTGGCTTTATACGGACTGATGATCGTACCCATGTATGAAACGTTAGGGGCAAATCCTGATCAATTCCAGCAAATGATCGCTAACTATCCATCTGAATTCCTGGCTTTCTTCGGTGCAGATGCCAACAGTCCAATCACACCAGCGGGATTCCTTGGGATGTATGCTTTCTCGATGCTTCCACTCATCGTTGGCATCTTTGCAGTGATGGCTGGAAGTGGATTAATCGTCAGCGATGAGGAACATGGCCGGTTGGATTTGATCATTGCTCATCCGGTTGGGCGACCCGGCTTCTTTTGGGGTAGATTCTTGGGGTTGTTGGGTGCTGCACTGTCAATCATGATATTAGGCTGGTTAGGATTCAGTGTTTTACTGGGTCGGTCGAGCATGGGTTTCAACTGGGGGCAGATGGCAATCCCATTCTTGTCCTTGCTAGTTCAAACCCTGGTGTATGCAACGCTTGGGCTGTTATTAAGCATGCTCCTGCCATCACGGAGCCTGGCAGCGATGGTCACCGGGGTAGTCCTGGTAATCAGCTATTTCATTTCCTCACTGGCTTTTATGGATCAGCGCCTAGACATGGTATCAAAGATACTGCCATATCACTACTATCAGACGGTGTTGTCTTTCCAACAACTTAACCTGACATGGCTATTTGCCTTGCTGGGAATCAGTATCGCCATGACCTTGCTGGCATACGCACGCTTTTTCCGCCGGGATATCCGCTTGAGTGGCGAAGGTAGCTGGCGAAGAGCTGAACAAGGATGAATTCCTAATGATTCTGTTATTAATTTGCACCAGCATAAAAGTGCTGAGAGCTCATAATGGTGTAAAGTGAACATTGGAAAACTGTAGCTAGGTTTTACGAACGTTTAGCAGGAGCATATACTTTGTGGATGAAGCGTAATAATAATAATAGGATGAACGTGGAGTAACCGAGAACCATAATGTGAAAGGATGCACATGTGTACCACCTCAAAGGATTATTTTTCTCAATGTTGTTCATATTGCTAGTACTAAACGGTTGTATCAACAACGAAGGTACATTAGCTCCGATAGCGCCATTGGTGCTTTCCACAACGTCACTTGTAGAGAGCGTAATTCCTTCCACGACGACTCCGATAGCCACTTCCACGCTACCCTCTGCCACAATACTCCCAGCTACCGCTAATCCTGTCTCTGGATCACCCTCACCAACCTTCCGATCAGAAAAGACCCGGCTCAGTGGTCCATATCTTGGTCAAATACCACCTGGATCTACTCCAAAAATTTTTGCTCGTGAAATAATCAACGGAGAAATCCACACAGCTCCAGTTTTTTCGGCAGATGGTAGTGAAGCATACTGGGGAATGCAGGGACAATTTATATTCAAGACGAAGTTGGAAGATGGTTTTTGGATACTCCCAGAAAAGGTCGCCTTCTCGCCAATAATGACTGATTATAGGGATCCATTTCTCGCGCCTTCAGGAGATAGACTGTATTTTCTGTCGAAGAGCAATATTCAGGGTTCCGAACACCCCGAGAAGGAGAATATTTGGGTTGTAGAAAGAACGGAAACCGGATGGGGTGAACCCCAACCACTCAACGAACAGATTAATTCCCATAACCTTCATTGGCAGGTATCCGTAAACAATAACGGGGATCTCTACTTCACTTCGAGAGATTCGGATGATGAAGATATCTATTTTTCCCGGTACCTGGAGGGACAATACCTGATACCGGAAAAGTTAGGGAATGCGATCAACTCAGACGATGTGGACGAGACAACACCTTTTATTGCTCCAGATGGGAGCTATCTTATCTTTTCTAAAATCCGCGATAACGGTAATGGTCCAATCAGACTATACATCAGTTATGCGGATAAGGATGGCAATTGGTCTGAGGCGGTTTTAATTGATCAAATTAGATATGGTCTTTGTCCAGTAGTCTCACCCGATGGTGCGTATCTTTTCTTTCTAAGCAGTCCCCGGAGCGTCTCCTGGATGATTACCGAGTTTATTGAGAAATTAAAACCAGGCAATTAAGGAATAGCATCTGTGGTCTATCTACTATTAAATATCTTGGAGAAATAATTAACAAGAGAACTATTCCCAAAACGATGATTAATGCAGATAAAAAAAATCTGCTACGCTCATTGCCAGATTTCAATCCACCTTCATCGCCAGGGAATTGGGAATGAACTGGTGAAACATTGCGAGCCGGAGTATACCCAGGGTGCCCAGGTGAAATTTGTGCAGCCGGGGTGATGGCACCGAGGATACGCACCGCATCGCCAGGCGCGACTCTCTGAGCCAGGAGAGCTGGTAATTGATCCAGCGATTAGCGGATAAGTGCCTCGTGATCACCAAGCGCGATACCCAGGGGCACGAGACAGTGGAGGTGGTGGATGAAGCTATGATTTAGTAGTGTATATTCACAAGCGTACCGATAGAGGACCAGTTGTAAAGCCATTCTGCTTCGCTGATGTCCATATTGACACAACCATGACTTATCGGCGTTCCGAAATTATGGTGCCAATAGGTGCCGTGAATTGAGAAATCACCAGAATAATACATTGTATAGGGCACATCTGGTAGATAATAATCATTACCATGCATAAGAGAAGCAAGATACTTGACATATATATGATACTGTCCAGTCTCCGTGGGGTATTTATCAACCCCGGTGGAAACCAGGAAAGAGTCCACCAGGTTAGTGCCGTCATAGGCATAAAGCCTCTGTTCGCTGAGATCGATATCAATCCAACGACCTTCAATACCGGGCAAGATAACGGGTGTAGAGGTTTCAGTGGGAGGTGGTGTTTGGATGGGATGATAATCGTATAAAAGGCTCAATCCGTCGAGATAGACCGATTCTGTTTGAATCCAGCCCTCCTGACCATCTGATGTTCGAACATAAAGCCAGGAATGATCATTCAACTGTCCCAACAGCTGCAGGGGATCGCCTTGGGTGAGCTTCGCAAGTTTTGAAAAATCCAATGTAGGGCCAGCGTGTAGATTGAAAAAGTAATCAGATACCGTTATGGATACTACCGGGTAGGCAGATGGCGTTTGGACGGGCTGGTATTTAAGCGTAACCCCGGTGAGATCAACCGTGTTTATTCTGACCCAACCTTTTAGACCATCCGATGTACTCACGTAAAGCCAGGTATCATAAATGTACCGTCCCAATAGCGTCAGCGATTCGTCATAATTGAGCTTACGAAAGGCTGCATAGTGTTTACCGGGGCCACCGCGTAGATCGGTTGAAGCGCTGGCAACCTTAATCGTTATTTCTGTGGTTGCCGTTAGTGTGCTTGTTTTGGTTGCAGTTGGTGTGCTGGTTCTGGTTGCCGTTGCCGTGCTGGTGCTGGTTGCAGTGGCAATAGCTGATTTAGTCGCCGTTGGTGTGCTGGTGCGAGTACCTGTGGCAGTTGCGGTTGCTGTGTCAGCAGTGGTAGGTGTAAGGCTTGGCGTAACCAGCAAATTCCCGAGGAGGGGTGCATTGGAACTGTAGGCCGGTATAATCCTGCTTGCAGAGAGCAGCAGGAGAACACATATAATGATGATGAGAATCCAACGTTTAGCCAACTTTATTTTACGCGTCGGGGGTTGTATCTTTTCAGTCGTTACAGTCATTGGCTGCACTTCACTGGGGAAACAAAACTGATCAGTAATTTCAATTTCTTCTTCTCCTATAAGTATCGGAACTTTTATGGAATTATACCAAGTTCTTTGAGCTTGGTCACGCTGGGAGCGAAACCCGGATGGTATTCCAGGCTGGTGCGCAAATCAGCTATAGCACGGGTTGTGTCACCTAGCGCATCATAGGATAGTGCCCGCCAGTAAAAACTTTCCTCCAGGACCGGTTCGGCCATATTTCCCAGCGTCTGATTTGCCAGGTTGATGACATCCTGGTAGCGCGCTGAGTAGTAGTATGCAGGGTAGGGATCTATCTCATACCAGAGAATGCGGTAGGGGCGAGAATTCAGCTCGATATCCGGGTATATACCGAAGGCTGTGTCGAATGCGCTGGCAGCGGTAGTGTAATCCTGCAGACACACAAGGCTGGTGCCGGCGTTGAACCAGGCGAAGAACTTATTGCGTACATCTGTCAGCGAGGAAGTATCCTGCATTGCGCGGTCATTTGCGATGCGACACGCCCCTTCCTCAGTTGCAAGAGGACCAAGCGCGTTGAGTACCTCATTTTCTTTTTCCGGCGGATAAACGACGATGAATACATAATTAAAGGCTCGCCAAGCTTGCTCCAACTCACTGTAGGAGAAATCAAACCCAATGAAGGAATCCCAGAGCTCCACAGGAATCTCCACTCCCCACGGGGGATAGCTCATGAGGTAGGAATCTTGGACGGTGAGGCTCTGTTCCTCATCATCATAGCCGACCACCAGGTTGTAATGACCCATCCAGCCTTCATTTCTTAAAGTATACGGCTCGAAGCTTTTTTCGATCATCAATGGAAAACCTGCATTGAGTAGAACCCGGATGGTCTGCAGGTCACCTCCATACCGCCAGAGGGCATGCAGATCGGTGTGTTCGTTGACAAAATCCACCAACTCGTAAGGCATCACGTTCACATCCTTGTCATTGGGTCTGAGCACCCCACCTGCTGCGATCTGATCTTTGCCCCAGTCATAATAGGAAAGATACATGGAAAGAGTAGCCGGTCCGCAGTTGTTCATAAATTGACGTTCGGGAGTTATGCCCGTCAGTAAAACAGAAGATGGCAAAGGGGTGGGAGTAGGAGAGGGTGGAGGGGTTTGAGTAGGGATGTGCGTAGGGGTTGGAGAAAAGTCGACTTCAGGGGTGGATTGGGTTGGGATGGTGGTAGGCTCAGTTGTAGGTTGAGGAGCAGGGGCATCGGCAGTGATTGCGGCTGAAACCGGTGTGGCTACAAAACCATCGTCAGACGTGGATGGAACGAAGACCGCTTCACTGGGCGGTTTTAACCAGTATTTGATAGTCCTATACACTTCGCGGGAATGATAGTCTACTCTTGACCAGACCGGGGGCAAGCTCAGCACCACTGCAAGCAGGACAACGACAGCGATAATGACAATCCAGATATTTTTCCGCTTGTTTTTCATCGCAGAATTATAAACCACATTTGAATATTAAAAACAAATCCTAGAGACGTCCTAAACCACCCTGATAGGTGAGAATAAATGCTACCTGGTAAGCACCATCTCTGGAAATCTGTCCCGCAATGAATCCATGAATGTCCGATGGCGTAATCCTGAGGGAATTTAGGGTAGACTATCTTGCACAGGCTCTGGAGAGTCAGAGGTATAAGGGGGAATAGGGATTGTGAGCGGCTGACCAACCTGCAGATTAGCCAGATCCAGGCTTGGATTGGCCTGAACCAGGCTTTCCGGCAATGCACCAAACCGGGCAGCCAGCTCGGGTAGAGTATCGCCGGGGCGCACGGTGTACGCGTACAGAGTGCCTGCCGCCAGACCGCGCTTACGCAGCACATCGAAGCCTCCATTCCCCGTCTGACCCAGATGGCGATCGCTCCATTCGTTGTAGATAATACCTGCACCAGGGGTGTGTGGATCGTAGAGCTGGAAACGCAGAATTAACATCGTGCCCCAGAGCGGATTGCCCCAGGCCTGAGGCTGGTTGGTGACGGTGTAGGCGCGCCCCTCAGCATCTACCTCGGTGACGATAAACATGTGTTCGAAACCGGAATCTTTGGCATAAGTATACAGAAAATCCGCAGGCTGCAGAGGCCAGGCACTAAAGTCAAATTCTGCCAAGGGGGTATCAAAGTGAAAAACCTCATAATCGCGCTCGGGAAACAAGCTCCAGGGGCGTCCATTTCCAGAGGGACTGGCTTGCCAGTATGATAGGAGATCCTGCACCGGGCCGGGCTGGGCGGGTAGCAAGCCAGCATCGCGCAGAATAGCCGCAGCCAGCGGGCCGCAGATATTCTCTGCAGATTCGGTCCGACCGTCCAGGAAATTGAGGCTGCGGGCGATCTTCTCGGCGTCTTCAGGATAGGGTGCCTGGTAAGCCAAGGCAGCCTGGCGAAGGCGTTCCTGCCAGGGAATGCCAGGGGTTGGGATTGGCGATTGCGTCCGCAGATCCGTGTAACCGGCCTCCAGCATCCAGCGACAAATCAGCGGGCCGCTATGCCGGTCGAGCCCAGGATCGCCGCTGGCAACGGGCAGGCCGTCATTGCCGCGCAGGTAACCGGCGGGACCGGTGAGCTGCTCCTGGGCGGCGGGCGAGAGATCGTTATCGCCGATGGCAATGGCATGGATGTGGATCTCTGACCCGACCCCCATCTCGTCATCCTCGCGCAGCCAGGCAGCAAACCCAACGGTGCGCAGCGCCCGGATGAGCGGCTCAATTTCGCTATAAAGAACGTAGTCGGAATTGGGGCGGATAACCGAGATATCCACTGCACCGCCGCCGAGATGAGTGCCAAGGCTGTCCAAACCATCGTTACTATAACTGCCCTGGATGACGGCACTTCCGGCCACATCAATCTCGCCGCCATACAGCAGGGCGGCTTGCTGGAGCATGGCATAAGTGCGGGTGTTGAGGGTGTAATCGTTAATGCGCACGCGGGTGTAATCGTCAGGCGGCTGCCAGCAGCCAGCTGGTTCGTAAAAAACCGGAGTGGGCGTGGAGCTGGCAGTGAGGACAAGCTCGAGAGCTGGAGGGCTGGTTGCCTCCAGGGTGGGTGATTGAAGCGGTATTCCTGTCGAGGTGCGGGATGGGGCCTGGGTAGGTGTGGCTGTCCAGGTAGGAGAAACCAGGAAGGGTTCTCCGTTTGGAGCCGGGGTGAGCGGTGCTGCCAATTGGCAGGCAGCCAGGACTGAGCATGCAGCAGGCTGCCAGGCCCCAGATCCACTTTGTTAAACGATGTCCAACACCCATAAAATTAGCTCAATCAAACGATTGTGTGTATAAGCGCTTTTGGGAGTGATGCTGGCTATCGCACAACCCGTAAGATCACTCGGAATTCTGTAAGCATGAAACTACAGACCACTCATCTTCCTTATGAAAAGGATGATTTTTCCACCGGTCAGATCCTGCTCTCACTGGGTCGCGCAGAGTTGGACGATCAGCCTATTCCCTGAATTCCATGTCAAAATAAAATCCTCTTCATTTTGATCAAACTGGCGATAAATTTCGCATACACTTTTTATATTATAGCATTTCAGTCACCATCTTCCGTTAAATTTTTCTAATATTTCTTACGATTTTTTTGATTTTTGAAAATTATTTGTTTAGAAACATTGTGAAGCAGAATATTTTGCTGGGAGCATGAGCACCACAGTTCTCGCTGTTCTGATAATTTTTATAGCAAGAAAATCATACTTCAAGCGAAACGTCATCATTTGCCGGCTGTATTCTGAAATGCGCTCAGAGTCAAATTTGAACAGGATGAAAAAAGTGCTGAAGGGTAGACAAAATTTGACAGGCAATTTAATTATCACCTGAGCTGGATTGAAAATACCCCATTAATACCCCATTTAGGGCCTGATTCTTCAGACCTTTTATTTTATTATGGATACGTAAATGACCAATCGGGCAAAATGGTTATTTCCAAAGGAGTAAGGATGGATCAACAAGACACCAATCAATCGAACACATATCGCATCAGGGTCAAGGAAACACTTGATAATAAATTCGCAGAATGGATTGGCAATCTGACCCTCACCCCTCAAGAGAATGGGGAAACCTTACTTGTCGGCACATTCACCGATCAACCAGCCCTGCGTGGGTTCCTGGACCAGCTCTGGAATCTCAATATCACCGTCATCACCGTCGAAAGGATTGAAAAATGAAAACTAAAACATTATTGTTTCTTTTTTGCTTTCTAGTTAGTGGCTGTATTCAAATTAATTCCCAGCCAACCGAGGCTGTAATCCCAGAAACACCCACTATCCAACCCACCATGTCAACCCTACCCAACCCGGCTTCAGCTTATTGTGAGCAACAGGGATATACATCAGAGATTCGCACTGCAACAGATGGCAGCCAGAGTGGTGTATGTATCTTCCCGGATGGAAGCGAATGTGATGAATGGGCATATTATCGAAAAGAGTGCGCACCAGCAAGCGAAGGTGGATCGCTCCCTAATCCGGCATCCGTTTTCTGTGAGCAGCAAGGTTACACTTTGGAAATTCGCACTGCAACAGATGGCAGCCAGAGTGGAGTTTGTGTTTTTCCCGATGGCAGCGAATGTGATGAGTGGGCTTATTTCCGAGGTGAATGCAAACCAGCAAGCAAGGAAACACCTACCGTACCTTCAGAGGATGATGTAAACAGTTGGGAAACCTACACCAACGAAGTACTCGGTTACAGTTTTTCCTACCCGGCCGAGGCCGAGATTATAACAAACGATGAACCATTAAAGAGTTTAAATATCTCAGGAACCGGTATGGGGAATGAATTCTGGGGTATCGCACACCCGAGTGACCGGGTAGAGTACCGCCCTCCTGTGGGGACGGATTTATACCAGTGGCTTACGGATCACTATTTGTTGGGTGAAGAACGGATGCCGGATGAGCAAATCGCGGGGACCACGGCGATCCACTTCCGACATGCACGCAGCCCGCAATCCCCTGCAGACGACCGGTACTACTTTGCACATTCGGGTCAATTGTTCATGATCCTCATCGGGCACTCGAGTGAGACTGAAGATTGGGAGTTAAATAATCGTTTCCTGCAGAGTTTCCAGTTTATTGAACCAGCTTCAGGTGGAGCTAACCCAACTCCAATCCCGACTGCCTTACCGATTGATCCAACCGCGTACCAGGATTGGACAACGTACACCAACCCGGATTATAACTTTTCAATCAGGCTCCCAGATGGCTGGGTGGTGGAAGAAGTCTCGACGGATGATCCATTATTGATTGGTCATGCCATCAACATCTATAATGTCATTAGTTCTACAACACAGAACATCCGTATGACCTTCCGACGGATAGGTGAAACCACACCCCTGTGGCCAACGGGTGTGGGTCAGGGCGAGTTCATTCCACAAGGAACACTGGATATTGCCGGGCAACCTGCCGTACGTGTGTTGTTGGTTTGCCCCACCGGGGAGGTCACTGCGATCTGGTATCACCAGGCTGAAGGACAACCTGCCATCCCAAGAGGTGATATGGAATTCGGGTTCATGTACAGCACGCTAGGTCATTGTGAGCCAGGTTACAGCCTGAGTGGTGAAGTCCAGCTTGAGGGAGAGATGATCATTTCATCACTCCAGGTACCCTAATCGTTAATTAAGGAGTATCAAATGAATACTACCTACTCGATTAATCGAACATACGAGACTTCAGCCAAGGCTGAATCGATTGGAACCAAAGTGCTATTATTTGTGGTGCTCGGGATCTGTTCGCTGGCGGTATTTCTATTCGCACCGAATTATTACCAGCTGTTCCCCACCAATGGCAATACGATTTACGCTGCTAGCCTTTCATTCCTTTTCTTGATAGCCGCAGTTATTTTCAAGCATAATGAGAGGTTGTCCAAATTCTGGGGTATTGCCTACGCTTTCTTTATAGCTTCGGTTGTCACTCTCGTCTCTGACCTCTTTGCAGGCTATAACACTGATTTCGCGCAACTATTTGGCCAGTTGACGGGAGAGAACAAAACCCACGCACTAGGAAAGGTATATGATACCCTGCTGGTAGTTATCCCCATCCTGGTGCTGACCCTGGTTTCAGGTGCAGACCTGCACTCGTTGTTCCTTAAGATAGGAAATATGAACTATAAATGGGGATTTGGTATCGGTGCTCTGGTAGTGGTCAACTACTTTACTTCGGTGCTCATCTTCTTTGGGAGCGGTTATGAAATCCCCAAACTCGGTTCAGCCATCGTATGGGGAGTTGTATTTTCTTTCAGCAACAGTCTGCTAGAGGAGCTGTGGGTCAGGGGGATTTTCCTGAAGAAACTAGTCCCGCTTATCGGGGTCGCCGGAACGGTTGTTCTGACTTCCATCACCTTTGCTGCGATGCATTTCCTGGGAGTGGCATATTTACCCGCCGCGGTTATTCCAGTATTTGTGATTAACACCTTCACCTTGGGGTTGGCGTGCGGCGTCTTGATGCTGAAGACCGACAGCATCTGGGGAGCTTATCTCATTCACGCGGCAGCAGACCTGTTCCTGTTCATTGCCACCCTGGCAGTTCGTTAGGATGGGTATCCCCAAGGAGGAAATATGTTCGGCTCAGATATTTTTGAAACCCTGTTCTTGGCAAGCGCATTCCTCTTTCAGATCATCCTGGTCATCCACTTTGGAATGCGAAAATGGTATTTTGACCTGGCGATGCAATATGGAAGGATCGTGTATGTCCTGGCGATCCCTGCAGCTATACTGAGCATGTATCTGCTCCTGCGCGGTCTAAGCTGGACATTTTGGGTGAGTGGTTGTATCTATCTCCTTTGGGCAATAAACGGCTACTGGATTGAATATGTCAGATTGATTCAGTGGCGAAATCCCATCCGCTGGTCCATCTTTGGACCTTATATGACCCTATACCTGGCGACGGTAATGTTCTACTGGTGGCCACTTGCCCTCATCTGGAAACCATGGTGGTATTTTTATGCGGTCCTATTCATTATCAGCACCTACTTAAATATCACGTCTCACGAAAGAAAAAACCAACTAAAGCCAAAGGAGGCAATGCGATGAAAGAAAAAATTATCAGAATATTCTGGGGAGTGCTCTTGATCTCTCTGGGTGGTTTATCCCTGGCCGATAAGCTCGGTTATGTGAATATGGATATGATCACCAGCCAGGTATGGGGGATCATCTTCGCTGCCATCAGCGCGGCTTTCTTCCTGAGTTACTTCCTGAGCGGCGTACGGAATTGGGGGTGGCTCTTCCCGGCACTGATCTTCGCTGCCCTAGCGCTGACCATCCGCTCGATCCTGGGAAATCCCGATAGTCCCATCGTTGCGATGCCCATCCTGCTCAGCATCGGTATCCCCTTCTATGCTGGATACCTGCTGAACCGCAAGCATCTTGGGCTACTGATCCCTGCCTGGATCTTGACCGTGGTGGCATTTATCCCAGCACTTACCGAGCGTGTCGATTCAAATCTCATCGGGACGTTGTTCCTATATGCAACCGCATTGCCATTTTTGATTGTTTACCTGGTGAATAGACAGCGTAAATGGGCGCTTATCACAGGCGTGATCGTAGGAATTATTGGAACCCTGCCACTGCTTGATTATTTAAACAACGAAGACATCATGGGATCCATCGTAATGTTCCTGTTCACCCTAGGATTCCTAGTGGTCTATTTTGTAGCTAAGAAAAACTGGTGGGCAATTATCCCGGCGGGTGTATTTGCCAGCATTGGGCTGGTGGCATTGTTGGGCAATCTGCTCCCAAACCAGGCTTACACTTATATTGGAAATTATCAAATCGGAATCTACTCCAGCGTATTATTCCTTGGCTTTGCCATCACCTTCATCGTACTTTGGATGCTGCGCACCACCCATCCAACCAGTTGGGCCAAATACCCGGCGATTGGATTGTTGATTATTGCCTTAGTGGCTTTTCTGATGGGCAAGGGCTTTGAAAATCTTCTGCTAGCGGTCATCCCACTCGTCATTGGAGTGATCATCATTGCCGGGGCTTTCAAAAGAAAGAAAATCACCAACCAGGTGGATTCCTAAACCTTACCCAGATCAATCCTGCCTGGAGCAATTGTTACATCTTGGGTATATCACCAGGCAGGATTAAGTTGGTGCGAGAACGATGGAGAAAGTCAGAATCCATTAAATTGGATTAATATAAAAGTGAAGGAAAACCGATGAAATCGATCGTGCAGGTAGAAAGATTAAGCAAATCCTATGGTCCGACACTGGCTGTGGATGAAGTCTCCTTCGAGGTGCCAGAAGGAGAGATCTTCGGGATGGTCGGCCCGAACGGGGCGGGTAAGACAACAACCATCGAATGCATCGAAGGGTTGCGGAAACCAAACCAGGGACTCGTGCGCGTCATGGGATTGGACCCACAGAATGATAACTATGCCCTACGCACTCAAATAGGGATTCAGCTGCAGCAGTCTAATTTGCCCGATCGGATGAAAGTGTGGGAAGCGCTGGATCTTTATGCTTCGTTCTATTCCCACTCCGCAGATTGGGAGAAGTTGATTACACAGCTTGGTTTGGAGGATAGACGCAATACTCCATTTTCTAAACTATCCGGTGGGCAAAAGCAGCGTCTATTTATTGCACTGGCGCTGCTCCCAAACCCACAACTGATATTCCTGGATGAACTCACCACAGGCCTCGACCCGCAGGCCAGGCGTTCAATTTGGGACCTGGTGCGGGATGTACGCTCAAGAGGCATGACCGTGTTGCTGACTACACATTACATGGAGGAAGCTGAGCGGTTATGTGACCGAGTGGCGATTCTCAACCACGGTCGCATTGTGGCTTTGGATACCCCCGATGCATTGATTCGTAAATATGGAACGGAAGAAAGGATTGTCTTCACTGTGGACAGTGAACTACCGCAAGAGTTTGTGACTGTATTATCAAAAGTAGCACGGGTGGAGAAACAGGGGGAGCGTGTGACCGTACACGGAAATTGCGATCAACCAGTTCCGTTGGTTGTCGAGGTGGTGAACCAACTCAGCAAGTCGGCAATCCGCTTTAGAGACCTGCGAACCGAACAGCCCAACCTGGAGGATGTTTTTCTTATCCTTACCGGGCGAGAGATGCGTGATTGAGGTGTGTTATGAAAAGCCTTTTTAAAATGACCTGGATGGAAACGAAGCTATTTTTGCGGGAACCGGTGGGAGCTTTTTTTACATTAGCCTTCCCTTTGATGATGCTTTTCCTGTTTGGAAGCATGTACGGTAACACACCATCCCCGATGTTCGGCGGACGCGGGACGGTGGACATCTCGGTCCCATCTTATACTGCCATGATTATCGCCACCAGTGGATTGATGTCCATTACCATCACGATGGCGGCTTATCGTGAAAATGGTGTCTTACGCCGACTAAGAACCACTCCCCTTAGTCCACTCACCATCCTGTTTGCTCAAGTTGTAGTTGTCTTTTGTATGACCAGCCTAGGCATGATCCTGTTGGTTATAGCAGGAAAACTGGTCTATAACCTACGGTTCGAGGGCAACGTACTACACTTCACTGCGGCATTTGTTCTGAGCAGCTTGAGTTTTTTTGGACTGGGATTCATCCTGGCAGGCGTTATGCCCACCGCCCGTACAGCCCAGATTGTCGGGCTGGTGATCCTATACCCGATGCTGTTCCTCTCCGGAGCAGGTTACCCGCGCGAGCTCTTATCAGAAACGATCAGAAAAATCTCAGCTTTTTTACCCTTGACCTATGTGGTCACATTATTACGGGGTCTCTGGATTGGCGATGCATGGAACCAGCATATAACCGAAGTGATTGTATTAACAGCCATGTTGGTATTGGGGGTCACGATCTCCTTTAAGACTTTTCGGTGGGAGTAAGAAAAGACACTGCCCGCTGCGACTCAATTCACTGTAGCCAAAATCGAGAATAGCGAGAGGATGGTAAACATCCTGGCACTATAATGGGTCGCAGCGGTTTAATTCTTATTTACCCTTATTCCTAGCACACCGCATCCCAGATATTCATTTGGGCTGCGTTAAAATCTGCCTGGCTCGCTCTGCAGCTGGAGCATAGAGACGCTGCATGAACGCTGACGAAGCCGTGGACAAAGAATATCCGGGATCGCTCGACAACCCTGGTTAAGCTGTGAAAGCATAAAGACACCGTACAATCACTCACGTTGCTTCAGACAATAACCGCCTTCGTTGCTTAGGTAAGCTCGCCCCGACCGCTTGCTTGGCTGCGATGACCCAGACCGCTTGTTTCCCTACGCTAGCAATGGGTCGTCAGCGCTTGACCCAACCACCCAGCAATTCTAATACCCTGATTCCATCAAATTAGATAATTACAATCTATTATTAATGAAAAATATCACGACATGATGTTAACCTGGTTCTAACATAATTTTCCATACTATATGGATATAATTAGTCTAGATTGGAATAGCAGGAATGTACTTCTGATTAATGAAGGGAGAAAATCCATGATGGAAGCAAATAGTGAACAGCATAAGGGGAATGGAAGGAGCATCACCATCATGCGGGTCTTTGATGCCCCGCGTGAGCGAGTATGGCAGCGCTGGACCGACCCTGAGCAATACCTGTGCTGGTTGGGGCCGAAAGATTACACTGCATGTTTTGCGAAAATTGACCTGCATGTCGGTGGCAAATATCTCAACTGCATGCGTGGACCCGATGGTAAGGAATATTGGAGCACCGGAATTTACAAAGAGATCATCGAACCCAACCGGTTTGTTTGCACTGATTCCTTTGCCGATGAACATGGCAATATCGTCCCCGCAACTTATTATGGTATGGAATCGGAGATGCCAGCGGAACTTGAAGTGGAAGTGACGCTTGAGGATATCGGTGGGAAAACCAGGATGACCCTGGAACATTGCGGCTTCCCCGAAGGTGAAATGGCTGAACTTACCAGGCAAGGCTGGAACGAATCCTTCGATAAGCTAGCCAAGTGCCTTGGATAAGCTATTTCATGGAAAATCATAGTGACCATTGATTATGCATCCATGTAGTCATTCTGTAGCATCAGGCATCAACCTCAAGTCAAGTTGAGGTTGGGATGATAAACAAATCTATTATTTACAAATCAATGAAAGGAATTTCAAGAATGTCAAAACCTGATATTGTAACTCCCCCAGGAAGGCAGGAAGTCATCGTCACCAGTATCTATAATGCTTCACGGGAGCTTGTTTTCAAGACAGTCACCGATCCACTACTGGTGCCTAAATGGTGGGGACCACGCTGGTTAACCACCTCCGTCATCAAAATGTCTGTGATGCCAGGCGGTATCTGGCGCTTCCTACAACGCGATCAAGAAGGAAAAGAGTATGGATTCCATGGCGTTTATCACGATGTAGTTATTCCTGAGCGCCTGGTGTATACCACGGAATTCGAAGGAATGCCTGGTCATGTATCCCTCCACATAGACAAATACGAAGAACGTGATGGTGTGACGATCTGTACTGCATTGACCGTTTTTCAATCCCTCGAAGACCGCGATCAAATGCTGCAATGGAAGATGGAAGAAGGTACGATTGAAACCACAACTCGCCTGAATGAACTTCTGGCGAATCAAAAAACCCAACCAAGAAAGGACGAGCATATGACACACCATGAAGGTAACGGGAGAGGTTTAATTATCACACGTGTATTTAATGCACCCCCAGAACGTGTGTGGCAACGGTGGACCGATCCAGACGAGTATATGTGCTGGTGGGGACCCAAGGATTTCACCACACCATATGCGAAGTTAGATCTGCGTGTTGGCGGTAAGTATCTCAGCTGTATGCGTGGCCCGGATGGAAAGGATTATTGGGCGACTGGCACTTACAAGGAGATCATCGAGCCGAACCGTATCGTAATGACTGATTCCTTTGCCGATGAACACGGTAATGTAGTTCCAGCTTCGTATTATGGCATGGGTACCGATATCCCAACGGAATTGGAAGTGGAATTGACGCTCGAAGATCTCGATGGCAAGACTAGAATGACCCTGGAGCATTGTGGCTTGCCCGAAGGTGAGACACTCGAACTGACCAAGCAGGGCTGGAACGAATCCTTCGATAAACTGGCAGAGTGCCTGGGATAACTTATGTGCCGGAGCATCCACACCCTTTATAATATCGATCCACCTGCCAGCATGGAGAATATCCATGCGGCTTCCTTACAATTCGTTCGCAAGATTAGCGGTTACACCAAACCCTCAAAAGCTAATGAAACAGCTTTTTTAGCTGCCGTGGAAGAGATTACCGCGGCCTCTACAAAGCTGCTCAGCTCATTACAAACCAACGCTCCAGTGAGAGATCACAGGATGGTGGCTGGCAATCGTAATTAGCGAAACCGTAAGTGAGTCGAATAATGTAGCCTACAAGTTAAAGTGTGGTAAATAAATAGACTTTGTCACCGGTGGTTTAGATTGACCTATATCAGGAAATCTTGACTGCCGGTGACGATTATAGAGGAAAACAACCACAACCAGCAATAACCTTGACTATATTCGAACACTTGTACTAAAATACTTGCCATCCCATACTGAGGAGAAAACTCAACCATGGATGCAAATGCTTTTCGCCATTTCTACGACTATCACTTCGCTGAAAATCGCAAAATATGGGATATAACTATCTCCTCACTATCCCATGATCAGTTCATTCAAAATGTGGACTACTCCCATGGATCCGTCCGTAACCAAATCGTTCATCTCATGAGCGTTGACGATACATGGTTTAGCGCATTAAGAGGTGTCGAAATCCCGGAAGCGCTCAATCCCACTAACTTTGACGATCGGAAAATTATTCGGACGCACTGGGATATCGTTGAGCAAAATATGCGCGATTATCTTGCAAAATTGCGGGACGATATGTTGTTCGAAAAACCGTTCCCAGATGGGGAAGACAAAGATCTTACCGAATGGCAAGTGCTTCTGCATGTAGTTAATCACGGTACAGATCATCGCGCACAACTGCTCAGACACCTAGACGATTTGGGAGTCAAAACAGGGCCTCAGGATTACATTTTCTATGTCTATGACAACTTGTAGATGTTTTCAGCTCGTGTTGGGTTTGAAGCAAAGGCGGCAGTAAACCTGCCTGATTTCTCTTGATGCCAACCTTATCCTGACCAGCAATCCGATTGCTCGTCAAAACAGCATCATAAATTTGACTTTATATGGGAGGAAAATATGCGAAAAGCAATCCTTTTCAACCTGATAACCCTGGATGGTTATTTTGAAGGTGAAAACAAATGGGACATCGGCTGGCACCAGGTGGATGATGAATTCAATGAGTTTTCGATCGATCAGCTCAGCCATGCAGGTGGCCTGATCTTCGGCAGAGTAACTTACCAAGGCATGGCGTCTTACTGGCCTTCAGCGGAGGCGATAAAGAATGACCCTGTTGTGGCAGCCAAAATGAATTCGATACTGAAGTTCGTCTTCAGCAAAACTTTGGACAAAGCTGAGTGGAATAATACCCAGCTTATCAAAGGGGATGCAGTCGAAGAAATGACCCGATTAAAAGCACAACCGGGTAATGACTTGTTCATATTCGGCAGCGCTGACCTGGCAGCTACATTAACCCGACATCAACTGATTGATGAGTACCGATTGATCGTCAACCCAATCGTGCTTGGTCGTGGTGGTGCTTTGTTCAAAGAAAATGGTGGCAGGTTGAATCTAAAACTTCTCGATACAAAGATATTCCGCAACGGGAATGTGTTGCTATATTATGCGCCGGATAATAAATAAGTGATCCGATGGATAGACTGTACCTCACCCAAGTACCAGGTGCACAAACTGGCATGCTGATTCGAAAACCAGTTGGCATTGTTTTTAATGCTTTAATCGACCCTGCCATTACCACAAAATTTTGGTTCACCCGCAGCAGCGGCAGGCTTGAAACAGGTAAAAGAATCCGGTGGGAATGGGAGATGTATGCTGCTTCCACCGATGTGGTTGTAAAAATGCTCGAGGAGGGTAGACGCATCGTTTTGGAATGGGGTGAACCTGGTGCATTGACGACTGTCGAATTCGTTTTTACAGCCCGCACAGATGACACGACCTTCGTGAACATCACCAATTCAGGATTCGGCGGAGATGGTGATAAGGTGACCAATCTGGCGATGGATTCGGCGGCGGGTTTCAGCCTCGTGTTGGCAGGCTTAAAAGCTTACCTTGAGTATGGGATAGAGCTGAACTTGATCGCCGATCGATTCCCCGATCTGTTGGTATACTAACTCAAAGCCATGGGACCGTCCAATCATAGGATAAACAATGACAAATAAGAATAGTATCCAGACACAAAAAGAAATCGCAGTGGATTTCTTGCAGCTTGTGGTGGCTGGAAATATCGACGAAGCATACACAAACTATGTTAATATGCATGGGAAACATCATAATGTGTACTACTCGGCAGAGTTCTCTTCCTTGAAACGAGGCATGATTGAGAACCACGAGCAATTCCCCAATAAAAGGTTGATGGTGAAAAACGTACTTGGTGATGGTAACCTAGTGGCAGTTCACTCGAATATCATAATGAAAGCCGAGGAGCCCGGAATGGCTGTCGTCCACATCTTTCGTTTCGAGGCAGGCAGAATTGTTGAAATGTGGGATATCGGCCAGGTGATACCACTTGAATCGCCTAACCGGATGGGGGCTTTTTAGAAATAAACCCTGGCGGTTGAAACTGCACCTGGTGATTTCACGAAGGCAGCCTTCGAAGAGACCAGGTCGTAATGTGAATCTTGATTTGTGACTGAAGATGATTTCTACCAAGCATTCATAGAATATGGATAAAATCATTTCAGAGATGTTTTTAATCACTAATGCATTCACTCATTCAAGCTCATCAACTAAACCTTCGAACATGAAACATGCCAGGTATTTGTAAAGCAATGCGATAGGTTATCAGAATGAATGTATGGATGGAGAAGATCAGAATTGGGTTAAGTCCAATTACAGAAGTTTCGCTGGGCTTGGTCCTGATATTGGTTTTAGGTGGATGCAGCCTCGCCCCTGAAAGGGTACCTGTAGAGAATACAATCCCATTGACCAGTACCATAACGACCCAACCCAGCACGACGGCAAATCCGACCATCACAGCTTCCCCCAGCACCACCCCGATGCCCTCGCCGACAACCAGAGCAACGGTAACCCCGAGCCAAACACCAACCCTGCACCCGATGAATATCCTGGCTGCCAGGCAAACAACGTATCCCGGCAGCAACATCACGATCGAAGAAACATTAGAGCCGGGAGCTAATTATTACCGCTATATTGCCTGGTATAAATCGGAAGGGTTAAGGATCTACGGATTGCTGACCGTACCTTATGGTGACATGCCCGCCAGCGGGTGGCCTGCGATCGTCTTCAACCATGGCTATATCGATCCGCAAGTTTACCGGACAACAGAGCGCTATATCGCATACGTGGATAGCCTGGCGCGCCATGGATACATTGTGTTCAAGATCGATTATCGCGGCCACGACCGTTCTGAAGGTGAAGCAAGTGGGGCTTATGGTGACCCGGGATACACAACGGACGTGTTGAATGCAGTTTCGTCATTACAAGCCTTTCCACAGGTAGATGCCCAGCGGATTGGCATGTGGGGACATTCGATGGGAGGCTTTTTGACCTTACGGGCGATGGTCATCTCAAAAGATATCAAAGCCGGAGTGATATGGGCTGGTGTAGTCGGTTCTTACTCCGACATATTATGTTGCTGGCGACTTCCGACTCCTGGAATACCCACCCGCACACCCAACCCGAATTTTCGCTCAGGTTGGCGGACCCAATGGCAGAAACTCTACGGCTCTCCGGAAGAGAACCCGCAATTCTGGATGGGAATCTCGGCTAACTCCTACCTGGCTGAACTCTCTGGACCAATCCAGCTGCATCATGGCACAGGGGATACTGAGGTACCGATCAAATTTTCGCAAGACCTGTACCAACAAATATTGTCTGCTGGAACATAGAGTGCCTGCATCTTCTCTATCTTCTTCTCCGAGTAACTCTCCTTCTACGAGTTCCTCTCCTTCGGAATTTTACGAATATGGAGGTGATGACCATAACCTGTCGGGATATTTCAACCTGGCCATGACCCGTACGATCGAGTTTTTTGACCAGTATTTAAAATAGGGGACTATGAGATCATTAATATACCCGTCAGAGGCAGGCACCCCGATTGACGAGGAGTCGAAAAAAGATGCGATGTCTGATTGCTCACTGGATTTAACCCAGGCATTTTATTTACCACCCAAAAAGAAAACGGCAGTAGGCTCAATCTTCCATCGATTTTTTTTGATCAAATATCAAGCTGATTTTAAGCTTGCATATTGGTCGATTTCCTCTATAATTGAAGTAGTTGCAATGCACCCCCCTTACGCTCATTGACGTAGCCGCTGTGTTTCACCGTTGATGTATTTTGCCTGAGGGAACAATTTCAAAGAAAACGAATATTCCTTCTCTAGTCCTTTGCTCGGAAAAGTTAAAGCTTGAACGATCCGAAAGGAGGTGCAGCAGTCCGATCATTACCCCAAACAACGAACGTTGATAGACAATTTCATATAACCCATGAGAGGAGAGAAACATGTCGCGAAAATTATTCTTTGTATTCAGCGTCTTAATTACAATAAGCTTGCTGGTTACCGCCTGCGGTGCCAAGCAGACCGAAGCTCCGGCCTCCACCGGCGGCGAAGTGGTTGCCCCGGTTATTGAAACGGTCGAAGTCATCAAGACAGTCATCGTTGAGGTACCGGTAGAGGGGACTCCGCTACCACCCGAAATCCTCAAACCAGCTGGCTATGGAGAGACCTTACAAGCAGTGCAGGCGCGGGGTAAAGTGGTATGCGGCGTTCATACCGAACTGCTTGGTTTCGGCTACCTGGACGAGAATGGACGCAATATTGGTTTCGACATTGACTTCTGCAGAGCAGTCGCGGCTGCAGTGTTGGGAGATCCTGAAGCCATTGAAGCTGTCCCAATCACAGCTGCGGATCGTGGCCCGGTGCTGCAAACCGGTGAGGTCGATCTGGTCACACGAAATATGACCTGGACCTCCAAACGCGATGCAGAATGGGGCAATTTCACCTGGATCACATTCTATGATGGCCAGGGGTTCTTAACCCGCGCAGATAGTGGCGTAACTTCCCTTGCAGACATGGATGGTGCGACTGTATGTGTGACCACCGGTACTACCACGGAGAAGAACCTGGCAACAGCATTCGGTGATGCTGGCTTGACCTACGAAGCAGTCACTTTTGAAGAAACCTCAGCCGTCTACGGCGCATACGAGGAAGGACGCTGCGATGTAGCCACGAGTGATAAATCACAGCTGGCTGCCGTGCGGGCTGGTTTCCAAAACCCGGATGAACACGTCATCCTGGATATCACCATCTCCAAGGAACCACTCACTCCAGCTGTACCAACCGGCGATGATCAGTGGCTGGATATCGTCAAGACGGTAATCTGGGGATTGGTTAATGCCGAGGAGTATGGGATTACCTCGGCCAATGTAGAGGAAATGAAAGCCAGCCCGGATGCAGGTGTACGCGCCATGCTTGGAGTGGAAGGCGAAGCAGACTGGGGCTATACCACGCTGGGCCTCACCGCCGATTCGCTGGCGAATGCTATTACCGCAGTGGGCAATTACGGTGAGATTTATGACCGCTACTTCGGTGCAGATGGCATTGCATTCACCCTGGATCGTGGTTTGAACAACCTATGGACGAATGGTGGCTTAATGTACGCGCCACCCATCAAGTAATCCTGCTGGAAATACTAAATGGGTGTGCAGATGTTAGCAGTCTGCACACCCAAACTATAATCAACCAGGTTGTAGATGATCAAAGAAGTTAATTTGACCAAGAAAATCCCAATCTGGCGCGATGAGCGAATGCTTAAAGCTGCGGCACAAATTATCTCATCGCTGATCGTATTTGGTTTCTTGTATTGGGTGATTGGCAATTTTCTGGAGATCACCCAGCAACGAGGGATGCCGTTGACCTTCGGATTCCTGGATGAAGCTGCGGGATTCCCGATCAAGGAGTCGTTCATCCCGTATGATTCGACCATGACTTTTGGAAGAGCCGTCCTGGTCGGTCTGATCAACACCCTGGTTGTGTCAGCTGTGGGAATCCTGTTCGCAACGGTACTGGGATTTATCATCGGCCTGATGCGGCTGTCCACCAACTGGCTGATCAGCCACATCGCACTGGCATATATAGAATTTCATCGCAACATCCCCCTGTTGGTATTACTTTTCCTGTGGTATTTCGGTGTCTTCACCCAGCTTCCGAATGTAAAAGCGAGCATTTCGATACCTGGCATCATTTATATTAATCAAAGAGGATTTTATCTTACCTGGCCACACCTGTCGGTTGGAGGAACTTTATTTGTAGTTCTAATTTTAGCCGGGATTATCCTGGCGATCGTCACGTGGGTTGTGCTACGACGCATCCGGGAAGTAAAAGGCAAGGAGACCTACTTCGGCAGGATCAGCCTGGCTGTACTGATCCTGGTGGTGTTGATTGGCTGGTTCGCCTCAGGTGGTGAACCAATCCGGTTCGATGCTCCGGTCTTAAAGGGATTCAACTTCCAGGGTGGTTTACGCCTGACTACCGAGTTCACAGCCTTGCTGATTGGCCTGGCGATGTACACTGCTTCGTTTATCGCAGAGGTAATCCGGGCTGGCATCCTGGCAGTGCAAAAGGGACAGATCGAAGCAGCGAGGGCAGTGGGGTTGCGATACTCTCAGATATTAACGCTCATCACCATCCCGCAGGCAATGCGCGTGATCATCCCACCATTAATCAGCCAATATCTAAATTTGACGAAGAACTCGAGCCTGGCTCTGGCAATTGGCTACCAGGAGCTATTTGCGATCGGAAAGGTTACCATTAACCAGGCAGGTCGAGCGGTGCCGGTCTTTATCCTGATCATGGCAACCTATCTTGCAATCAGTCTATTGACCTCGATCGTCCTGAACGTCTACAACAAACGCGTGCAATTTATTGAGCGATAAAATGACCATCACCACTGAGGCATCAGCCCCTCCTTCACGACCAGGAGCATTGGAATGGATCCGTAAGAATCTGTTCAGCAACTGGTACAACAGCCTGCTGACCATCTTCGGCGCGACAGTGGTGTACTTTGCATTGGTCAGTGTCATCACCTGGATGTTTAAAACCGCAGACTGGCGCCCGGTGACCGTGGCTCCACTCCTATACATGGTGGGACAGTACCCACGGGAAGAGCTGTGGCGGGTTGGTGTCAGCGTGCTGATGGTCACATCCCTGATTGGCATGAGCTGGGGAGTTTGGAAGCTATACGTCAGGCCATTTGCCATTTTTCTCGGCATCTTGATGGGTATTCTTGCCGTTTTCCCATTGGAAACTACAACGATAACGCTTCCAATTCGTGTGTTCATGTTGATCAACCCGTTTCTGATCTACCTGGGGTACCGGATTGGCAGGCTGCGTTCAGTTCACGGGCGGCTTGTTACGACTCTGTGGCTGGTTGCGCTCTTATTGATCCCCCTGGTAATCCTCCCAGGATTTGACAACTCCAGCCTGCTGCCAAAAGTCGCAACGACCGTGTGGGGTGGGCTGTTGATCACCCTGCTGCTCTCGGTGGGTGGAATTTTGCTGTCCTTCCCCTTTGGAGTGCTACTGGCGTTGGGCAGGCGTTCATCCCTGCCAATGGTTAAAATATTTTCAATATTCTTCATCGAAGTCGTGCGCGGCGTTCCCCTGGTGACAATATTATTTATGTTTTCGGTGATCCTGGCACTATTTCTGCCCAGCGAAGCGAGGATTGACCGTGTTATCCGCGCCTTGATGGGCACCGTGGTCTTCAGCGCGGCTTATACGGCAGAGAACGTGCGCGGTGGACTGCAAGCCATCCCGCCGGGACAGGAGGAAGCTGCCAAGGCAGTGGGGTTGAAGAATTTCCATATCACGTCATTGATCGTACTCCCGCAGGCGCTGCGCCTGGTGATCCCCACAATCGTAGGACAGTTCATCTCGCTGTTTAAGGACACCACCCTGGTTTACATCGTAGGAATCAACGATTTATTGGGAATGGGGAATGCGGTTTTAAATCTAAATCCAGAGTTCGTCCGATTACAAATGGAAGTGTATCTATTTATTGCTGTGATCTTTTGGGTGTTCAGCTACTTTATGTCTTATGCCAGCTTGCAGTTAGAGAAAGCGTTGGGTGTCGGTGAACGCTAAAGGTGAGGGTAACATGATTGAACCAGTCAGGGACGACCAGCCTATCATCATCGCGCGTGATGTGCATAAATGGTTTGATAACTTCCAGGCGTTGAAAGGTATCAACATGGAAGTGAAACACGGCGAAGTGATCGTGATCTTCGGCCCTTCAGGCTCAGGTAAATCGACCTTCATCCGCACACTAAACCGACTTGAGGAACACCAACGCGGCACGATCATCATCGATGGGATCGAGTTATCCCATGACGTACGCAACATCGAGCGGGTGCGGCGGGAAATTGGCATGGTATTCCAGCAGTTCAACCTGTTTCCCCACCTGACCGTGATGCAGAACATCACCCTGGCACCAATCTGGGTACGCAAGTGGTCCAAGGATAAAGCCGAGGAAGTTGCCATGCAGCTGCTCGAGAGGGTAGGTATCCCTGAACAAGCGCTGAAATATCCTGGCCAGCTCTCCGGTGGACAGCAGCAACGTGTGGCGATTGCACGGGCCTTGGCAATGCAGCCGAAGATCATGTTGTTTGACGAACCGACTTCGGCGCTCGACCCGGAGATGATCAAAGAGGTGCTGGATGTGATGGTGGAGCTGGCGAAGAGTGGCATGACGATGCTGGTAGTCACTCACGAGATGGGTTTTGCACGAGCGGTGGCTCACCGCATGTATTTCTTTGATGCAGGCTTGATCGTGGAGAGCGGCACGCCTGATCAAATCTTCAAAAACCCACAGGAAGACCGCACGAAGCTGTTCCTGTCACAGATCCTGACGCATTAGGATTCAGTATTTGTTGATGGGGGGATAAAATCGCTGTTGAAACCGCACCTTCGTGGTTCACGAAGTAACCGGGTCGAGCCGCACAACTAGAGAAGGTTGCACAAGTTCGCTCAATCTTGTAAAGATTGGGTTTCGTGGAGATCACTCAACCCAACCTACATCTATTTTATGGGCTACACAACGGGTTCACATGGTACTGCTGTCTCTCGTCACAGGTGAGGTTACGCACGTAACGGTTTGAGCTGATCCAAGCACGCAACTCAGTCAGGGATTTCTCGGCAACCTGCCATTCGATCAACTTACCATCTATGGAAGCTGCGTAGGCGGTCCTGCCATCCGGGCTGAACAGGACGCTATAGACCCCTGCGTGAGCGTTATAACGGTGTAACATCTCACCTGTCGAGAAATCCCACAAGATCACATCGCCATCTAATGCACTAGATAAGACGTACTTGCCATCCGAGCTGATGGCCACACTGGATGGAAATGTGGTGTGACCCGAGTAACGGCGAATGATATCTCCTGATTCCACGTCCCACAGGTACAGGTCTGCCAAACCTGAACCCAAGATCGCGGTATCGCCTGGACCAAAAGCAACCCCCAATACGGGTCCATAATCCGAGTAGGAAAAGCGCTTAATCTCTTTCCCGGTGGTCACATCCCACAGGATGACCCTGCCAAAATAGCCTGACCCAGTGATGGCGCGTGAATTATCAGCGCTGAAAGCGATACTGGTGACGTCCTCGTTGGTATCAAATTGGCGCACAAGCTGACACGTCTTGACATCCCATAGAATCAACTGACCAGTTTTATTAACTGGATCTTGAGACCCTGCAAGTAAGAATTGACTATCGGGACTAAATGCCACAGCCCTAGCTATCGCTTGATAGCCCTCGTATTCACACTGTACAATTCTACTGTGCGTGTCCCAGAGCCTCACAGCTGATATTCCTAAGTCCGCATTATATCCAGCTACAGCGACAAAATTCATGTCCGGGCTGATTTTTACTGCACCCGGGCTAACGGCTGCGTTAAAACCAAAATAAGTCTGTACAACCTTACTATGAACAATATCCCATAAGACAGGTCGTTGGAAGCCATACATCCTAACTCCATTTACCAGTAAATATTTACCATCCGAGCTGATCGCAATCGCATTCAAACTATCTGCATTGATGTTTTCAATCTGGTAATCGAGCTGACCGCCTAAATTCCACAGGCGTAAGGTGCCATCTTGGGAGGCTGAAATACCCAGGTGCCCATCCTGGCTGATGGAGATGTCAGTAATAAAGTCGGGAGATTCACCAAAACTGCGCTGAACGTTCCAATTCTGAACATATACCTGAAAAATTGCGGTTTGACAGGCAACGAGGACATAAGAACCGTCGGGACTGATAGCCAAATGACCTGGTATACAAGCAAACATCTGCTGGTTGAGCAGGGTACCAGTAAGACTATCAATCCTGCGAAGGAACAAATTTGACTCAGCGCGGTTGGTCAAGAGAATCCAGCTGCCATCTGGACTGAGTGCGACTGAAGCGATATTGGCTCCCTGATCTTCAAAACGTTTGATGGGCTGTGATTTATACAGACTCCACAGAAGCAAGCTACCATCCTGATAGGCAGATACCGCGGTGAGCTTACTTGCAGCAACGGCGAAAGCAGTGATGGGGCTGGAAGTCGCTTTATAACTCTGCACGGTCTGCCCAGTTCTCAAGTCCCACAAGATCATTCGCCCATCGGCTGATCCCGAGAGAAGAAAGCCAGTGCTAGGAACGATTGCCAGTCCGGTGATGCTACCTGTGGCCACGAGCTTTCGCTTCTGCACACCATTTACATCCCACAGGATCAATGACCCATCCTCAGCACCAGAGATCAGCGTCTGCCCATCCATGCTGAAGGCGACGGCGTTAACCCAACCAGAGTGAGCAGACCAGCGACGCAGCTCTACCTGAGCATCCAGATCCCACAGGATCAACTCGCCCGCCAGACAAGCACCCTGCGAATCCATTTGGGCGCAGCTGCCCGAGAATGCCATGTGACCATTTGGTGAAATAGCAGTTGCCCGTACTTCCTGGCTATGCCCGCTTAGAATTGCGCGCGTTCCAGAATCATAAGCGACGGTACGTAATGCAGTCAGTGCATCCAATGGAGGTCGGTCCAGCTTGACAGCTTCCAAGGCGAGAGCAAGCGCAAGATCACCCCGTCCAGACTGATTCGCCTGTAAAGCATCGCTCGCAAGATTCATGCTACGGTTCTGGGCAGCGTTAGAAGCAGACTGTCTCCAGGCGAATAGGGCAAAAATAGCCAGGAACACTGCCAGGGAGACTACCACACTCACCAGAATCGAACGCAACCTGAGACGGCGAGCGGATTTGAGTCCCTCCTCGAGCGCGCAACCTTTCATTATCAGCCAGTTTTTGAGCAGCTTCAAGCTCACGCTGGTGCTGGGCTTCACGCTCAACAGCTTCACTTTCGCTGGATAAAACAGAGGCTGCCAGGAACTCTCTCTCCTGGGCGTTCATATCATCCTCATGGGAGGCTGACCATTCCCGCGCCCCTGCTAATCGGGCACCACGGAATAACAAGTCTGGCTCACGTTCTGCAGCCAGCCATTCCTGTGCGGCTTCAGTGAGCTGGCGGTGCAGTCGCAGTCCTTCGCGGTTGTCCTCCAGCCAACCCCGCAGGGTTGGCCATTCTCGGATCAACGCTTCATGTGACACCTGGACTGAGTCTTCACAGGTGGTGACCAAGCGTGCATCAGCCAGGGCTTTCAACACAGCCTGGGTAGCATCTGATTCTTCCGGTTTGAGGATCAGCTCGTTGAACGTGGCTCGACGGCGCGTATCTCCGGTGGAGGTTTCGTCTCCCAGCTCCGTCAGGCGGATAAAGATACGGCGGGCGATGGACTGTTGGTCAAGGGAGAACTTATCGGTGAATACAGCCTCAGCTGTTTCAGCGATAGCGCCGCGCACACCACCAGATGAGGTGTAACCACTCAAAGTGAGCGTGCGACCATGCCTGCGTTGCCAGGTTTCAAACAGCGCATGGGAGAGCAGAGGCAACGCACCCGGCTCGCTACCCACGTCGTGCAGGATCAGATCCACCAATCCGGGCTCGAATTCCCAGCGCCCACGCCGGGCTGGTTCTTCAATCGCCCGACGCATCTCTTGATAACTCAAAGAGCCAATGTATTCCTGGTGTGTGGCCAAAGCTTCACGCAAGGGCAGGTAGCTGGCGCAGTGGGAGTAGAAATCGGCACGCAAGGTAATGATGACAATTGGTCCACCTGAATCATCAGAAGCTGCGATGATCAGGTTGCCAATAAATGCAGAACGTTCTGCCTCCGAACGGCAAAGGGCGAACAATTCTTCAAACTGGTCGATAACCAGCAAGAGATAAGATCCGCCGGTTGTCTTTAGCTCCCGCTTGATATAAAGATCCAGGGTGCGTGGATCGCGTGCCAGATCATCCATCAGTGCAGCAGCGGCAGCTAAAGAGCCATTCTCACGCGCCAGGTTGGTTGCCATGCTCTCGAGTGGGTGAGCAGAAGGGGTGAGGATATGAATTGGCCAGTTGGCGGAGGTTTTATTCCAGCGCAAGGCAGGCACCAGACCTGCACGCACCAGGGATGATTTCCCGCTGCCTGAAGCTCCGACGATGGCGAAGAATCTGGTCTGGATTGCCTCATCTTTGGAAACCATAGCCAGCACGCGTCCAGCAAGCTTCTCAGTGAGAGTTTCACGCCCGATGAACAGGTCAGCATCGACCTCTTCGAAATAGTCCAACCCCTTGTAAGGGCAAAGCCCAAGCGCAGGAGCATCTTCACGTCGGACAGTGGCAGCCAACTCCAATAACCTGGCAACAGCATTTGGCTCCTCTTCCAGAAAGAGGGCAGGGACGAAGCGCGCTTCAATCATGGGAGGGTCCGGCAGGCGCATGTTTTGCTCAAGCCGGCTGATTTGGGAATCACTATATCCAACGGCGATAGAAAATTCCAGCTGGGTGATCCCAGCACGGCGACGGAGATAGCGGAGCAAATCACCAAAGGTGGTAAATTTTTCCAACATGCTGACGGGAATTGTGTTGGGCATGATTAACTCCTTCCCGATAGTCCACTTTCATCCCTACAATCTTATCCAAATATTCAAAATAGGTTGAATAAGTGTACGGAAAGCATTTTATTCTGAGGAGCAATCATAATCTCAGACTCCGAAAAGATGATGGCTTTGTCGGGCATAATACGGCATTCCTCGCAGTGACATCGTTATTCTTATGATAAGAGAATAGCACAAATTCATGATTTTAGGGAATTTTGTCAAGAAATGGCAAGCCTGTCAAACATCTGTATGCTATAGTGATAACAGAAAAGGAGAGCGCTAGAGTTAGCGCAATCCAAATTTTCACCGGTTCAAAAACCTAAAGGAGGCGAATAAAATGAACCACAAACTGATTTTGACCAGAGGTATAGCTCTTATCATGGTGATGTTGGTGGTCACCGGATGCGCCACACCCCAAACGGATTCCTCCCCGACCAGCGCACCACAATCCTGCCCGACCAGCGCACCCCTATCCTGCCCAACCGCTGCAGCGCAGGCAGTGCCAGAGAGTAATGGCTTGGCGATGGGGATATACGGCAGGCATTCCGATAAACGTCGTCATCACCTTTGATCCTGGCGATAAATGCTCCATGGAGGTCAGTTAATCCATTAGCTGGAGAGTTATTTTAATCCGCTGTGGAATCAGTTGTCGTACGATATTGTGGTGAACGACCAGACGTATCAGAATTATGTAGTATTCGTCTTTTCAGTAGACCCGGGAACGACGCAAGCGGAAATGGATGCCCCAGGCCCGGATCCAAGCCTAGGCGCAGCCACCGTCTTGGATGAATATCATTACGGGAGATGTTATCTACCCGATGACCAGGACATTCCATACTAGTGCGATTGATATTACTGAAGGTCCACTCTACTTTACATGCTTGGCACAAGGTCCAGATAAACTAAAAATAATCGGAGACCTTGGACCATTGGATGTGCCCACAAAATAAGAAAGATTTGCAGATGGGGGGGTTAAACTTTGGCAGGTCCGGTAGAGGGATCGGACCTGCCAAAGTGTTTTTTTATATGATGGTGCACGAAATGCAGGTAAAAAACCTAAGAACTCTCTGGTTTAAGAACTGAATTGACAAAATGCGCTTTTACTTAGCATCAATGATCAATTTTCTTATTAAATTAATTACCATCAGAAGTGCAGAGCTCATCAGGGAGTAACCGTGGCAATCCCGGCTGATGTGGGGGAAAGCGAGCTAATTCTATTGTAGAGGTGGATGTGCGCAAATTTCTTGTTAATGAGGGATGAAAGAGGCTCGCTGTGTCTCTCACACCTGGTCTGATAATATTTAAGGCTGGTGGCTATCTTTCATAAACAGCTTTTTTTAATTGATCTCCTTTATTTGCTGCCATGCACATGGTAATGACAAAAATCCCGACGTTCGCACCCAAGAAAATTCCAATCAATATTCCTATCCATAACATGACTCACTCTCCTCTTGCTCACCCATGTATGAACTCAGTTTCTCCTATTGAGGGCTTGAATGGATTGCATCCACATATGTACTTAATGCAAAAACCATGCCACACTTCTTATAACAAATATGGGGATGGATGCGGGAAAGGCTCACCCAAGCGGAGGGCGAGTTCATGGAAAGCTGGCGAGAGCAGGCCTATTGTGGAAGATGCAGGCGGTGGATTCATTTGATGGGTATTCAAATAACATAAATTACAAAAGTGTATACCTGAGGTTATTCGATTGTTTGGTACACTACCTATCGAGGACACACAATGGATTCATCGAAAAGAATAAGGGAAGAATTACCCGATCCCAAACGAAATCGTCATGGATGCAGAAATCTGGCATCAAGACTCACATGAGCTGCGTGACCTGGCTGAGACAATGGTCAACCGCCACCCCAGGTTTGCATGGATGGTGGTGGATGCCTGGATGGTAAAGCATGATCAAGTCTTGATCGATAAAAGCTAAACAGCCGCGGGATTTAAAGCATTTTTTCTCAAGGGTTAGAAGAAATCAGCCAAGCAGAATAAATTCGAGATATAAAGATAGAGGATAGGGGACGGTATTGCGATCAAAAACCAGACCGGACAGGTTGATTCGCATCTACTAATTAATTACCGAATTGAGGTATCACTTCCCCCTAAATCTCTTGCCCCTTGAACTGGCTCATATACAGGTGGTGGAAGAAGCCACGCTTATCCAGCAGCTGCTGGTGTGTGCCCTGTTCGATGATCTCCCCCTCATTGATCACAATCACAGTATCGGCATCACGAATAGTGCTCAATCGGTGGGCGATGACAAAACTCGTCCGACCATGCATCAGGCGCAGCAGGGCAGCCTGGATGCGCACCTCGGTGCGGGTATCCACCGAGCTGGTGGCTTCATCCAGGATCAGGATACCAGGGTTGGAAAGGACGGCGCGTGCAATTGCCAGCAGCTGGCGCTGTCCCTGGCTCAGGTTGCCAGCCCGTTCGGATAGATTAGTCTGGTAGCCGTCCGGTAGCTGGCGGATGAAATGGTCTGCATCTGCCATGCGGGCAGCCTGGATCACTTCGTCATCTGTGGCATCCAAACGACCATAACGGATATTCTCCATGACCGTATCGGAGAATAAGAAGGTATCTTGCAAAACGATCCCCAACTGCTGGCGCAAGCCAGCTTTTTGGATCTCACGGATATCGATGCCATCAATATTGATCCTGCCACCATCGATCTCGTAGAAACGCATCAGCAAGTTGATCAGGGTGGTCTTCCCCGCACCGGTGGGTCCCACCAGGGCAATGATCTGCCCGGGTTTGGCTTGCAAGCTCATATCCTTGATTACCGGTGTGCCAGGGTTATAGCTGAAATCGACATGCTCGAAGCGCACATCCCCATGAACCACATCCAACGGGTAGGCATCGCGCACATCCGACACCTCTGGGGAGGTGTCGATGATCTCAAAGACTCTCTCTGCCCCAGCCAGGGCTGCCTGGATGGAGTTATACATATTAGCCAGCTGCCTGAGGGGGTTGATAAAGTTTTGTCCATAGCTGATGAAGGTAGCAATGATGCCCACGCTGACCAGGTTTTGAAGTGCCAGCCAGCCACCAAGCCCAGCCAGGACGATCACAAAGAAGTTCCCCAATACGTTGGTGAGAGGCATTAGCAGCAAAGCGTAGCTGTTGGCAGTCACACCAGCTTTGAAAACTGCCTGGTTACGCTGGCGAAATTGATCAATCACCGATTGGTTACGCCTGAAGGCTTTGATCACCTTCTCGCCACTGATGGATTCTTCCATGACAGCGTTCATCTCACCCAGATTCTTTTGCAGCTGCTGGTAGCCCCTGCGGGTGTAGCGTGCCACAAAATTGGTGAACCAGAACATGATCGGTATCACAACCAAAGTAGTCAGTGCCAACCAGAAATTAAGCAGGAACATGGCGACGACGATGCCCGCCATGGATAACACACTGGCAATCAACGAAGTCACATTTTGAGAGACCGCCTGGTTAATTGCATCGATGTCATTGGTCAAACGGCTCATCAGCTCGCCGGCGGGGTTATGGTCATAGAAGTTAAGCGGCAATTCTTGCAGATGAAAGAATAAATCCTTACGCATCAGCTTTAGGGCGCGTTGCGAGACATTTGCCATCACCCAATTTGCCACCGCCTGGAACAAGTTGTTGAGCAAATAGATCAACAACATCAGCAGGGAAATCCCTGCCAGACCACTCACCTGCCTGGTGGAGATGAATTGGTCAATTGCGCGGCCCATTAAATAAGGACCTGCCAGTCCCAACAAGGTGTAGATCAGCACAAGGACCAGCACCAAAACCAGCTGAAGCTTAAATGGCTTGAGATAATCCAACAAACGCAGGATGGCACTGCGCGGATTTTTGGCTTTCTCAATCTTACCGGGATCGGCAGGTCTGCGTTGCATCATGGTGACGCGTACACTACCGGCACCGTAACCCGTGGGCTGGGTGCTCATTTGCCTACCTCTGCGGTTTTAAGCTTTTGATCTGTGGGGTGATTGCCACTTCCCAGCTGGGATTCATAAATTTCTCGATAAATAGAGCTGGATTCCATCAGCTCCTTATGCGTACCCTGGGCCATCACACGCCCCTGGTCCATGACGATGATTTTATCGGCATTCAGTACGGTGCTAATTCGCTGTGCCACCACGAAAGTGGTATGTTGAACTTGCTCAGTATCCAGTGTTTCCTGGATACGAGTCTCAGTTTCCACATCCACCGAGCTGGTGCTGTCATCCAGGATGAGCACGCGCGGTTTCAAAAGCAATGCCCGGGCGATAGCCAGGCGTTGCTTCTGCCCACCCGAGAAATTTGTCCCACGCTGCTCTACATGGGTATCATACCCGTCCGGGAGATCCATAACGAATTCATGCGCTTGAGCTGCTTTCGCTGCAGCAATGACCTCTTCATGGGTTGCATCCGGACGCCCGTAGCGAATGTTATCGCTGCACGGTGCCGGTAAAGAGGATCGATTCCTGAGGTACCACCCCGACCTGCTCGAGCAATGAATCCTGCTGAAGATCACGTAGATCGACACCATCGAGGGTCACCCGACCTTCCGACACATCATAGAAACGCGGGATCAGGTTAATCAGGCTGGTTTTCCCGGAACCCGTCGCACCCAGGATGGCGACCGTCTCACCAGGCTCAGCCACCATGTTAACATTGCGGAGAACCTGCTCATCACCGCTGCCGTTATAAACAAAACTGACGTTATCAAAGACGACCCTTCCGGGTGTGTGACTGTGAACCACCGTTGCATCCGGCAGGTCTAATACTTCGGGAAGCATGTCCATCACCTGATTGACACGCCTGGAGGAGGCGATGCCATTTGCCCAAACCTGGGAAAGCTGGGTCATCATCACCAATGGGGTCATGGTAGTAAGCAAGTAGTTGGTAAAAGCCACGATTTGCCCCACGGTCAGGTTGCCACGTATGGCTTGCAACCCTCCAGCCCAGATGACGATCACCATGCCGATGTTGACAAACACCGTCAGTGCGGGTGACATGGCAGACATGAAACGCATCACGCGCACCGAAACCCCAGTGAAACCTTCATTGGCGGTTTCAAAGCGCTGATTTTCAAAATTGGCACGCACGAAGGCTTTGACCACGCGTGCACCGGCGATATTTTCCTGCAGGACGGTATTCAACCGATCCAACTTCTGCTGGACAGATAGAAATAAAGGTTCCATCTTACTCACAAAGAAAACAATAACTATTGAGGTTACCACCAATAAGGGGAGAAGGGTGAGTGCCAGTCGAGGGCTGGTGTTGAACATCAGGATCAAACTGCCGATCATTAAAAGCGGAGCGCGGGTTCCAATACGCAGGGAAATCTGCACCAGTCGTTGCACCGCACCAGAATCGCTGGTGAGGCGGACGATCAGCTGCCCCGTCTTCATCCGGTCCAAATTGCCGTAGGAGTAAGTCTGGATTTTCGAGAAAATTGCATCCCGCAGGTCCCGTCCAAAACTTTCAGCCACCTGAACAGAGGTGATATTGTTCCCTACGGCGATCGTGGCGCTTAATAACGATATACCAAGCATGATCAACGAGGTTTGGATCACCACCGCCTGGTTATGCTGGTTGATACCCTGGTCAATAATACGCTGGACCAACCTGGGGATGCTGAGGTCCATGAAAACCAGCGTGGTAAGCAGGATCAGTGCAACAACAGATCTCCGCCAGTAAGGTTTTATGAGACGTAATAATTTAAAGACATCGTTCATAGCTAGTGTGTTTGCAGGATGGATAGTACACCTGTTGGCACAGTGTACTATCATACTTCCAATTCGTAAAAAGAAGATTAGAGACATCCAGAACATTCCCCCATAATGAACAAGGACGCAATAAGTAAGGTCTTAAATCTGACCGAAATTATGATAACAATGGGTTTTATACTATGCCAAATCGTATGCACTTTTTGGGAGCGAACAACACTGAATAGGTGAAGAAAAATGTCAATCTAATTCACTGAAACGATTGCATCCTTAAGCAATTAAATCCCCCTCTAACCAATTATTACCACCGCAACCACCGCAACTAAAAATGGTGGACCAACTGGCTGATCAACCGTCCAACAATATCGTGCACAATGGCATCAGGGACGCCCTCATACGTATTGGACTGCAAGCGTAAATCTATCTGGTCGTTCACATAATCCACAACCACAAAATGGTCATCGTGGGTTAATGCAACCTCGGTCGAGAACAAATCCAGCCCACATAAGCGGGAGATGATGGCTACGGTGTCGTCCAATCGGTTCAGACCGTGGTAGGTTTTCTCCTCCAGGGTGACTGGTGTGTAGACGTGGTTGGCAGGATTCCACCAACAAGGATAAATTTTCCCGGTACAGTAGATAACCCGGAACCAAGCTGGGCGTAAATCCAAATCTTTAGGAGCCACATGCGCCTGGAGAAGATATTTATCGGTAGCATGTTCCTGGCGAACGGAGATCACCTGATCCCAGGAGGTAGCATTCGTCAATACCCCAACACCTCCACTACCATGGGCAGGTTTAACCGTGAATTGATGTCCATCCGTGAATATATCCATGCAGGGGAGGTCAGGTTGCTCAAAATATGCCGGGAGGATGATCGTTTGAGGAACTTCCAGTCCTGCGGTCATGAGCATGGGATGGATTTCTGCTTTATCCCAGGTGAGGGAAGCGCGCTCGTAAGAATTGATTCCAAAGATGCGGTTTTGATGCATCCATTGGACGAGAGGCATGAACGCAGGGTCGGTGTCCGAAGCTCGATCGAAAAATGCCCGGCAACTAATCTCCTGCTCGGCAAGGGAGTGCAGCACTTCAGCCAGATTTCCTGGGGTGATCTGCAGCAAAGACATCTCTTTTGCCCGGCATCCCGCCTCGAGCAAAGTTATAAAATCCGCATCATATTCCCAATTCCAGGCTACACATAGATCATAATCAAGCATGACATTTCCATTGAATCACCGCCCTGGTGTAAAGAATGTAATCGATGATGTCACCAAGTGCAGAATAGTATCATCCATAAATTAGACAATTATTATCAGTATATCATGATTGAGATGGATCTATCTGTGTAAGTGGATACATCTTGACAGAAATTATCAGTTCCCCGCATTTTCCCGGCTATTTTCTACAAAAACGCATAACTGGTTAGATTTAGTAAAGAACAGGATGAGATTCAGGCTGTATTGATGACGATTTAGTTACCCATTAAACAATTGCGTACTGGCTGGCAGAAGATTCTCTCCTCGTGCCATATGGTCTTCCATCAGGCAGCGTGCCCGATTGATCATTCCATCCAGCAAGCCGGTCCCGAATTGAGCCAGGTCTTCGGTCGTGAGCGGGTCAGAGAAGGTCAGGCGCGGGGTGACTTTGAGTGAGTTTGGGAAAACCATCTGCTGGATGACCTGCAGGAATTCGGCCACACTGCGCTGCTTGTGGTCATCCCCGAGCAAGCGCACAATGAGGTTATTGCGCCAGCGGGCAGAAAGCACCCCACTCACCACCGTCAGCAACACCCGGGTCTGGGGTGCATGGCGCAGCATCACCTCCAGGCTGGGTGACCATTTCCCCAGGTCATTGGCAGCATCAGGGGAGAGCGCAGGGTCAGGGTCGATGGTTCCGCTAGGGAAGATCAGCACCGCGCCATCCTCCTTGAGGTGCCGAATGACTGACCGAACCACCATCATACGCTCGTGCACGTCCCGGGTGGTGTAGATCAAGTTATTGGCAGCATTCCTCAGCCCCTGCATGAACGGCACGCCAGTGACAACGATCTTCAGGTCGGGGCGGGGGATGGAAGCGGCAATGACCAGCGAGTCACACGTTCCTGGATGGTTGGAGGTGATCAGCAGGGGTCCCTCGAGGGGAATGTTTTCCATGTTTTGAACATCGAATGCCTGGGCAAATACTGGCAGGATGCGCCGGGCTGCTTCACGAAAACCATACTCTTCCACATAACGATCAAAGGTGCATGCCACCTGGGCAAAGCGATGAGTAGGTAACCTGAAGAATGGCCCAAGGGTACGACGCGCCCAGGATTGAGGTGTTTGCTTGAACAGGCGGAAGATCTCATCGGTGATGTATTGGGTTAGCGATTCAACATCGGTATACTTATCCATTATATAGCTCTTCACCCGTAGTTTAAATGTGCATATCTTGTTCGCACCTATATTGTATGCCAAATACAGAAATAATCAAATCCTTGCATTTTCGCTGTAAGCTTGGATAATAATCCCAAGGAATTGGCAAGATATCGGTGGTTAACCCATTAACAATGGTTTTCTATTAACCACTACTACGATATACGCTCAGGTTCGGAAAAGGTTTTCACTCTAAAAGGATTCGCCCAAGCTATTTGATTTGCAACCATGATTGACCAGAAATAATCCGCAAGCGTTCTTGCATCTCCAATACCATGCCTCGTGGTATCGTAAGCAATGAGTAACGATCTTTAGTTGCGTTCGGTCGGGTCCAACCTTATTCAAGGTTCCCCATCTCTACTTACGCGCCAGAATAGCGATCAAGCCTTTTTGCGGGTCTTCGCCGGATAATCCTGGTAAAAGTTGAATCTCCCCAAAACCATGATCCAATAAAAGCAAGCGATATTCATCGTCGTGATAGGCCTGAAAGCTCTGGTCATACCGAGTGACATGGCTATTGCCTGCATCGATGACAAAATAGCGAATGGTTGTGGTATGAAGCTCTTCATTCCAGAAGTTTTCCTGCAGGACCAAATGTGGTTTCTCGGAGAATAAACTACCAGGAGAAGAATACCAGGATGCAGGCTGCTCCCCAATCTGGTGAATTATGTCATAGGAATGGGGCTCCAAAAGCAGCCATCCGCCCGGTTCAAGCGCCTCCCTTGTTTTGGCCAAGATATGTTTTGCATCACCGGGACGGAAGACATTAAATTCACCATAGATGAGCATCACCAACCCCATACCACTTGGAAAGCCAGCCTGGCGGATATCCTGGCATGCGTATGTGCATGCCAGGCGATCATGTTGGGCGGTCTGGGTGGCGTATTGGATGGAGGCAGGGGAATAATCGATACCATGGACGGTATGCCCAAGGCGGGCCAGGCGTTCAGCGTAAAACCCTGGCCCACAACCCAGGTCAAGGATGTCTGTCGGTTGATTTGTGAGGATTGAGGCTTGAATCCACGCGACCTGACGATCGATCACGTTGAAACGGCGGGACGCAGCATCATGCGCCTGGGAAAGGTGCTCCTGCAGCATGCGCTGTGAGAATCCGGGCTCATTCCACGGGATGTTGTCACCCTCCGCCCAGGGAAGCGGAGAGGCGGAGCGGTTAATAAAATCGGTGAGATTCACAACAAACATCCTTTGTACAGGCACAGCCTTCCGGTCAAAAACCTGACCTGAGAGGCTGCTATTCCCCTTCAAGAAATGATTTAAACAAACAAATGTGTGATCACCACGCGCAAGCCAATAGCGATTAATATCAACCCGCCCAGGATCTCCATCGACTTACCGAAACGCAAACCAAGCTGGTTGCCGAGGCTGAGACCTAACAATGACAGCACAGCGGATACTCCACCTATGAGCAACGCTGACCAAAGCACATTCACTTCCAAAAAGGCCAGGCTGAGGCCCACAGCCAGGGCATCGATGCTGGTGGCGATGGACAACATCACCAGGGTGAGACCGCGGGAGGGATCTGGGATAGCTGGCTCATCCCCAGCTTTCTGCAGCCCTCCACGGATCATTCGCACTCCCACAAAAGCCAAGAGCCCAAACGCCACCCAATGGTCCACGCTGGCGATATAGCCGACGACAGTTTTGCCTGCTAACCAGCCCATCAAGGTCATCCCGCCTTGAAACAAGCCGAAATGGAAAAACAACCTGAAGGTCGGTCGCAAGCCTACGGCGGTGCCTGCGGTTCCCACCCCCAGCGATACGGCGAAGCAATCCATGGCCAGGCCGATAGCAATGAGGAAGATGGACCAAAATGGCATGAGAGAACCCTACAAGGAAGGGATTATATCAAAGATATTAACCACAGATAGACACAGATCGAGGGCAGTCTTTGCCCGAAGCATCGCGAGGGTATTTCCCGAGCGATGAAACACAGATAAAGGATGGAATTAAAAAGGTTTAACCGCGGATACACGCTGATAAATGCAAAACCAAACCGATTAACCACAGATGAACACAGATATACTCTGATAATTAATGAAAAAACCCTCCCTCCTGATTCCGTCAGGAGGGAGGGCGGGTTAAATCATGATAGGTCTCTTAGGATCACTTTTGTACCAAGGGCAGCAGGATGTGGAAGATACCTGTTTCCGTGGTGAAGCTCCACCAGGTGCTGGCATCGGCATCCGTGGTACCACCGGCGTTGACTGCCTGTACCTGCCAATAGTAGGTGGTGTCAAAGCTCAACCCGCTCAGATCAACACTCTTATTGGTACCTGTAGTTGTCCAGGCACCATCACAGGTGTCATCATCAATGAGGTCATAGCAGTATGCATAACTTATTGCTCCAGCGCTGCCCTCCCAGCTCAAGGTCAGGCTGGTGGACTGGTCGATGGCTCCATTGGCTGGGGCGATCTTTCCAAAGTCTGCCGGTGGGCTGACAATCGTGGTAAAGCTCCACCAGGTACCGTTGTCAGCATCCGTGGTGCCACCCGCATTGAGTGCCTGGACCTGCCAGTAGTAGGTGGTGTCATTGCTCAACCCACTCAGATTAACACTCGTATCGATGCCTGTGGATGTCCATGTTCCATTACAGGTACCATCATCTGTGAGGTCATAGCAGTACGCATAGCTTGTTGCGCCACTGCTGGCTTCCCAGCTCAAGGTCGGGTTGGTGGACAAATCAATGGCTCCATCTATGGGGGCAGTTTTACCAAAAGCTTCCGGTGGATTAACGATCACAGTAAAGCTCCACCATAAGCCCTCGTCAGCATAGGTAGTACCGGCAGTCTTGAGTGCCCGAACCTGCCAATAATAGGTGGTGCCTTTGATTAGCCCACTCAGATCTACACTTGTGTCCATGCCTGCATCCACCCAGGCTCCTTCACAGGTGTCGTCATCGGTAGTGTCTAGGCAATACTCATACACCGTAGCTCTGTCACTGGTACCCCAGCTCAAGGTCGGGTTGGTGGGCACCCCAATGGCTCCATCAGCCGGTGCTACTTTCCCAAAAGCCCCGGGGTTGTCAACCAGCAGATACTCAAAGTAGTTATTGGCTGGATTGGGGTCGATATCGTTCGGGCTATCACCCCAGGCCTCGATCACGTTGAGCAGCGGTTCCCCAGGCGGGATAGCCTCATCGATCCGCACCACCAGGTCGAAGGTCCAGGTGCTATCCGCCCACATGGTCCACATAGGCCAAACAAGCTGCCGACCATTGATGTCCGGATCAAAGGGATTCTGTAGGTCCTGGTAGAGAATGGCATCCACGAAGGTGGTACCCACAGGGATGGTATCGGTGATTTGGCTACCATAGTTCTTATCACCATGCCAAGGCCAGCGGTTCTGGTTACCGAACTCAACCGTGTAGGTGATCAGCTCTCCTGGGCTTAGCTCGCCAGCTTTAAGCCATTTACGGACAAACACATCCGGACCGGTATAGCTGGTGACTTCGTCATGGTTGTCCTGAGGTGCGACGTCCCCTTCCACTGGTGCATCCAGCTGGTTGATGAAAGCCAATCCCTGGATTCCAACAGAATCCGTTAGAACATCCACATTGAGCCACGCAGAAGTGTTCCAACCTACCTCCAATTTGCTCACCCAGTAGATCACCTGACCGACCGTTGGAGTAATCATGCATTGAGCATCTCCCGGACAGCCGTTCCATCCGTAATTGCCGGGATTAGTCGTCGTAGAGACCGGATAGGTGTCGGTGAGGGTTACATTATATAAAGTTTCAGTGCCCAGGTTTTGGAGGCGCAGATCGTAACCAATGCGACCCTCCCAGTGCCAGCTCCAGTTGGAATGCTTATCCACACGCAGGTTGGGGCCATTCGGGTTCACGGTTTCGCTGAAGACCAGCGTGTTATCATCGTAACGATGTTCCAGCACCTCACCCATGATGTTAACCTCGACTACCAGCGGCGTCCCGGGTGGGGTATCATCCGCAATCTTCAAGCGGATGCCAACATTCGTGTTGTAGCCGTTGGGGAAGATGCCGATATCCCACACCAGATACTCATCCGTTATGATATCCGGGGTGAGAGGGACCCAGCCGTGCCAGTCCCAGGTGTATGCGTAAAGTAATTCTGTTCCGGCTGGCAGCGTGGTGGTCAACAGCGTGCCTGGCATGGGCATGTTACCCCAGTTCGAATAGTTGAACTCGAAACTTATTTCTCCTCCCGGCACGAACTGACCTTGTACCGATTGCGGATTCAGGTGCAGGTTATAGCCTGGACTGCCAGCATTATGCCATATTTCAGTAAAGTTATCATCCGGACTCAGGTCATTACCCGCCCGGACTCCGGCCCGGTTGTGCAATTGCAGTCCAGGCCAGGCTAGCTCAGATAGGTGAACCTTGATGTAGACCTCTCCACACCACCAACCTGGAGCCGTGGGGCGCATTACCTCAAACTCACCCGGAGGGGTTGGAACTAGCTCCCAGCCGGGATACTGTCCCCACCACTCCACCAGCGTGGTGGAAAGGGGTAAAGTATCAGTGATGTAAACTTCCGAGCTGGAAGTAGGTCCGTTATTACATACGTTAACGTTATAGACGAATTCGCTCCCAGGCACCGGGTCCCCGGTCCAGGCTCCCTTGCGAATATTCAGGAGAGTATTGTTCTCTTTAACATCATATTCCCAATGGAAGTGCTTGCTGCCATAATCCTGGTAATATGCCATGGAAGAATCAATCTCCGCATCGGAATATACCCACTCACCAACACTTCTATCGACGGATACGAAGACAAAGAACGAACTATCACTCATATAGTTGGGGGGCAGATCACCGAGCTGCCAGACGAGCGGATTACCGGGACTGCCATCTCCGGTGTGGGGGAGACCCAGGGTATCCGAGATATAGGTCATGCCGTCAAAGGACTGTGAGATGAATACACCCGAAGCGGTGGCAGAACCATCGTTATTGTAGTGCACACGGAAGGCGTAGTTACCCCCCTGAGCGAGCTCTCCTTGCGTTTCATAGTTGATATACAGGTGTGGGGTTGGCTCGCGGAACACGTTGTATACCCGATTCTGACTTGGATCTTGGTAAGAAACGCCGACGTCCATCCCTGGTAATAAATCAAAATTCCAAGGTTCAGCACCGAAGTCGCAGGTGAATGTACCTCCATTCGGGTCAATACCATCAAACCACATACCGGGTCCATTTTCAACCCAAACGCCACAGTCTACCCACACCGGATCGGTCAGCCAGGGGATGTTCAGGTTCCCCTGGAAAGTGTCGGCGTTCGAATCGAGCACACCTCCGATCTCACCCATTTGAACCTGAGTTGCGCGCCCATTCACCGTGAGATAGACGTAGTCCCCGATTTGCATGTCGGGTCGTGCACCACCGTCCCAGCCTATGTTGGAATTGGTGGAGAAGCCCGTATCCCCTCCCCACCAGGGGATTTCACCAGTCACTCCATGGGCAGTGGCTCTGATTTCACCCAACTCATTGGTTACGGTGATCGCCACCGGGTAACCGGGGTCATATTGACCTTCCACCCAGTCATGTCCGTAGTTGACCTGCATGACAGGTTCCAGGTCATAGAACGGGCGGTGGAAGATGGCAGGCACCCAACCATAATCCCAATTATTGATGAAGCGAATATAACCTCTCCCACCGCGGGGGATATCCTGGAACTGCACAGTAAAGTTACCAGCTCCGTTGGTGAGCGTGGTGGTCATTGGCTCCCAATCGGGGTAAATTTCTAATTCCCTGTTGGGGTAACTGATATGCCCAAACACCTGGTCACTAATTGAATCACTATCCGCCGACATTTCGGGGAACACAATGTAGACAGGGTAAACACCTTCACCGGCGGTCACCGTGATGACGTCACCCGGGTTGAGAAGGACATCAGGTCTGATATCAAAGCCCCCATCTCCAACATTTGTCCATCCATATCGCGTATCCCCGTTGGAAGTGGTTACTGTGACCGGGGAATTCGGCTCTGCATTTCCCCAGATATTGGTCATACCCGAGGGGTTCAGCCAGAATTCCACCCTCTGGATCTCACCCAAAATAGTTGAGTCGTACTGGTAGTTGCCGGAACTATCGCGGTAAACCAGGTTGACCAATTCACCCCAGGACAGGTCGTGCCCAAAACTAGCGGTGTTCAGGGTGGCACTTGAGTTCCTTGTGGGAGCCATCTGGTCATAACCAGTCTGATTATTGTTACCATAAAACTCCATCAGACCAGACTGTCCACTGGCATAAAGCATATCAGTATCCGCCTCACCCCAGACAGTGATTGGATGGTAGGTTAACCACCGGTCATCCGAGTTATGCCACTGATATTCCACTTCAATAGTATTTCCAGGCTGCAGCGGGGGATTCTGCGGACAGCCATTAAGGTCAAACCAGAAGGTGGTGGGGTTTGAATCGTAGTCGTTGGTAAGCATGCAGACAGGCTCGATTGTGCCTGACACCCACACGGTTACGGTGATCGCCTCACCTGGGGCAGTGTTGTGCCCCCCAATAGCCCGATCATTATAGATCTGGAAATAATGATTCTGCTCGGTGTAATGATTGGCGAAACCGTTCTCATCATAAAAGTAAGTTTCTACATAAATCCCGGCACGTACATCGAAGTTATCGAATTGAAGCGTGTAATTGGGATCGGCATCCGTCCTGGCCTCAGCTGTCGGGCTATGGCTGAATAATGTGTTATCCGATTGATAGAGCCTGACAGACACTTCGCCTGTTTGACCCGAAAAGATCTGACCATCGATGGTGTTATTACCAGCGTCAACTCCCCAACCAATATCGCGAATGGTCACATAACTATCCCAGGTGTCTGTGCTCAGCTGGATGATATCTCCCACCTGGTAATTCATCGCCGTCTCCGGATACCCATCACCATCTTCATCCTGCCATAATGCAAAGCAATAACCACCACCCGGAGCCTGATTGCCTGCGTCGGACCATATCGGACGGCTTGGATGACGGTAATAAGGAGTCCCATCACGCCACAGAATCAGTGTCAGGGGTGCATTCGGTAAATCCACACGCCCCATCACGCAGTCCATATCCCAACCAGGGCTGAAGATAACCTCCAGATACTTCCTCCCGGTGATCATATAATTCCCATTGCCCTCATCATCCATGATGGCAACATCCACACGCGTATCCGGGGTGACACCCCCATCAGGTAAGCTGATAACAAAATTTCCACTGCCTGAGTTGGGTTGTGACTCATAATAAGTATAAGAATCCACCTCCCATTTCAAGAAGCTCACCCGCATGTCAACACCAGCGTCCGTCGTCCCGCTCATTACCGTGCCATCGTCTGAAAAGGAGAAATTGGAGAGATAGACGTTATACATATCAGTGCTGGCGCCGTCCTGGTAATCGACCACCACCCTGTCACCAGGGACACATTAACACCAGTGAATTGAAACCATCCATAGGGATTATCTACAAACGGTATACCCCCAGCCCAGCGGGTCCAACCGGTATCACTATATACAGTGGCATTTATAATAGCTACCTGGTTCGGTATAACCGGCAACCGTGTTGGCCTGCTGGATCAGGATCCGGTCTTGAGGGAAGAGGGCACTGCGCTGGAAAATATCTCCCACCATGATATCAACCATGGCGAAGTGCTCGGGTCCCAAGTCTTGATCGAAAACTACTGAAAAGGATCCATCAGGTTCCGTCAGTGTCGATAGTAATATCGTATGCAGTGCTGGGTAGACCGTACTCTCCCAGGCTGATGGTGACCTGGGTGCCACCGGTATCGCCTGGGATGATCCCAGACACGGTGTCGTTAAGGACATCAACATTACCGAATGGTTCTTGACCCACTGCGATGTATGAGTGAGTTGCATCGACGTATATGTCCAGCTCATCGCCAGCGGAGATATCCACCGGGAACCCACCACCTGAACCATCGAATATAGAAGACCAGAAATAACCCACCTGATCTGCCTGGGCAGCACCATATGCAGCGTCGTGACGTATGACGGCGACATGGCTGGTGGGTTCGACATACCCATAGATAAGGTTAAGGTATGTATCCACCACGATACCATCTGGCAGGTACATTGTACCTTCTCCCTGCGGGTGCCATAGATGGTGATGTGTTGCCATCCTCAGCATCAGTGATGAATGAAACATCTTTCGGCCTAAAGCTAAGGTTTGCCTCAGAGTATGCCATCGCTTGCTGGCGCATGCGCTCCAAGATTGGATCCGGTGGTGATTGGGTCACAGGTTGATTGGATGAAACTTGCCTGGGTGATGGAGGCAACGATGCTACGGGTTGCACTTCACCCTGGGTTTGTGGGGGAGTTGCCTGCACGACGGGAATAGATCCACCTGTGTGACTTGCTGCAGCCAATGCCACACCCACCAACCCCAAAGATATTATGAGGATCAAAAATAGCCAAACAAAACGATTTTTATAAAAAGATAGAACGTTCATTAAATCCCTCCCCGAGTATATCTATTATGAATTCAACTGGTTCGATCAGCTGATTGACCAATACCCCCTTGAGGCGCCATAAATAATTAATCGGCTGGATGTATTTTTCAATGAGATAAGATAGCGTTTCCTACGGAGGATTAGTTACGCTAACAGTATATAGAAATTATGGGTTAATGTCAAATTAATAAAGAAGATATTTTTCCCAGCAATGCGAAAAAACTAGCATGTTGAGATCGGGTTAATAAAATACCATCGTTGGTATAATATTCTTTTGCCAGCCTGATTGTTAATGTATCTCTCTATCCGCCATACTCAATCCTCAGGATCAACACTATGACCGATGAAACCCCCACCATCACCCGTAATTCCACCATCAGCCTGCGCGAAGTCACAGCTGAAACAGTCCGCACGATCTGCCGCCTGGATGTAAGCGAGGCGCAAAAACATTTCGTCGCACCTAACGCCGTATCCTTCGCCGAGGCGTACTTTGAGCCTAAAGCCTGGTTCCGTGCCATCTATGCCGATGAAACCCCGGTGGGTTTCCTGATGCTGTATGACGACCCGGAAGAGCCGAATTATTTCCTGTGGCGGTACATGATCGATGCGCGCTACCAAAAACTGGGATTCGGTAAGCGGGCAATGGACTTGCTAGTGGAGTACGTGCGCACCCGTCCCGGAGCGCATGAGCTCAGGCTGAGCTGCCACCCGGGTGAGGATGGACCCGAGCCGTTTTACAGGAAATATGGCTTTGCGCTCACAGGAAAAATGTTGGAGAATGAAGCCGAGATGCGGATTGATCTGTAAGTATGGTCATGGCTGGCTGAAATCCAGGCGCAATATCCCCCGGTGTGTGCCGTGAAAACCGTTATAACCCCCAAGCAGACCTGCTGAGCCGGTTAGCCACGAGATATGGAGCCAAATTCCATCCTGTGGGCGGGGTAGACCCTCCCCAGCGGGGAAACTATACAACGTGTATGGATTCAAGATCACCCTGTTGCGAATCCCCTGTGGGTCTTGAAGGGTGATATCGTGCCCTAGTGATATCGAGCACGTTACCATATGCGTTCACATCCTCCGGTGGTGCCGTCCTGGCTGGAGGATTCACCTGGATAGCATCGGCATAAAATAGATGCGAGCCGGAATCAAAACCCCATACCCAAAGCGTGTCCCCTGTCTTCAGCAATGCCGGACCAGGATCTGTCCAGAAGCGGGCATAATTCCATTGAAGCGTCTTCGTACCCGTGGCAGGATTGGTCACAATGAGCTGTTGACCATTCTTGTCGAGTGCGGGGTAGTGATATTCACCCAGACCGAATGTACAACCAGTCAGCCCCCAGCCAATCGTCGCCAATCAGCCTGGTGATAATATGAAGCAAGAACGGCTCACTTTTACTCAGCGAGCTTGTGGCATACGAAATCCTTGACTCGTGAGGAGCCAGTCACATGGTCAGATGGAACCAATCGGGTCCAAACCAGGGGTTCAACCAGAGAATTGGCAAACAAGGAAAATATCAAAGCCAGACCGGTCAACTTTAATACTGTTAACCAACGAAGAAACATGGAATCTTCCTTAAAATCCCTGCCACAATCACCGATACTTTGGTACCTGATCCTATGTCACGGAGCAAGAAACACCTCACTTCTTTAATTTTAAGTGAGGAACTAAAGATAACACCAAAAAGACCATTATTGACATTAAGGCATGCTAATAGTAATTAATCAGTAAAGCTTGAGATGCTCTCAGGATGGAGGACCAATCAATCATCAAAGCGATAATACCAATAGCCCAACCTGGATGGGTTCACAAGGTTACTCACCATCGGACGATGCCCGGATGAACAGCCCTTACCGATGGTAGATTTAATACCAGTAACTACAGCGTGATCACTTTGGCAGCCCGACCCTGAGCTTCCAGAATATCTCCCATACCTCCTACAATACCCACCTTCACCTGATCGGCAAGGTTAAAATAATTCAGGCAGGTAGAGCAAATAATGAGGCGAACCCCTTTATTCTCTAACGAGTGCAGTGTCTCCAAGACTGGTGAACCTGCTACCACCAGATATACGCCTTCAGTATAAAAGCAAATCGCTCCAGGAAGGATATTATGTTCGTCCAGCAGCTTTAGATATGTACCAATCAGCTTGTGTTGTAATTCCTGCACTGCTTCACCCATGCCATTGCGGGTGATTAGGATTATCGTGTCAGAATCAATCATACCTACCTCCAAATCGAATAATCATCACATTCGATAATTCCAAATTAAAGATTTCCACTTTATCGGTATATTCAAGAAAAATCAGCCTGTGATGCGATACCTTAAAGCTTAGCCATCCATCTTGATGCCACAGGATATCAAATATCGGGTTACATCTTTAAAATCCGTCAACCCTTCGTCGATGAATGCCTTGTAAATGTAATATCCGCTGTACATAGGCGTGCGTTTTTGAGACGTCATCACTGAGAGCTTGTATTGAATGATCTGCTGGCGTAATTTCGGGTGTCATATTTTCTTGAAAACGGTACATGGCAGTCATTTTGCTTGAGATAACGTTTTCTGCCAGTGACCAGATGTCAATCTTCCACGGTCGACCCCAATCGCCGTAGTTCACACGCGGTTTCAAGTACAACCCATCCGGCAAGTTCACCGGGTCATCGGTTTTAGAAAACACCACCTGGATTACCTGGTCACAACTTGCTAACTGAGCCGCGATCTCAAATATCTGTGTCAGGCTGACCTTGGTGATGTACAGATCGATATCGGGATAGACCATCACATCCAGGAAATAGCTGCCATTCGGGAATACCCTGGCATAAGGGCGCAGGATAGCAAACAACCCAATCAGGTCTAAAACGACATCCGCTTCTCGTCTCAGTTTCGCTGCGTGTTCACCAGGTAACATATCTCAAGACCGCTTCTCTCTAGCCTTCAGAAGTCCTTTGTCAGATTCTTCAAATTTAGGGGAATTATAACCGCAAGAAATCTGTGAATCTTTTTACATGAGTATTCCAGGGGTTCAAAAACACCATGGAAGCAGGATTATAGGTGTTCATCAGTGTTTATCGGTGGTATTCTCAGATCTTCTTTTTATCTTTATACGCTTGTTATTACTCTGATCATCCCATAACGGCACCAGCTTCAAGATCCAGCGCGTCATATACACACCAAAGAATGATGAGCCAGCGGTCACCGATACCATCACCAGCCAGGCACGCCAATCCAGCGGTACCACACCGAATAGTTTATTTAGCGGGGTGTACAAGGCGAGCAGCTGTAATCCCACCGCCACGGCATAACTCACCAGGAGAGCTTTATTCGACCAGATGGATAGATCATCAAGCTGCCGCACAACCATCACACGTGTAAAAGCATGTAACACTATTGCGGTGAACAGCATCGTGCGGGCGTAGGGTACCCCACCGAATTGCAACCCCACCCAAAAGATCAGCCCATAGGCAATAAGGGTGCGGAAGATGCTCCCCGCGATGGTGGCATAAATCGCCTTGTTCATGATAGGCTCATCGTGCCGGCGTGGGCGACGATGCATGATGTGTTTCACCGCCGGGTCTGCCGCCAGGGCACTAGCCGGCACCAGGTCTGTTACCACATTCACCCATAACAACATAATTGCAGATAGCGGAAAGTAACCGGCAATGGAGAGCATCAACACAACAAATACCTCTCCCAGGCTGGTACTGAGCAGGTAGTTGGTGAATTTGCGGATGTTATCAAAAATCCGCCGTCCTTCTTCGACGGCGACTACAATGGTGGCGAAGTTATCATCCATGAGCACCATCTGGGCTGATTCCTTGGCAATATCCGTACCACGCAACCCCATTGCCACACCCACGTCCGATTGCTTGAGGGCAGTGGCATCATTCACGCCATCTCCGGTCATGGCTACAAAATGACCGGCTTGCTGGAGTTCCTGAAGGATCACCTGCTTCACCTGCGGCGTGGCACGGGCAATAATATCTACATCCTTTACTTTGTCAAAAAGCTCGGAATTATTGAGCCCGGCCATGTCACGCGCGTCAACCACATTCTGACCGATGCCCAGCTCGGCAGCTACTGCCTGGGCGGTCAACCCGTTATCACCGGTGATCATCACCACGCGGATGCCGGCTGCCCTGGTTGTGGCGATGGCTTCTGCTGCCTGGGGTCGAGGTGGGTCCATCAGCACCAACAAGCCCATAAAAGTCATGTCTTGCTCAACCTGCTCGGAAATCTCCGCTGAAAGCAATTCCTTACTCGCCAATCCGAGGACATACATCCCCTCGGATTGCAGTTTTTTTATTGTCTCTCGCACAGAGTGGCAAGCGAGGTCTGTGATTGGGAATCGCTGGCCATTATCAATGCAACTTGTGCAATGCCCCAAGACTATCCCTGGCGCGCCTTTAGTGATAGCAAGCGCGCCTTGATCCACCTTGTGCAAGGTGGTCATCAGCTTACGTTCCGAGCTGAATGGGATCATATTCATCAGAGGGTGGTCAACGCGGACCTGCTTGATATTCACGCCAGAATCCCGGGCAGCTTTCAGCAGGGCAATATCCACCGGATCGCCCAGGAGCTTGGAATCGGTACCATTTTCCATCGTGGCTTCATTACATAAAATAGCGGCTTGCAGCAGAGCACGAAACTCTCCACCACAACAGCACCCCGGTCAGGCGCATCAGCTGTCCACCGGCGTAAAGCTGCTTCACCACCATCCGGTTTTGGGTTAGTGTACCGGTTTTATCCGTGCAAATTGTATCCACTGAGCCGAGCGATTCAACCACCGAAAGATTGCGCACCACTGCCCCCGCATGCGCCATCTGCCTGGCACCCAATGCCAGTGCGAAGGTCAACACAATCGGCAAACTCGCCGGGATGGTAGCAACTGCCAGGCTCAATGTGTTGAGCGCAACATCCACCAATGGCTCATGCATGATGAAATACAAGATTATTGCCACAATGGTGGCTAAAATACCGATGATCACCGTCATCTGGCGTCCCATCTTCCTCACCTCCACCTGGAAAGGTGTTTGGCGCTCAGACATGCTGACGAGCTGGTTGGCAATCTGGCCAACTTCAGATTGAGTACCTGTGCTAACCACCACTGCCAGGCCACTGCCGTGTGTGATGAAGGTTGAACCAAAGACCATATCAGAACGATCTGCCAGGGGTGTTTCCAGCATGACTGGCTGGATATCTTTATCCACTCCAAGACTCTCCCCCGTCAGGGTGGATTCATCCACTCGGAGGCTGTGAGCCTCAATCACGCGTCCATCAGCGGGCACCTTCTGTCCTTGGGACAGGACCAGCACATCCCCAGGCACGACTTGCCCGGCTTCGATCTCTTGCCGGGTCCCTTCTCGCAGGACAGTGGTGTGAAAAACCAACAAAGTACCCAGGGCTTCCAGCTCTCTTTGGGAACGGTATTCTTCGAAGAAACTTAGTAGCACACTCAGCAGGATGATGATCAAGATAAAATATGCGGTCAGCCTGCGTTCACTTTGCCCGGGCATAAAACTGACCCCGTAGGCAAGTCCAGCAGCGAATAATAAAACCAGAATGAAATAATTGGCAAATTGCTTGAAAAATAGCTTAACAAGAGAGATTGGCTTATGCGGCCGCAGCTGGTTCCCACCCCAACGCTTCAACCGGTCAGCAGCTTCGGTTTGCGTTAACCCTCCGGGACGGGAATCGAGCTTTTCAAATGCCTGAAGAATGCTTTGATTATGCCAGCTGGTCATTTTTTACCATACAATTCTGAACCATACCCTGCCTGCTACCCACCCACAAAAGGTCGAAGCCGATACCTGCTTAATTATTTAAACGATATTCTACACCCGTGGTTTGGATGCACCAATAGCATCTTGGTAGCAAAATGAGATGCAACTATGATGGCAAATTCAAAATCTGAACCCAATGGTTCCATTTGGATAATGGGGAAATAAAAGAGAATTCTGTATAACCCGGACCATGAAATTCAATCTCCATGGCCAGACAAAGAATATTCCCAAAGAGCAGTAATCCCATAAAGAATAATATCGACCAGGTATTAGATTTCACTTTCACCCATATCCATCGCTCAATTTTAACGTCATAAAAATCAGGAGTAAAGAATTTCTATACATACATTTACTCTTTTCAAAGGAGAATTATAATGAAAAAAATAGCCCTTCTTAGCCTCGTATTGATTTTAGTGGCTGTCTCAGCTATCCCTGTAATGGCAGCCGGTGGACCATCCAATGGTCACGGGAATGGGAACAGCGCAGGACAAGGAAATGCTGGGGGAAACCAGGATCAGACCAGAGATCGGGACAAAGATAAAATTCAGAATCGAGACAGGATTACGAATTCGGGAGCAGGCGGACATGGAAATTCGGAACACACCCGGATACGTACACCATTTTACCTTCAGGGAACAATTACAGCTATCGATGCAACGGCAAAGACGCTCACGGTGACCCTGACCCACGGAAATGCGCGCGTCAAGGATTATATTGGCACCAATTTGACCTTGCAGGCCAGCGACGGTACACTGATATACCAGCTCACCCAAGGGGGTGATGGCTCAGATGATTCCGCCACATCGAGCACAAGTGACAATGGAACACCCGCCAAGATTGCGATCACATTCGCTGAACTGGCTCAGCTACCAGTTGGACTTGAAAGTGGCGATCCACGGCAACCTGGTGGATGGGGTTTACAACGTTAGATTGATCACAGTTTACATAAGAACACCTCTCAGCCAGGAATCGGGTGAGCAGCCGTAATTTCTCAAGTTTATTTCAAATAGGACCAGCGGTGTGGAACATATTCCACGCCGCTGGTTTATGATTCCAAACAATTGCGTTAGAATAACGCAGTTAGAATAGCGTAGATTGTGATTCTAAAATACCCGTTCCTATTGGCGATATTTTACGTCATAGTATATGAGAAATAATCCAGATCAGGCGATCATTGAGCGGGCCAGGCGCTTTGAGTGCCGGGCACTCGAAGAGATTTTTGATAAATATAGTCCGGGGATCTATCGCTATGCATATCGCCTATTGGGTGATGCCGATCTGGCGCAGGATTGTATGTCTGAGACTTTCAGCCGGTTTTTAGCTGCCTTGAAACGGGAAAGCGGACCCGATACTTTTTTACAGGCTTACCTGTATCGGATTGCACACAACTTGGTGACTGACTATTATCGAAGCAAAGTCCCTGCATTGTTGCCTTTGGACGACCAGGTGATTGCTGACCCAGCAGGTGAGCCACATCAGATGGTGGCAAACGGGATGGAAAGCCAGCAGGTGCGTGCAGCACTCACGTTGCTCACACCTGACCAGCGCCAGGTCATCGTCTTGAAGTACCTGGATGATTGGGAAAACGAAGCGATTGCCCAGGCATTGCATAGACCCGTCGGTGCGGTGAAGGCTTTGCAACATCGTGCGCTTGCAGCATTACGCCGAATCCTATCCCGATATGAGGATAATAAACCATGACGAGTAATGATCGTGAATTGGATGAATATGGGAAGCGAGCGCTTCAGCCACTACGTTCTACTCCTTCCCTCGACCCAGCGCTAGCTGGGGAGATAAAAGCTAAATTTCTACTCCATGGTGAGAGCCTTCGCAAGAGTCTAATTTCACGGTCCAATGGCATTGTACCGGATCAGGTGCTTAGGAAACCAAAATTTTTCGGGATCAACCTGCGCATGCCAGTGATGAAAGCCCTGGTTGGAACTTTGATGGCTTTGATCATTCTGATCGGCAGCAGCCTCACAGTGTATGCATCCCAAAGCAGCTTGCCGGGTGAGTCATTATATTTGATCAAAACTTGGAGTGAAGATATTCGCCTATCCATCCCCTCATCGCCTCAAGCCAAGTTGAATCTGACATTGGATTTCACCACCCGCCGTATGGATGAAATCAGCAGCCTGGTTGAAACAGGGAAAACCCTGCCCGCTCAAACCTCTGAACGTTTCCAGGGTGAATTGGATAGTGCCCTTCAGCTGGCTACAGAGATGGAAAATGGGCAGATGCAAAACGCGCTCGGGAAGATCAAACATCAGGCGGAAAACCAGGGAATAACGATTGAAGAGCTGATTTCCAAACTTCCAGAGCAAACCGAACCAGCCATCATCCACCTGCAGGAACGTTTACAGGAACAGGTGACACTGAGCACAATTGGAGAGAATGACCCCCAGGCATTCCGATCACAGGTCAAAGAGCGCCAACACGGCCGACCCGTTTCTGACAAATCCACACCTGCTTCAGAAAAGACCGAGGTCCATCCGACAGATAGTTCTGGCAAAAACCACCCTACTGAAGACGGAAAAGGCCATGGTAATGATAAAGGCCAATCGACAGAAGTACCAGACCATGGAAATTCAGGAGGTGGGCAAGACAAATCCACACCTGGAAGTGAAGATCATGGGCAAGAGCCAGACAGAACCCAAAACCCATAAATAAAAAGCAATGAGGATGGGGTAATTAGCGTTACTGACAGGATGTGATAAATAGCTGCCAGCTAAAAAGCTAACCGCTAATTACTGCTTTTTAGATACTTCCTGCGGTAATACATCACACCAAGCAAAACCAAGAATTGATAGCCTACGAGCAACACGGTCGAAAATTGCTCGAAGTAAAACAGCAACATATCCAAGACAGCTAGTGAGACCAACAGGCAGAAGAAACCCAGGTCAAATGCCTGGCGTTTCTTTCCCATCAGCAGCAAATTCGTAGATAATAAAAGCACAATCCCCACCATCACTTCGATCCCCAAACGTACATTGAACAATCCCGGTGATTCAATGGGTGTGATTTGCCTGCCGGCATGTGTGTGGAGGAATATCACCAAAGCAGAGTTGGGTAGGATATGTTCCAACCAGGTCTGCAGCGGATTTTTCAGTGTGATCAAGCCCAGAAGACCCATACCAACTCCGGATAATACCCTTAACCGTTTTTCGGTCAGCCAACGCTCAGATCGTTCGACCTATGCGCAGCCACCAGGCAGGCCGCCTTTCCGGGACTGTCCGCAAGTCGGAGTGGAGCAATTCAATCAGGTGTCGCGCCACATCCTGGTGCAGCATATCCGGGTCGGTTTCCAGCACTTTGCCCAAATCCTGCTCGAGATGCATCCTTTCACCATGCTCCAAGGGACGATAAAGATGCTCACGCATGGTCTCCAAAGCTTGCACCAGCTCAGCACGCCCATCAACTTCTCTTGGCCTCCGGATCATGATCACCAGGATGACCATCAACAGGAAGAAAACATAGATGATCGGCGCAGCGGCTGCAAAAAAGTAATCGTACTGGCGTGTGATGAACTTGCCCACCTCATCGATAAACAACCCCACGCCCACCCCGGACAATATCGCCTCGAGCAAATGCACGCGCGGGTTGAGGTAGATCAGTGGAAGGATTGCAGCGATATATAGAACCAGACCTCCCCACAAAACATGTGCAATATGCAACGTCCCACTCCCGATTTGGGGATAACCGGTAAGAGCTAGAAAACTCCTCACCAGTGTAACCGTGGCAATGAAACTGAACAGTGAGATCATCATGAAACGGACTGCGTTCTCACGCTGTATCAGCTTCCACATCTTTAGGAATTTCAGCCTGGACTGCATCAGGTACCTCCTGCAATCTATTTTCGCGAAACACGATCAACCAATATTATTATAATCCGTAGACCTAGTCCATGGTCTCGCGTATGATCCTTCAATGCCTAAACATTAAGACATTAATGCTTGGGGCAATGGTCCCGGCTACAAAAAATTGACACATGCCTGACCATGCCCTCATAATCCAATGATAATATGTATAATAATTCACAAAACACGGAACAATGCTGCGGTGATAAACGTTTTAAGGGCAAATACCGATAAAAGAAAGGAAGGCAAGAATGTTAGAGAAGTTCACCCTCAGTATCATCGGCATCATCCTGTTATTATCCATGGTAAGCTGCGGTCAAAGCACTACCCCCACCGATCAATCCAGCTCTCCATCTGCTGAGACGCAAGACTCTCAGGGAAGCTCCACCACGGAGACGAATGACGCGGATAATTATCAAATGCTGCCGCTTATTTCCGGGAAAGTGGCTAAACTACAGCTCGACGCCAGTGCAGATGGCAGCACACAGCAGCTCGCGGTGGGTGAAGTGATGGGCATCGCACTCGAATCCAACCCCAGCACTGGGTATGGGTGGTTCGCTAATTCGACCAATCCGGATGTCATTGCATCGATGGGTGATCCGGTGTACCAGGAACCTACAGCCAGCACCACTCCCATTGTTGGAGCAGCGGGGACGGAGATTTTCTACTTCCAGGCAATGGCTACGGGTACTGCCACGCTTACCCTGGAATATAAAAAGGGTTGGGAGACGGAGGTTGCTCCAGAGAAAACCATTACCATCATGGTGGAAGTGAAATAAAAGGACAGAAGTTAGCAATTCACCGAAAAGTAAACGCCTAACTGCCAACTGCAGTACATCTCCTTCTCGGGGTATAATCCCATTCACCCAACAATGTCATTAGGTGGGTTTTTCACGCCAAAGGCTTGGTTTGTTTTTAAAACCTACATCGATGATAGACATGCAACAAACTACCATTTCTCAACGTCGCCTTGTTTCTTTATTCATTCTTATCATCATCCTGTTGGGTGGGGTAATTATCGCTCTCGATTGGCCTGAAATGAGCCGGGTGCTGGCTCAGGCAGATTGGCGCTTTATCCCGGCAGTGCTTCTGTTCACATTTTTCTCCTACGCATTCTATAGCCTTGCTTATGCCATCGTCGCAAAGATGCTTGGTATTCAAATGCGCACACGTGAGCTGGCTGAAGTATGCTTCATCTCCACAGTGGTTAACCACGTACTGACCACTGGGGGTGTGGTAGGTTACTCATTGCGCTACTTGCTGATGAAGATGTATAACGCCTCACTCAAAGACGTCCTTACCTCGTCCATTCTCCACTACTACCTTACCAGCCTGGATATGCTGACCTTCCTACCCCTGAGTTTCATCTTCCTTTTGATAACTGCTGATGTACCTCGTGGGATTGCGATAGCCTTGGGCATAATGACGCTGATTTTTGGGCTGGTGTTGTTCTTGATGACGGGATTGGTCTTATTCCCTTCACGAAGACGTCCTATCATCGGTTTATTGGCACGAATCAGCCGAAGAATCCTGCGCCGCGACCATCTGACCTGGCTGACCCAATTCGATGATTCCCTGACTTGCGGCACGCAGGCTTTTAAAAACCAACCTATCAATCTCGTGTGGGTAATGCTACTTACCTTGTTTGATTTTGCATGCAGCATCATCGCCATGGGATTTGTCTTTGAAGCCCTTGGACCTCCTGTGAAAGCTGGTGCCCTCATCACCGGTTATGTCATCGGCATCATGGCTGGGTTGCTCTCGATGCTGCCAGGTGGGTTCGGTGTCCAGGAAGGATCAATGGCGGGTATTTATGCTCTCATGGGCATCCGGCTTGAGCAAGCTGTCCTGGCGGCAATCCTGTTCCGCGTTCTGTACTACCTGCTGCCTTATCTCCTCGTCCTGCCATTCTATAACCGCTTGCTGCATCGGGCAAAACAGCAGGAACCCATCAAGCTTTAGGAGTCAGGTGATGCGCATTTTGATGTTCAGCCATGGCTACCTGCCCACCCTTAGTGGAGTGACGCTGGTCGTCCAGAAAATCGCCCGGTCCATGGTTCAGCGTGGTCACGAAGTCACCATTGTCACCGCCAGCGATAAGCACATCCCTTACCTGTCTGAGGATGAGGGGGTCCAGCTTAATCGGGTGTGGGGCATCCCCAATGCATTTTGGTGGGAAGGTCCAATTCCCATGACCAACCCATGGGCAATCAGGAAATTGGCTGACCGATTCCAACCTGATGTGATCCACACGCACGAAAATGTAGTGCTGAGTAACTTGCTGTTGCAGGTGAAGTGGGGTAAATCCAGGCCAGTGATCATCTCGTCTTGCTACTCGTTGCCGAGCTACGCCACCCAATACCTGCATTTTGGCTGGCTTGAATCCACGTTTGAAGCTCTGGTATGGAAGACCGCCGTGGGTAACCTGAACCAGTTCGAACACGTGGTCTTTTGCACACGCACCCACGAGCGAGACTTTTTAGCGCATGGTTTACGCCCGCCGACCACCGTAATTTCCAACGGAGTAAATATTCAGCGTTATCGACCGGAAAAAGAACCCGGCGAGGATATTGAAATGCGCTACCACCTGCCCCAAGGACCCCGCATCTTATCAGTGGGCAGGCTGATGAAAGACAAGAAGCTCGATTTGCTTATCCAGGCAATGCGAGGCGTATGCAATGAGTGTGAGGCACACTTGTTGGTGGTAGGCCGAGGCAGTGAGCGCCCGCGCCTGAAGGCACTGATCCGGCAACTCAACCTGGAACCTTACATTCATCTACTAGGCTATGTGCCTGAACAAGACCTGCCAGGTTTGTACCGAGCTAGTGACCTATTCGCCATCCCCTCGCTGGTGGAGGTGCAGAGCCTGCCAGCCTTGCAAGCTGCTGTGACCGGTCTACCCATCGTAGCCGCGAATTCCGCCGCATTGCCTGAGCTGGTGCGGCATGGTGAGAATGGTTTCCTGGTCAACTCCCTCAACGCACACGAGCTAAGCGAGGCCATTATTCAAATTCTCCAACACCCTGAGATTGCCAGGCAGATGGGGCAGGTATCCCTTAGCATCGGGTGCGCGCACGATGAGCAGCTCACCTTCCAGGCATATGAGGACTTTTATTACTCCCTGGTGAAGTAAAGAGCGATAGGAACCAGACAATCGCGGTCGGTTATTACAATACCTTTGCCTGCTTTTGGTGAATAGCTGGTTATATATGCCAGATTTTGAGGTGCTGTCTGCCAACCCCTGGTTGTTAACAGTATTATCCAGGTGTGGGCGAGCCGTTTGGGAAGCAGAATCGAGTGGAACGGAGACCATCGAAGGCTCATGAAAACCTATCTTCGTATGTCGAAGGTGCAGGAAATTGAATTGCCGGCTGAGTTTCGGGGAGATGATGTACGCTTTTCGGAAAGCCTGGCTGAATATTTCATCCAACAATATACGAAGCCAGGGGATGTGGTGTTTGACCCATTCGCCGGATATGGAACAACACTGCGGGTGGCTGAAAGGCTTAATCGCGTTTCGTATGGTCTGGAAGTAAATAAGCGGCGGAGTGAGTACGTCCGTACCCTTTTACAACACCCGGATCATCTAATCCTGGGTGACTCCCGATGCCTGGCTGAATATGGGCTACCACGGTTCGATTTCTCGCTGACTTCCCCACCCTATATGAGTAAAGACGACCGGGAAGACCCCTTCACCGCCTATACCCTTCCTGGATCCGGGTACGGTGCGTATCTGCGAGATCTCCAGCAGATTTACGCACAAATGCTCCGGTTGATGAAACCCGGGGCGCGGGTGGTGATTGAGGCTGGGAACCTGAAAGTCAACAATAAGGTTACAACCCTTGCCTGGGATATCGCTCACATAGTAGGGCAGGTTCTGGTGTTCGAGGGTGAAATGGTCATCGAATGGAATCGTCCTTATGGCTATGGTTATGATCACAGCTATGCCCTGGTGTTTTCCCGGGATGAAAATTCGGGCCAAGAAGACGCATGATGAACCATGATACTTTTCATCAAATCGGGAAGCAGGCACTTTTAACTACCAGTCGAAACTTGCCCTATATTTTCCCGGACCAGGTGGTCAAACTGGCGATCCATTTTTTTTGGTAAATGTATTATATCCATCAGCTGGGACAGAAATCGACTTGCTTTAACTCATGGTCAATTTGTATACCCTATAAATTGCGTAGCCCCATCTCCCCTCTCACCAACAAATCCCGCATGCGCACTGGAAGCAGCTTAGCGATCAGCTCTACCAAGACAGCATCCCGCCCGACAAGCGCATATTCCTTAGGGCGCTTACTCTTGAGGATACGGTGGGCAACCTCAGCCACCTTCTCCGCAGTCATGCCTCTTCGACCAAGGCTGAGATAGTATGCGCCGGAGCGCTTTTGCATTTTGCCATATAGCTGCCATGCTTCTGCAGGTGTTTGCCGCACGATTTCTCCAGCTTTGTGAGATGCTTTGTCCCAGATCGGTGTTTGTACACTGCCAACAATCATCACAGACACCGATATAAACCAGGGTGCCAACTCCATGCGCAAGGCATCTGCCATGGCGACCAGAGCAGCTTTCGAAGCCGCATACGGACCATTAAATGGTGTCGCCATCCTACCGCTAGCCGAGCTGACGAAGATGATCCTGCCAGTACTTTTTCTTAGCATGGGTAAACAGGCTTGCGTGAGTGCTAATTGACCCACCAGATTCACTTCCATTTGCTGGCGAAAATCCTGGAGGGGCATGAATTCAAGCGATCCGCTAATGCTTATACCGGCATTATTTACCAGACAGGACAGCTCCCCTCCCGTCTTATCATTTACCTGCACGCATGCAGCAGATATCGTCTCAGGCGAAGTCACGTCGAGCATGACGGGAGTCAACCTGGGAGAAGCCAGGAGGCGCAATGCCTCAGCATCGTTCGCGCTTCGAACCCCTGCGAAGACCTGATAACCCTGGCGGTCGAGCTCTAGGCTAATGGCTTTGCCAATACCAGTGGAAGTACCGCTTATGAGCACAGTTTTGGTCATGTTTGCTCCGCTGGGTTGATATATTTAGGGTTAAGGGTACAGATCTGCATTATTTACGATATCGAAAGTAGTCTGAAGAATTATACAGAATATGGATATGGATGGCAAACCCGGGATGAAAGAAAAGATTGATTGATTCGAGACGTGATAGACACCAGCTTTGGTAAAATCCAGACTATCCATCTTAACATTTTCTTCCTAACATCCATCACCCCAGCCGCAGGCCTAAGACGATCGCGACTTATCGCCAATTCAAATGTATTTTAGACTATTATGATGAATATACTCTCATATTAATCTATATAAATAGCATGTTATGTGATATATATTACTCAAGGGTTGGTTGTATGGAACAAGTGAATGATTTTCTACCATAATTAGCGTAATCCAGCTCCACGTATGTACTAGTTCTATAAAAATTAAACCTTATATCGGATGCTGGGAATCCAATTTCCCGCGATATCTTTCAGGACTGGTTGAAATAAATAGTTTCGAACTATCAAAGGAGAAATATAAAATGGAAACAGTAACTTTGCTAAAAGTTAAACAATTAGACGGTGGTGAATTTGAGCTTAAGCAGGAAGCCCTCGAAGGCCTGAAAATGCGTCTGAAGGGTCCTTTGCTTTTGCCAGGTGAAGCCGGTTATGAAGAGTCCCGCACGGTCTGGAATGCCATGATCGACCGGAAGCCAGCTCTCGTGGTGCGGTGCCTGGGGGTTGCTGACGTGATTGCATGCGTCCGGTTCGCGCGAGACCATAATCTATTGCTTTGCATCAAAGGTGGAGGGCACAACATTGCTGGACTGGCTACTGCGGATGGCGCACTCATGCTCGACATGTCGCTTATGCGTGGAGTTTGGGTCGATCCGAAAGAAAAAGTAGCCCATGCGCAAGCTGGATGCTTGAATGCGGATGTTGACCGCGAGACTCAGCTGCATGGGCTAGTCACAGTCATGGGCTTTGTATCCCTTACCGGCGTCGCTGGACTTACTTTAGGTGGTGGATTGGGTTATCTGACAAGACGTTTTGGTTGGACGGTGGATAATGTCGTCGGTATGGACGTTGTGACCGCCGATGGACGACTCGTACATGCAAGCAGTGACGAGAACGCAGACCTCTTCTGGGGGCTGCGGGGTGGTGGTGGAAATTTTGGAGTTGTAACCGGTTTTGATTACAAGCTCTTTCCGGTCGGTCCAGAGGTGGTGGGTGGCTTTGTAGCCTGGCCTGCAAGTGAGGCATCCAATGTGATTGAACTGTACCAGACACTGGCGGAGAAAGCCCCCCCAGAACTCACTCTTGTCCTGATCATGCGCCCGGCACCTGCTGCACCCTGGTTACCGAAAGACCGGCATGGGACTCCGATCGTCTTATTCGGAGCTTGTTACAGTGGGAAACTTGAAGATGGCGAGAAAATCGTTGCCCCCATCAAATCGTTTGGTACACCCATCGGTGACATACTTGTGCGCCGACCTTATACTCAATTGCAGTCGTTGCTTGACGGGGCAAATCCAAAGGGCAGGCGTTGCTACTGGAAGAGTGAGTATCTCCCACGTATAGAACCAGCCTTTGTCGAGAAGTTTATTGAGCATGCGGCTAAGATCCAATCGCCCTACTCGGGGGCGACCCTCTTCCAACTGGGTGGTGCGCTTAATAGTCTTAATGACGACTATATACCCGCAGGTAACCGTGATGCGCGCTATGTGCTCAACCTGACCGCTGCCTGGGAAAAAGCAGATGCAGATATGGCAAACATGGAATGGGCGCGGCAGGCATGGACCGACATGAAGCAGTTTTCCACCGGTGGAAATTACGTAAACTTCTTATCTGAGGACGAGACTCCAGAACGCATCCAGGCAGCGCTTGGAAAAGGACTCGCCAGGTTAGCTGAAGTCAAGGCGAAATGGGATCCCGAGAACGTATTTCGGACGAACCGCAACATCAAACCGGCAAGATAAGGTCCCATTCGCCCGACGATAAGTGCAGATGACTGAATACCATCCAAAAGCATCCAGTCAAAAGCTTGACCTCGCCGGAGTGAAAGTACGCTCACCAGCAGCTGCGATATAGAGTAGACTCACAGGTGTATAAACACTATATAATTAAAAATACCTATAGAGTTCATTATCCATGGGATAATTACAATTGCAGATAGCAGGTCTTCTTTACCTTAAGCCACCCATATAAACGAGTGGAATGTAGTACAAAGTTAGGAGATGTTGTGATGCTTACAGATACCACATCATTGATGGAATCATTAGATCATATCAACGAGAGGTTTCTGTTTGGTGAGACGATCACCCAGGAAGAGGGACTTGAAGTAGCTCGCTGGATAGTCTCCCGGCAAGGGGAAAAAGGCTCTTATCGAAACATGTTCGCCCCCACTCCGTCCGACTTTGAGCGGGGCATCCGCTTATTTACCGGTGAAAGGTTAATTTCCGCCAGTGCCCGGCATATTATGGGTCAAGAAGCCGCTCGCGCAGTCTGGATTTTAGGCAATACTGAACCCGTGGTACAGAATGCATACGAGAGATCGATTGGGTGGATGCGTGAAAATCCAGGCTTCCAGGAAACCGGTACATTTTGCTGCGGACGCTGCACACTGGCTTTCTGGAGGCATTTCTGGATCGGTAATTTCGAAAAAAAAGAAGCACAAATGGTGAAGGGGTTAAAGATGATGAATGAATATCGTCTTGGTGATGGTAAATGGCGCTTTTTCCCATTCTACTATGCAATATATACCTTGTTGGATCTTGACCTCGATCTGGCACACCAAGAGCTAAAGTATGCCCGCCCGGTCATGGAGAAGTATCTAAAGAAAACCCGGGCAGGTGCCTATTCAATGCGTAGGATCACCATCCTCAAGAAAGCAATTGAGATAGCAAATTAGACGAATTTCTGGAGATATTGGAAAGGAGTTCAGATGGCTCAACGACCTCTCTCAGTTAGCATAACCCTTGGTTTCATCCTGATCAACTCCCTGGTATGGCTCGTCTTTGGGGTCATCATCGCGGTCAATGCGCATCCCGCACTTCCAGCTCAGCCACTTGTGAAGGGAATCATGGCTTTCCTATCCATTGCCATTGCTGGTTTCCTGTTGACCCTGTTTTTCTTCATCCGAAAGCATAACCGGTTAGCATATTTCCTTACGCTGGCTTGCTTCATAGTCACTTCGCTACTTTCCATCTTCGATGATTTCGGGCTGGCGGACCTGGTAGTCCTGGTAATCAACCTCATTCCCATCCTATTGCTCCTCAAAGACCGGAACTGGTACCTGCGAGTAAAGCCCCAAAATGCGGGGAGTTTTTCAACCAGCTGACGCATACATAACTGGTAAGCGTTCTATCAGAATCAAATTTCAGACTGAGAGTTTAATGATCCAATCCGAGATTGCCACCCTCCGCCTCGCCAGCCAACACATTGCGGGGACTAAGCACACCTCCCCAATGGAAATCGTCGCGTGGATGGTGGCCATGCAAGCCCAGGATTTCCCGATGTCTAAATGGGCGATCGGTGTGCGGCTGCCTGGCT